>NZ_JBHERJ010000047.1:0-368666 GCF_043359455.1 Lysinibacillus sp. PWR01 | reverse complement strand
AAGTTGCTTTTTCTGCCGTTGACATTATCTTTTTTCAACAACATGAAAGGTGTATTCCTATTAGATGGAATACACCTTTTCTTTAATATTGCAGTAGCATATTAACAAACACGACAAGAATGATAATCGGTACGACAACTAACATTAACATACGATATGACGAATAATAGCCTTGTCCCATTTGACTACCCATTAACAACTCTCTTTTCACAAATTCTTTATCCACTACATGGGCAATAAAGATAGCAATGAATAAATTTCCTAATGGAAGCATGATGTTTGACACTAGAAAATCAGTTGCATCAAAAATACTTTTCTCAAAAATCGTTACATCCGATAAAACACTAGAAGAAAGTGCTGCTGGAATAGCTGCAATAAATACGACTATACCAAGTAAAAGTGTCCACATTGGACGGGATTTCTGACTATGTTCCATAAATGCCGCGACAATAATTTCATATAAACTAAATGATGACGTTAATGTAGCAAATAAAAATAGTAATAAAAACATCGCTAAAAATACTTCACCGAATGGCATTTGACTGAAAGCTGTTGGTAGCACCATAAATAGCAAACCTGGACCCGCTGCTGGCTCTAAATCAAAGGCGAACACAACAGGGAAAATCGCTAATCCTGCTAAAAATGAAACTAGCACAGTTAACAGCACAACAGAACCTGCTGAATTGGGCAGACTTACATCTTTTTTTAGATAGGAACTATATGTAACAAGACAAGAGAATCCTACTGCTAACCCAAAGAACGATTGCCCCAGCGCTTCTAATAATGCCTTTCCAGTAATATTCGAGAAATCAGGCCATAAGAAGAATTTTACGCCCTCCATTGCCCCATCCAATGTAACAGCGCGCACAACAAGGACAATGAACATTATAAAGAGTAGCGGCATCATCCATTTATTGGCCTTTTCGATCCCATTTTGTACACCTAACGAAATCACAAGTACATTGGCTAATGTAAACAACACTAAACCAACTAGCGTAATCCAAGGCGTACCTATAATTTTTCCAAATAGCTCAGCTGGATCTACTGCTGGATCGATTACAGCGCCAGCAACACCGAGCCCGCTATAAATAAAGATCCAACCTCCAACTACACTATAAAAAGTTAATAATAAAAAACAACCTAGTACACCCATTCGACCAATCCAAGCCCAGCCTGGCTTTGTCGGAGCGATTTTTTTATATGCCGTTACAGCCTCCGATTGTGTACCACGTCCCAAAACATACTCGGACAATAGCATTGGTAACCCTATTAATAAGGTAAATAACACAAAGATTAGGAAAAACGCTCCTCCACCACTTTGTCCCGTTACATAGGGTAGTTTCCAAATTGCCCCTAGTCCAATTGCAGCACCCGCTGATGCTAGAATAAATCCTAATTTACTAGACCACTGTCCCTTTTGTTCACTCATCTCTTCAAACTCCTCAAACATTCTAAACTCTTCCCTATTTTACATGAAAATATAGCTTTCGACTAGGTCATAATGATAAAGTACTAGATAGCTAGCTTACTCCATTACTTTTTTCTATGTTTATCCGTTAGTTTTGCCTTTCTATCCGTTCCTTTTAGTAATTTATCCGTTACACCTTAAACCCTATCCATCATTTCTTCAACAAAAAACCTCGGGTATATTCACCCGAGGTTAGCGTATATTATTTTGATATATAGATAGAACGCTGACGGTCGATCCATTTGCGCATTGTAGTAAATAAAAACGCCATAATAGCCGTTAATAAAATACCTTTCACAATGTTAAATGGTAAAATCCCAGCGACAATCATTTTATAAAGTGAGTCACCTACAACAGGTTCCATTCCTAAGAAGTATGTGTACATCGGTAAAAATACTACATAGTTTAAAATACTCATGCCTACTGCCATTACGACTGTACCTGTTGCTAAACCTCCAACAAGACCAGCAATTGTTTTAAAGCGATTAAAAATAAAGCTTACTGGTAAAATAAATAAAATACCTGTTGTAAAGTTAGCAATATGACCTACTGGCACACCTGTTGGCGTTCCTGAGAAAATCCAATCCAATACATTTTTAAATAACTCTACTAAAATACCAGCTACAGGCCCCATTGTGATGGCTGCTATTAATGCAGGCATATCACTAAAGTCCACTTCCAAAAATGCTGGGAACGGCGGAATTGGGAAATTAAAAAGCATTAATAAAAACGAAATACTGCTCAGCATACCAATCGTAATAAACGATTGAAGTTTAACATTCTTCTTCATAGAAAACTCTCTCCTCTTTGCTGATTCAATCTCGCAAGAAGAAAGGTGACGATCTTTCAATTGTTAGCATGAAAAAACCCTTATGCATGAAAAAGCACAAGGGAGAAAGGCATGACGAATAAGCGTCAATATAAACTATTTTTTGAGCACTGTTTAAAAAGCCCTACAAAAAAGCGCTCGGCTATAGTTCACTTCATAACAATGAATGACGATCGTACCTCCATCTTCTCCCATCCAGACTTTAACTGTCGGCCTTGGAATCACACCAAGTCAGCCATGCAAATAAATTTGCACAGGTCGCGGGCTGAAGAGTGTAGCATAAACCATTCGAGTTAATGAAAAACATTAACGGTTTACCACTCTATTACCGCCGGTCGGGATTTTCACCCTGCCCCGAAGATGAATCATATTATTTTATACTACAACCTTACTATAATTAATTATCAAGAAAAAGTAAATAGTTCTGCTTAAAAAAATCCGATTAGATTTGTATGTATTATAAAAATGGAGCATTCCATGCTACAGGAATGCTCCATTTTTGACTAAGGCATATATTGTTTATTTGGCCCCACAGGCTTTGGCAAATACGTTTTCAAATCGAATCCTTCCCAGCTTTCTTGGACCACATTATCTAAGCGTAATTGTTGGCCAAAGCCAGCGGCAGTTAACATCATGGCCTCAATCAATTGCGTGGCGCGGATTGGCTCCATCGATGCTAAATCTAAGGGGATATCAAATGTAACGACGACACCTTCCGCTTCCTCTTTCACGGTATAAGTCACGTTTTCAGGAACAACTGTTACATAAACATCATCATTTTTGTTTTTCATGAGTGTAAGTGCCTCTGTAACATTTACAAATGTTTGACGGAAATCTGGTGACAGATATTCCGCACCATTACCATCTTGGTATAAATAATAATTAAAATGTTTGGCGTTTGTTAATGACATAGCTTGGCTTGGCTCGCCCTCTTGAGAAAACTCATAAGGTGTGCCATCTTCATTTTGAATCTCCACTTCCGTATATTCAGAATCTGAGAATGTATCTTCCAAAGTTCCTTTGTACTCATTGACGGTAGCTGAAGCAACATCATAGTCATTGTCCTTTGGTAAAACGTGGACAAGCTTGTCTTCCTTCTCCTTCAGTTCACCTTTAAAAGGATGATAATCTGTAAAACCTTTGGCTTCTTCATCAATTTGAGGAGCGTATTTCTCATACATCTGTAAGGTAGAAGGTTTTTCTGTTCCAAAATCAGTTGCTACACGCTCATTTGGTATCACATATGTCATTGGAACACTTTCCGCATCACGTCCTGCTAAACCAATACGGAAAACGACAGCATCTTTCACATCTTCCTCATAGACAGATGACCGTAAAGATAACATGCGCTCATGCTCCGATACAATACTGGATTGAAGCGCTTCATCCTGCGTAGCAGCGTCTTTAGCAGAACGATCTTCCTGTAAAGTAGCGTAATTAGCCGTTTCTGGAGTACTAGCTAGATCTTTTTGGCTAGCGTCATTATTCATGAACATGGAGCCAACGAGTACCGTTAGCGCGAAAACTGCTGCTACACTCGTAAAAATCGGCATTTTTCGGAACTTAGATCGTGATGGTCGTTCATCTTGGCTCAAAGGTTTACTTTCTTGTCGTGCTTCTTCATTCACTATAGGTTGTTGTATCGCTTCTTGAAGGTGACTATTATCCTGCAAGCGAGCATCTGCCATTAACCGATTTAATATTTCTTCTTTTGAACGGTGGTCAGAAAGCTTAGGGGCATTGTTCAATACATATTCAAGCTGTTCATCATCAAATGGCTTATGCGTCATTGCCGTTTCGCCTCCTGTTCTCTAATCGGCTGTAGCTGTTGCCTTAAAAATTTAATGGCTCGATGCTGGGTCGTTTTTACCTTAGCTTCTGTCCAATCTAGTATTTGCGCTGTTTCTGCGATCGATAAGTCCTGAAAATAGCGCATTATAATGACCATTTTTTGGTCGCCTGTACAGTTTTCAAGTGCTGATTCTACCTGCATAAATTCATCACTGGCCTGTAGCATATCTTCCGGTGATGGTGTGGTTGAATGGAGCTGTTCCGTTTCCCAGTCAAAGAAATCATGTGAATGCTTTTGGCGTACAGCTTGCTTTCTAAAATGATCAATCGCTACATTTTTGGCAATAGCAAATAGCCATGTTTTCTCACTACTATTCCCTGCAAATTGATCATATGAGCGCAACACTCGTACATAAACTTCATGTGCTAAATCTTCGGCAAGTGTACGGTTTTTTACTAAATATATTAAAAACTGAAACACGTCTTGGTGATATGCATCGTATAGTCGATGGAACACGGAGTCATTCAAAGCACTCCACCCCCGTTCTATAATATTTGTCGTCTTACATTCATAGAAGTTACAGCCAATTAATAGCAATACATGTTATTAATCGAACGGTAAATAAAACGTGAAGGTCGTACCCTCTTTCAGCACACTGTCTACCATAATATTACCTGAGTGTGCCTTCACAATATTTCTAGCAATGGCTAAGCCGAGACCAGTTCCACCTTTGGAACGGGTACGTGCCTTATCGGCTTTGTAAAAGCGTTCAAAGACATATGGTAAGTCATCCTGAGGAATGCCATGCCCTGTATCTTGAACAGATATTTTAGCAAATGTCGGCTCCTGCTCGATTTTTACAGTCACAGACCCTTCATCTGTATGTCTAAGTGCATTATCGACTAAATTTGTAAGCACTTGTTCAATCCGATCCTCATCAATATTAATCATGGCCTCGTCATTAAATTCACTGTCAAATTGCAGACGAACGTGCTTTTCCTTTGCTACCTGAGCAAATTTTTGTGTAATACGCTCGAATGTCGAATTGATCGGTAATTCATCTTTATAAAGCGTCATATGCCCTGATTCCATGCGTGCCAAATCTAATAGATCTGTCACAAGGCGACCCATTCGCTTCGATTCATCATAAATAATTTTGGTAATCTCATTACGCTCTTCCTGATCCTGAATAAAATCATCGTCCATTAATGCTTCAGAGTAACCTTGTAGCATGGCAATCGGTGTCCGTAGTTCGTGAGAAACATTGGCGATAAAATCGGATCTTAGTTTTTCTAAGCGATGTTGTTCAGTCATATCACGAATAACAGCCACAGCCCCACGTATCATTTCACCACTATAAAGAGGACTAATCGTAAATGTATAGTAGTTGCCATCCATTTCAATTTCCTCTTCTAGTTTATCCTCAAACATCAGCACATGATCAAGCATATGATACAGCTCTGGGGGGATAGGCTTTGCACTTTGCGAGCCTTTATTCACAAACCACTTTTGCATTAAACGTTCTGCTGGTGGGTTACTTAATAATATTGTACGATCACGGTTAAAGGTAATCACTGCATCTGTCATAGATGTCAAAATATTCGAAAGCTGTTCGTTTTCTTGATTGATAACCTCTAAATTGTGCTTTAATTGACGACCCATTTGGTTGAAGGCAACGGCAAGTTGACCAATTTCATCATTTTGCGTTGTAGGCATTTTCGCTTCAAAATTTCCTTTCGCAATTTCAAAAGCCAACTCACGCATTTTTCTTAATGGCGAAGTAATACGTGAAGAAAGGAAAAATGCGAAGAATGTCGTCAGCACAAATGCTATGAAGGCAGCTAAAAAGACAATTTTCGTTGTTTCCTTAGACGTTTTATGTAGCGCATCTGGGCTTTGATAGATGAAGACAGCTCCATGTACTGCATTTTCAACATTTAGGGGGAAACCAAGTACGACATACGATTCCATCTTTTCTTGATCAGTAGAAGAAGGCATCATCATTTCTTTAATAATGGGTTCATCTGATTGAAACACTTCATGAAAAGATTTATTGGCTAAAATAGTATCTTGTATTTCTTTTTTGTTGACACCCTCCTGCATTGCAAAGGATACTTCAACATGGCTTATCGCGATCAATGCATTGGTCCCTGTAGGTAAAATATCTTTTAATAATTCCGAAGTAGATTCTGCTGTTTCATTGTCATCTACTATACTTGCCACTGTTGCAGCTGTCTGACGCAATGAAATTTCTGCTTGCTGCATATGATAATTTTGAAGAAATTCAAGCATTAATACCGTGAAAACAAATAATACAAATGAAACGAGAAGCAATATGGTTACCCATAGCTTCCCGACAACACTATTCCATATTCTATTCATTGACAACCTCAAATTTGTATCCAACGCCCCAAACTGTCACAATCATTTTAGCAGCGTTTTCAGAAACTCGGTTGAGCTTTTCACGTAACCGTTTTACATGTGTATCCACTGTACGTAAATCACCAAAGAAGTCATAATGCCATACTTCTTTTAGTAGTTGTTCACGGTCAAATACTTTGTCTGGCGATTTCGCTAAAAAGTACAGTAATTCATACTCTTTTGGTGTTAAATTGACCTCAATCCCCTCTGCTGTTACACGGTGTGCGTCGTGATCAATCATTAAATGCTGGAACACCACCAAATCTTTTGAAGAGGATGCATTCGTCGTTGGTGAGAAAGCTTGTGAACGGCGTAAAATAGCCTTCACACGTAAAACAACCTCACGAGGACTAAATGGTTTTACAATATAGTCATCTGCGCCAAGCTCAAAGCCTTGTACACGATTCGCTTCTTCGCCTTTTGCAGTTAATAAAATAATCGGTGTTGCTGCGCGTTCTCGAATTTCCGCACACACTTCTAGCCCATCTTTTTCAGGCATCATAATATCAAGTAAAATACAGTGATACTCTTTTTCTAAAGATTTCTCGATCGCTTGTTCACCATTTTCTGCCTCGTCAACAAGGTATCCTTCTCGCTCTAGATACATTTTTAATAAGCGGCGAATACGATCCTCGTCGTCTACTACTAATACTGAAATATTTTCTGACACTTTCACGATCCCTCTCTTCCAATCTTTCTCTACCTTCTATTGTACATGCTGTGACACATATTGAAAAGAAAAGAAAGCCTCTTCGCTACAGCGAAAAGGCTTGTTGTTTCACAGGTTACGCGTAGGAGTGTAAACCTGCAAGGATTAAGTTAACAGCAATTAGGTTGAATAAAATAATTCCGAAACCAATTAATGCTAACCAAGCAGATTTTCGACCTTCCCAGCCTTTTGATAAACGTAAATGCAGGAATGCTGCATAGAATAACCATGTAATAAGAGCCCATACTTCTTTTGGATCCCAACCCCAGAATCGACTCCAAGCAATTTGTGCCCAAATCATCGCAAAGATTAAAGCACCTAGGGAGAATACAGGGAAACCAATCAACACTGAACGATAACCAATTTCATCAAGTAATTGTAAATTGACACGTTTAACTAGTGGTTGGAAAATGGCACTAATTCGACGGCGAGCGATTAAACGAATTAATAAATACAAAATAGATCCTACCATTAATGACCAAAAAACAGTTGTTAATTTTTTAGCATTAATTAATGCTGGCATTTCTACTAATGGTGACATGCCATGTTCTTCAACCACTTCATATTCATTCATACCGAAAATCGGAGGTAAATTGTAAATAATTTTACGAGTAGTTCCTTCTTTATCCACATAATTATAGCTAGACTCATAATCCATAGCACTAAATGTAGATGTTACCGCAACAAACCCAATAACTACTACAAGACAGTACATCACAGCCTCTAACCAAAAACGTTGTTTAGAACGCTTCGTTAAATCTACTACTTTTAATAAGTAAATAAGTCCTGCCACAGCACTAATAGCTAAAATAGATTGCCCTAATGCTGCTGTAATAACATGAATCGTTAACCAATAACTTTGTAACGACGGCACTAATGGACTTACTTCTTTCGGGAACATTGCTGCATAAGCGATAATTAAAAGCGCTACAGGCAATGCCACTAATCCGAGTGCAGTCAAACGATAAATAAAATAAATTAAGATAAACGCGCCGACAATGAACATACCGAAGGCAGTCGTAAATTCAAACATATTACTTACTGGCGCATGTCCAGTATAGATCCAACGCGTAATAAAATAGCCAAGCTGTGATAGGAAACCAATAATGGTAACCACAATGGCAAGCTGGCCCCATTTGCCAGTATTCTTACCAGTAGCATTAGCTTGCTTAATTGAACCACCAAATAATAGTGTCGCAACTAAATAAGCAATAAATGCTACAAATAATAAGTTTCCACTTATATCAATCAAACTCATAAGGTGTTGTCACCTTCCTTTTCTTTAATGCCAACATTTGTGGACTCTTCGCCAGCCTCATCTTTCTCTAACTGATCTGTATACGGAGGCAATGCAGCAAATGTTGTGACAGCATCTAAATCCTTTTTCATGCTGAACATATTTTTATTGACATGGGCAGCCATTAACACACGGCCGTCTGGTTCCACTTGCAGCCATAAACGACGATGATTCCAATAAGAGCCAATCGCAACACCGATCATAAAGATGACACCCCCAACAAACAGAATAGGGATGGTACTATCTTTACGTACCGTAATACCTGACATGTCACGCATTTCTGCACTAGCAAACTTCATTCTGTATTTATTTTCACCAAGTGGTTCTAAAGGAGGTTGCATAATTTCAACAAAGCTTACTTCTCCTTCTGGTGTTTCTGGTGTTGTCATTTTAAATAAAAATGCGGGATTATTTGGAATGGATGTTTTTGTTTGTGGCTCACCATTTTCAAACCCATCAAAATCTGGTGTATACACTAGTATTTGAACGGATGAACCATTGCCTAAATCATATTCTTTTTTAGGGTTTGTTAAATCAATCTCTACCTTACCTAATGATTTCTCCGTCGTCTTATTAATTAATTCAAAATTCATTTGTTTTAATTCATTTAGACGATAATCCATCTGGTAAAGAGCAAAGCCATCTTCTTTCAAAGGGTGGTTTACACGAATGGAATAGTCTTTTACTTTTTCTAGATTTTCCGTATCCCCTGGTAATGCGTCTTTAGGCTGCTTGTACAGTGTAATATCGGTCTGGAAGTTTTTAGCTACTACATTCACACCCTGTTTAACTTGCTCTCCTTGAGGTGTATTATCATGTGTTTCTAAAATAAAGTCACGGTTTTCAATGAAATAACCTTCCATCCCACTGATCGCTCGTGTTTCACCTTCACGCACCCATATCGATTCATCCACATAGAATCCTGGAATTAGACGTAGCATGACCCCACCTAAAAAAATGATGAGACCTACATGGTTTATGTACGGGCCGTAACGAGAGAAGCGTCCTTTTTCAGCTAAGAGAGCGCTACCATCTCGACGAACAGAATACTTCATCTCAGTCATTTTTTGAGCCACTTTATCAAGCGTTTCATCCGCACTCGCCGTCACTTGTCCTTCTGCAACAATGCGCTGACGCTTCATAAAGCTTTCATGTCTTTTAACACGTTGATTCTTTAATGATTTATAAAGCGGAATGCCTCGGTCAAGACTTGCCACAATAATCGATACTGCTAGCATACCAACTAAAATTTGGAACCACCATGAGCTATATAAATCTGAAAGCCCCAACGTATAATAGATTTTTCCGAATGTACCATATACGTCTGCGTAATAAGCTCCTTTCTCCATATCAGAAGCTTTTACGTAAAACTCTTGCGGTAGTAATGTTCCGATTGAAGCAGCAATTAATGTGATAATAATTAAGGATATACCTACTTTAACACTCGAGAAGAAATTCCATATTTTATCGATGAAAGATTTGTTATATGTTTTGGAGCGAATGGCCATACCATCATAGCGCATATCAACAACCTTATTTTGTTTTTCTTCTTCGGTTAAAGGACGACCACATTTCTCACAAAGCTTCGTGCCGTATGGATTACTATGACCACAAGCACAAATGATTTTTTCCATCGTCATTTACTCCTTATCTGGCTTCACTAATTCCATGTACGAAGCAATATTTTCCTCCGTCATTTCACCTGTAATAATTTTGGCTACTTTGCCTTCTGGATCAACTAGCACTGTCGCAGGTAATTGACCTACATTATAAGCAGTCATCACACTTTTTGTTTTGTCGATAACTACAGGAAATGACAACTCATATCGATCGACAAAATTCTGTACTTCAAAATCTGTTTGAGCAATATTGACCGCTAATGTTTGTACACCCTGATCTTTATACTCTTGATACTGATTGTCCATCGCAGGCATTTCCTTCTCACAAGGCTTACACCAAGTTCCCCAGAAGTTTAAAAATACCCCTTGTCCTTTATAATCCGACAATTTATGCTTTTCACCGTTTAAATCTACTAACGTGAAGTCAGGTGCTTTAGAGCCCACTGCTACTAACTCTACTTTCTCCTTTGTTGCTGTTCCATATACTGTGTACCCGATTGCCAATGCTAACACAGCTAAAATGACCGTTCGCAGTACAAGACGTTTTTTCTTTTTCTCCAAGTTAATAAACCCCCTATCAATTACGGCTTGCGTATGCTTTTACATAATGAAGATACAAATAGAACTTTTTCATGCTCTATACGTCTATAAGTATGTAAAAACTTCTTTCACACTGACGTCAACAATACCGAATTAAATGTGTTACAGCTATAGTAGGTGTACTATTCTCACCTATTATAGCAAAATGATACAAAAACACTTAGCTATTAATTATGAATGATTTATGAACGATTTCACCACAAAGAAAGTGTAAACATCCAAATACCTCTTGTGGTATCCACACTTTCTTCTGGCAAATTTCATTAATCCAGCTTTCCTGTCTCTGCTAACACACGTAGTTGCTTGACTTCATGCTTTGTTAATTCACGGTATTCTCCTGGAGAAAGGCCGAATAAATCTAAAAAAGCAAAGCGTTCACGTTTTAATTTGACAACGGGTGTCCCAATCGCTTCGAACATACGACGAACTTGGCGATTACGGCCTTCATGAATCGTGATTTCACAAATGGCTTTGCCAGCTTTTTCGTCAAAGGATGTCATATTTACCTTAGCTGGTGCTGTCTTACCATCCTCTAATTTGATCCCTCGTTGAAGCTTTTTAAGCCCTTCAATTGTTGGCACACCTTTGACACGAGCGATATATGTTTTGTCAATTTTAAACTTCGGATGTGTCAACATATAGGAAAATTCTCCATCATTTGTCAATAGCAATAATCCAGATGTATCATAATCAAGACGACCAACTGGGAAAATACGTTGCGGAATATGATGAAATAAATCTGTGACAGTTTTGCGTCCTTTATCATCTGTTACAGCAGAAATTGTTCCACGTGGTTTGTAAAGTAAGTAATATACCTTATCTTCTTTTTCTAATTTCACACCTTCTACTTCAATTGTATCGGAATTAGATACCTTTGTTCCCAACTCACGAACAACTACACCGTTTACTTTAACTTTGCCTTCTAAAATCAATTGCTCTGCCTTGCGCCTTGAGGCAACACCTGCATAGGCAATGACCTTTTGTAATCTTTCCATTTTTTCACCTCTAGTTTTCTTTCACAATAACACTTTCTTCATCATTCGATTTCGATCCAATGAATAGGGTTATTTTTTCCCGCTAATCTGTGAAAATTATGTCATACTTTTAGACATTATTAAAGAAAAACAAATTTCACATTTTTTATTTGAGTATTCCAACTAATTTCTCATTAGCTAATTTCTTAACATTTGAACCTGCATTTTGTTTTGTTTACTAGCAGTATACTCAGTTAGCAATAATGTGAATCGATTGTAAAATCTTTATTTTAACAACAAAAAAGCTACCATTCGGCAGCTTTTATTTGTATACATTTTCAATTGTTAGGCCACGTTGGTTTAACTCACTGGCTATATAGTTTTTAGCCAGTATCATGTTGCCTGCCAAAGATTCTTCAATTGTGGAACCATCTTGAAATGTAAAAACCAGATGATCAGGCTTTGTCACACCACTTTTTTCTAGATTCACTTGCTCCACTTTCACAACTTCTTCCCACCCGACAAAATCAGCTTTTAAACTAAAAATTGGACTCCTATAGATACCGTTTGAATCTATCAATTTATAGGTATTAAAGCTTAATGCGATGAAACCTAAGGCAATTAATAAGGAAGCAGACACTAGACCACGTTGAATATTCTTGCTTTTTTTCGTTTCAGGTATGATCAAATAATTGATTAGTAGTACAAGAGCCATGACAAATAAAGAGGCCATAAAGATAATATAAGCATTAAAATAAGGTGCAAAATAATAAAATTCTTTTGGTCGATATAGCATCTCTTGAATTGGATATAGTAGAATGACAGGGA
This sequence comes from Lysinibacillus sp. PWR01, assembly GCF_043359455.1. Taxonomy (NCBI): domain Bacteria; kingdom Bacillati; phylum Bacillota; class Bacilli; order Caryophanales; family Bacillaceae; genus Lysinibacillus; species Lysinibacillus sp. PWR01. The sequence continues at coordinate 356,129 of NZ_JBHERJ010000047.1, read as the reverse complement.
CAATTAAACTTGATAAGAATAAGACAATTATTAGCCCAAATTGAATTTGTCTACCTTTACTTTCCATGGAAGCATTCCTCAATTTCCTCACCCCTTTTTCGAAAATTAAGAATTCAACCTTCATTATCATTTTACCAAATTTAACATCAATTAATCAAATAATGTAAAAAATCAGCAAATCGTTTTTAACGATTCGCTGATTCAACTTTTACTGGCATTGCATAAATACGTTCTTCGCCTATAAAGATCGACAAGACTGCTTCCTGACGTTTTCTTGAAACATGTAATACTTGCCGCACTTGTTCTTTTTCCTCTTTATTTAATTGTAGGCGAACGGGCTCTTGTAAACGAATAGCCAACTTTTTATTGACATTGTATTTACCCTTCTTCACTACTGTTTCAAGACGATAATCTTGCCACACTTTATTGGATAAGCCTCGATGTACATTCCAATCATCTGATGCATTTAATGTGACAACAATGCAGGTTTGCCCGTCCTTTTGAAAGGCCGTTGCAAGTGTTCGTCCAGCAACCTTGGTAAAGCCCGTTTTTCCAGCAAAAGCAGTACCAGTGGCTGACTTTAAGGAACTAACAGGTTGCTCTGTCTCATCATCTATATCTGCCGCCATTCCCGAACCTTCTCTTAATAAACGGTGTTTATTTTCCCATAGCATTCCGTTTACTGTATTCGCCCGGTAAAGAATCGTTGAAGCAATTTTCTCAAACGTTTTATTTTGCAAAGCAAGTCTTAACATCTCAGCAGTATCTCTCGCTGATGATAAATGCTCATCATGATGGAGACCAGATGGATTCATAAAGACGGTATTGGTAAGACCTGCAATAACGGCTCTTTCATTCATTAATTTGACAAAGCCCTCTACAGAACCCCCTACATGTTCGGCTAAAGCTGTGGCAGCATCATTGCCTGACCGTAGCATTAAGCCATACAATAACGTTTCGACTGTTACTGTTTCACCAGCCTGTAGGTAAATAGAACTTCCCTCAGCCATAGCAGCCTTCGGGGATATAACGACTTCATCCTGCAAGTCACTATTTTCGATTGCCACAAGTGCTGTCCAAATTTTTGTTAGGCTAGCAATAGGTAATCGTTCATCGCTATTGGACCCTATTAAAACCCGACCTGTATCGCCATCCAAAACAGCATAGCCGCTTCCTCCTCTTGCAAAGCTAGTTTGAGGAAGCATTACCATGAACACAATGATCATGAACAGTGTTAAACGAAATAACCGAAGCAACGAGCCACTCCTTATTCAATGTGATAGGAAATTATAGATTTAAATTTATGTTGAAGGCTACACATTATACCTAATTACCATTATTTTGCCTCGCTAAAAGTCTCTTGGAACTTCGTCATAAATAAATCTGTTTCTTGTTCTGTATCAACAAGGTCCTCATCAGGTAGAGGAGGCATTTCTTCTATATTATTTAAGCCAAAATAATGTAAAAACTCTTTTGTTGTTCCATATAAGATGGCACGTCCAGTTCCTTCTGACCGTCCTACCTCTTTAATTAAGCCTCGCGAAACTAACGTTTGGATTGGTCGTTCACACTTGACACCACGCAAATCTTCTATCGCTACACGGGTAATGGGCTGTTTGTATGCAACTATCGCTAACACTTCGAGGGAGGCTTGAGATAAGGATTGTGCGGTTGGATTTTCTACTAATCTTTGAATTGTATCGGCAAACTCAGATTTTGTAATGAGCTGATAGACGCCTGCAATTTCTTTCACCGTAATTCCTCTTGCTAAATCTTCTTCATAGGTTTCTCTCAATGTATTCATTGTTTGCAGAATCAACTCTTCCTGCTCTCCTAAAAGTTGTGATAGTTGTTTAATCGTTAATCCATCATCTCCCACAACAAATAATAAGGCTTCAATTCTACTCTGTAACATCAATGTTTTCGTCATCTTCCCATTCCTCCTTCTGTAAGGTAACCGTTAATTCTTCAAAGTTACCATCTTGCTCTACGATGACGATCTGACGTTTCATCAGTTCAAGAAGGGATACAAACGTCAGAATAAGTGTTGGCTTATCTTCATAGGGAAAAAGCTCGAAAAATGATGCACGTCCACCTGTTAATCGTAAAGAATCCACAACAGAACGCATTTGATCTTTTACTGATCGTTCCTGCCTTGCTACAGTTGTTTTTAATGGTTTCTTTAATTTTTTACGACGCATCAATTTTTGAAATGCGCCAAGCATATCATAGATATTCACATTCAAATCAAATAAAGCCATCTGTTCTTCTGAGGCTAATCCTGTTAAATCCGCAGGAGGCCTTGTAAATACTTGTGCTCTGTCTGTTTCAAGCTCTTGCAAATTACTTGCTGCTTCCTTGTATTTTTTATATTCGATTAAGCGTTGCACCAGTTCTTCACGAGGGTCAGGTCCGTCCACTTCTAATTCTGCGTCCTCCATCTCTCCTTCGTGAATCGGCAATAACATGCGGCTTTTAATTGCCAGCAAGGTTGCTGCCATTACTAAATATTCACTTGCTTCATTTAATTCCAGTACTTGCATTGCATGTATATGGTCGATATATTGTTGTGTAATTTCAGCCATTGGGATATCATAGATATCAATTTCCAATCTGTGAATTAAATGCAATAATAAATCAAGAGGCCCTGAAAAGGCTTCTAATTTTACTTCATAAGACATTATTTTACCACCCTGAGATTCTATGTTCTTTTAGTATAGTGGAAAGGAGTCCAAAATGCATCCACAGCATCATACTTTATTTATAGATTACTGTGCCTATTTTAATGGCAATCAAGATTTTTTTGAATGCCATGAAGTGCTAGAGGAATATTGGAAGGAAATTGCACCTGGTGATAAAATGCATCCACTTGTCGGCTATGTACAGCTGGCAACAGGTTTCTATCATTGGCGACGTGGTAACAATACTGGTGCTAAACGAATTTTAGAAAAAGCACTTCATAATTTTCAAGTAAATGAAGGGCATATTTTTTTCCAAGAAATTGATTATCATGAACTCCTAACACAAATGACAATAGCTCTTACTTCGATAAAAACGGGCAAGTCCTTTCAAACTTTCCAGCTCCCTCTTTCACCTCACTTGCTGGAGTTAGCCATAGCACGTATAAAGCTTTTGCCATCGAACAGCTCAAATTATCTTCTTCATAAACATATGCTACGAGATCGCTCACATATTCTTGCAGAGCGACAAGAAAGCAAACAAAGAAAAAGCAGACGGTGTTAATCGTCTGCTTTTTCATCGGTACAATGAATACATTTTTGAACGAAACTACGTGTTTCATCTGTAGCACGTACACTTTCATATTGGCCAAGTTCCGCCACTTCTTGAAGCATCTCGGTTGCTACACCCTCGCCCCTATAGGAAGGGATCACCGACACGTGCTGGATCGTAGCTATATTATGCTCATCAACAACAAGCCCTACTATGCCAACATATTCATCATTCTTTTTCCATAAGTATAAAACCCAATTATCATCATTTTCATAGGAGTGGATGGTTTCTGTAAGCTTTTTTACGTCTTTTTCGTTAGGCATAAACGAAAGTAGCCCCATTGCTATTTTCTCTAAAGCTTTTTTATATCGAATTAACATATTTGTCTATTCCCTCTTTTTCTAGCTGTACATAATCTTTGACTATCCTACACGATTTGTACTTTTACCGCAAGCCAATTTCTGTCTTACGAACCAGGTCCGAGAATACCTTTCGACGCCAACACCCAATAGACTACGCCCCATAATAAAATAAATGTTGTAATGGACGCTAGTAATACCCACTTATTTTTCCTCAAATTTACTCACCCTTTTTTAAAGTTAGCGGGAGATCGTTTTGCACAATATCTTCATAACTTTCGCGGCGAATAGCTAGTTGATGCTGTCCATCCTCTACAAATACAACAGCAGGTCTTGGCACACGATTATAGTTACTAGCCATTGAATAACCATACGCACCTGTACAGAAAATGGCTAACACATCACCTGAAGCAGCATCTTGTAGTTTAGCATCAATAATTAATTTATCGCCAGATTCACATAATTTACCAGCAACTGTATAGAGTTCATCTTTCGGCTCATTCGCCTTACTTGCGATGACTGCCTCATACTTAGCGTCGTATAATGCTGGGCGGATATTATCACTCATACCGCCATCAACCGCAATATATTTGCGCACATCTGGCACTGTTTTTTGTGAACCGATTGTATAAAGAGATGTTCCTGCATCACCTACAAGTGATCGACCTGGTTCAATCCAAATTTCCGGCATCTTCAGTCCAAGAACAGTTGCTTTATTTTTGACAACTGTAATCATATCCTCTACATATACTTGTGGTTCAAGCGGTGCATCTTCTTCAGTATAACGAATACCAAAGCCCCCACCTAAGTTTAACACAGTACATGTAAATCCGTGAGTCTTGTTCCAATCAGAAATTTTGTCAATCAATTTTTCTCCAGCTAAGCCAAAACCAGCAGTGTCAAAAATTTGTGAGCCAATATGACAATGTAAGCCTAGTAACTCTAGAAATTCATGGCTAAATGTTTGTTGGAATGCTTCATCCGCTTGACCATTGTTTAAGTCAAAGCCGAATTTTGAATCTGCTTGACCTGTCGTGATGAAATCATGCGTATGTGCTTCAACACCTGGTGTAACACGTAATAATATACGCATTTTTTGCTGACGGCGCTCCGAAATATCTTTTAAAAGCTGTATTTCATAGAAATTATCTACAACAATACATCCAATCTTGGAGTCAAAAGCTAGCTCTATTTCAGCAATGCTTTTATTGTTACCATGAAAATGAATGCGCTCTGCAGGGAAACCTGCCTTTAATGCGGTAAATAACTCCCCACCAGATACAACATCCAATGATAAATTTTCTTCTGCTGCTAATTGATACACCGCTACACATGCAAATGCTTTTGAAGCATAAGCTACTTCTGCTTTTACGCCTAGTTTTTTAAACGTATCGATAAAGCTGCGTGCACGCTTACGAATAAGTGCAGTATCATACACGAAAAGTGGTGTACCATACTCTTTTGCTAGCTCTAGTGTGTCTACCTGTCCAATTGTTAAATGACCATCTTCAGAAATCGCTTGTGTTCCATATAAATGCATGTGCATCTCTCCCTTTTCACATCGTTCCATCTTGTTATTTTTACGGCTTGATAGTGGAATCATTCTTTACCATTTAAAGCCATTCCATCAAGAAATTATTTCCATTAAACATAAAAAAACAAATGTATAATACTTGCTTTTTCTTGAATGAAAATAATTTTTGCAAAAATCACAAAATACTATATGTGAACTTTATCACATGAAAAAAACGAGTGCAACGGCTCCTATGATCTTTTTCGCTGTTTGGAAGCGACTACATAAGGTCTTAATGCATCAGAAGTCATTGGGAAACGAATGATGACACGAAGCATTGCCGTTGGAAAGAATGGAACAAGCGGCCATAAATAAGGTGCCTGCATTGGTCGCAATGAACATAAATAGGTAAACAATAAAAATAAACCAATAAATAACCCATTGACACCCCAGAGACCCGTCATCAGCAGTAACAGTAACCTAAAAATTTTAATGGAAATACTGAGCTCATAGGACGGAATAATGAAAATAAGAATAGCTGCAACTGCTGTATAGAGGACCACCTCTGAAGAGAATAATCCAACATCAATCGCAATTTGACCAATGATTACCCCCGCAACCAATCCCATCGCTGTCGATAATGGTGACGGAGTATGAATGGCGGCCATCCTCAAAAACTCGATGCCAATATCTGCAATCAGTATTTGTAGTAACAATGGTACATGCGATTTCTCCTCCGTACCTAAAAAGGAGAGGGCATCCGGAAGTAAGGATTCATTCGTTGCAAATACATACCACAATGGCAATAAAAGTAAACCCATAACGGAGCCAAAATATCGCATTAAACGTACAAACGTCCCTACTGTTGGCGCCTGTCGATATTCCTCCGCATGCTGTAATAAATGAAACATGGTAACAGGCACTAAAATAACGGATGGAGAGGTATCGACTAATATAGCTATATGCCCTTCAAGTAGATGGGCAGCTGCAATATCAGGTCTTTCCGTATAACGTACAAATGGCACTGGATGGAACTTTTGTTTAAAAAGCCATTCTTCTAATGATTTATCGGCCATCGTCAAGCCATCATGATTAATTTGTCCAAGACGCTGTCGTAAACTTTCGAGCATATCTTCATTGGCAACATCCTTCATAAACGCGATCGCCACGTCGGTTTGACCGATTTTGGATATTTTATGTAGCTCGAAACGTAAATTACTATTGCGAATTCGCCTACGAATTAAAGCTGTATTTTGAGAAATTCCTTCTGTAAAGCCATCCCTTGAGCCACGGATAACTTTTTCATTATCTGGCTCTTCTGGAGAACGTCCTGGATAGTTTCTAAGCTCTGCAACGTAGCAATAGCCACTTTTGGTAATAAAGGTGACCTGTCCACTTAAAATGGCTAGTAAATAGGCTTTACGCTCTGTTTCCTCTGAACGTCCATGGAAATTAAAATAGGACTCAAAGTATTCCTTCTCATCCTCCACTTCAATCTCAACGTCCTCATCTGGGAGCATACTAGAAAGTAACTGTGTTAAAGCTTCTCCATCTACAAGCCCACTAATATATGCACAAAGGACCGGCAAATCTTTGACAAATAAGTGTTTAATCCCAACGTCAAATGATTCGCCGTCACCAAAATGTTCTATAAGAAAATCTTCGGCTTCTTCTAAGCTGTTAAATAATTTATTTGTCATGCTGTCACCATTTTCTTAGATGTCTTTTTTTATTGCTTCCTGCTCCACTGTTGCACTTGTTGCCATCCAACTTTTCAGCTGGGCAAGGATTTTTTTCTCTAAACGGGAAACCTGTACCTGCGAAATACCTAATCTATTTGCAATTTCAGTTTGCGTGCAATCTGAAAAATAGCGAAGATATATGATAGACTGCTCTCTTGGCTCAAGTCTCGTTAGTACTTCTTTTAATGGGATGTAATCAAAGGGTTGCTCCGATTTTTCATCCTTCATTTGATCCATTAGTGTAATGGAATCCCCTTCACTCTCATACAATTGCTCATGAAGAGAGGCAGGGTCTCTCAGTGCATCGGATGCGGTAACAATTTCCTCTGTTGTCACACCAAGCACCTGAGCAAGCTCTTGAATGGTTGGTGGATGTTCATTCTTTTTAATAAATTCATCTGTAGCATGACGGATTTTAAAATTGAGCTCACGAATAGAGCGGCTCACCTTCACCATGCCATCATCCCTTAAAAAGCGCTGAATTTCTCCAATGATCATCGGTACAGCATAGGTTGAAAATTTCACATCATAGGTTAAATCAAATTTATCCACAGATTTCATGAGCCCTATGCAGCCAATCTGGAATAAATCCTCAAGCTCAACACCTCTCGTTGTAAAACGTTGAACAATGGACCACACAAGTCTCGTATTGCCTTCTACCATTCGTTTACGAGCCTCATGATCGCCCTGCTGTGCGCGTGCAATTAAATCACGCATTTCCTCCTGAGACAATAGCTTATCGGACGACTGTTCTAACGGCTTCACGGGTTTAACCTCACATTACCGCTGTGCGAACTGTGTAAAATTTCTTCGTGAATGTTACAGTTGTTCCTTCTTGCCATTTTGATATAACTGTCAGCTGATCTGAGAAGCTATCCATAATCGTGAAGCCCATACCCGAACGCTCCATCATACTTTTTGTTGTAAATAATGGCTCCATCGCTCGACTAACGTCTTCAATTCCTATCCCTTTATCCATGACAGATACTGTCACAATATCATCCTCACGTTTAGCATGAACTGTCACAACACCCTTACCATCTTCTTCATAGCCATGAATAATAGCATTGGAAACTGCTTCTGAGACAACTGTTTTAAATTCTGATAGTTCATCAATAGTTGGGTCTAATTGTGCAATAAAGCCTGTAACTGCTACACGCGCTAAAGCTTCATTTTCACTAATTGCCAAAAAAGTTAATGTCATTTCGTTATCCATTTACAATCCCCCTTACGCGATCAATCGCTTGTTCCTCTGTTGCATCCATCATCCACGGTCCTAAACCTGAAAATTGAAATACTTTTCGCATTGTTGGCGATGGATTCAATAATATAGTTCGCCCAGCAACTGCCTCTAACTCACGCATACGACCAAGCACTAATCCAACTCCCGAACTATCCATGAAAGATAGTCCTTCCAAGTTCCAAATGATGGTCGTCACAGTGCCTTGAAAAATTGCTGCAGAAATTTTCGCTCGAATTTGTTCAACGGCATGATGATCGAGCTCCCCAAACAAACGTATAACGACTGTCTCTCTTGTGACCATTTCTAATTGATAATGCATGAACATCGCCTCCTCCTCGTGCAATTCCACATTCAATATGGTGAATCCTTGCGGCTGACAGAACTAGTGCAAAGTCTTCCGAAATAGTGTCTAATCGACATACTTATAGCTTTTTAGGTTAAGTGCAGTATGGGATAAATCAACAATTTCTAAACGCTATCGATTGCTAAAGTTTGGCGATTCATGGAACACAAAAAAGCGAGAGCTCTCTTAAAGTGAGAGCTCTCGCTAATAATCTTTATGCAATTGTATAAGCTTGTTGAATTTTATTAATTGTTTCTTCATCAATTGGTTGATTTGAATATAAATAAGCAATCGTATCGCCAGTATGAACATGGTCACCTTTTTTAGCAATAAGCTGAATGCCTGCATCATAATCTAGCTGTGATTCCTTCGTTAAACGTCCAGCACCTAGACTAACACTTGCTTCCCCAACTAATAAGGCATTAATAGTTTCCACAGTGCCCCCTGTAACCGCTGTCACTGCTACTTTATGAGCTGTTTCATTTTGAACAATATCAGAGACTACTCCACCTTGCGCCACAATAAACTCCTCGAATTTTGCAGCTGCAGAGCCATCTGCAAGTACTCGCTTCACCGCAGCAGTCGCTTCCGCTTCATTCACGCCAGCAGCGATTTGGTACATTAAGGAAGAGATGACAACACATTCATCCACCAAATCCTCATGCGTTTCTTCCAAGCGTCCACTTAATAAGGCATATGCCTCGACAACCTCAAGCTTATTACCAATCATTTTCCCTAATGGATTATCCATATCACTAATATGTGCGATGACTTTACGTCCAAGTTTTTCTCCAATGGCCGTCATTGTATCCGCTAAACGCTGTGCTTCTTCCTGCGTCTTCATAAACGCACCTGAGCCACATTTTACATCAAGTACAATACCATCGGCACCACTTGCAATTTTTTTACTCATAATTGATGCTGCGATTAATGGAATAGAATCGACAGTACCTGTCACATCACGCAATGCATACAATTTTTTGTCGGCTGGTACAAGATTACCTGTTTGTCCAGCAACGGCAATTTTATGCTGATTGACATTATCAATGAACTCTTGTGATGAAAGTTCTGTTTTGAAGCCCTGAATGGATTCCAGCTTATCGATTGTTCCCCCAGTAATCCCTAAACCTTTACCGCTAAATTTCGCAACAGGAATTCCTAGAGCAGCAATAATTGGTGTGACAACAAGTGTGACCTTGTCACCAACTCCTCCTGTTGAGTGTTTATCAATTTTAAAGCCTTCAATAGATGTTAAATTAATGACATCACCTGATTCGATCATTGCCTTTGTTAAATAAAATGTCTCATCATCAGACATGCCCAGTAAACGTATCGCCATTAATAAAGAACTTGCCTGATAATCTGGGATTGAGCCTGTCGTATAGCCTTCAACAAAATACTGAATTTCAGCTTGAGAAAGCTCTAATCCTTGTTTTTTCTTTTCAAACAATTGAACCATATTCATACGAAAAAACCCCCTTATTTCAAATCATGTAAGAAACTTTTACCGAATGGTGGTGCTTCTACATGAAAGTTTTCAGCAACTGTTGCTGCAATATCTGCAAAAGTTTCACGAAGCGCAAGTTCCGCCCCACCGTTAAAACGTGGTGAATAGACAATTAGTGGTACATATTCACGTGTATGATCTGTCCCTGGGAAGGTTGGATCATTGCCGTGATCTGCTGTAATAATTAATAAATCGTCTTCTGACATGGCTTCTAGAATTTCTGGTAGGCGTGCATCAAATTCTTGTAATGCTTGTCCATAGCCTAGTGGATCACGACGATGGCCGAAATTGGCGTCAAAGTCCACTAAATTTAAGAAGCTAAGTCCGCGGAAGTCACGACGTACAACCTCTGCAAATTGATCCATACCATCCATATTATTTTTTGTACGGACAGAATCTGTCACACCTTCACCGTTGAAAATATCTGAGATTTTTCCAATGGCAATCACATCTAATCCCGCGTCCTTCAAAACGTTCATCGTTGTACGACCAAATGGCTTTAACGCATAATCATGACGATTGGATGTACGAGTAAAGTTTCCAGGCGTACCCACAAATGGTCGGGCGATGACGCGACCTACTAAATAGTCAGGCTGTAATGTTAATTCACGAGCAATTTCGCAAATTTTATATAACTCTTCTAGTGGAATGATTTCCTCATGAGCCGCAATTTGTAAAACAGGATCGGCTGATGTATAGACAATAATCGCTCCTGTTTCCATATGCTCCTTCCCGAAGTCTTCAATCACTTGTGTACCACTTGCTGGCTGATTGCACAGTACTTTACGACCTGTACGTTTCTCTAGCTCATCAATTAGCTCCGCTGGAAACCCATCTGGATACACTTTAAATGGTTTATCAATATTTAACCCCATGATTTCCCAATGGCCTGTCATCGTGTCTTTACCAACTGATGCTTCTTGCATTTTACCGTAGTATGCTTTAGGGTCAGTAGTTGCATGTATTCCATGCAATGGTTCAATATTCGCTAAACCAAATGACTCCATTACTGGCATTGTAAGCCCATTCATTTTTTCAGCGATATGTCCTAGTGTATGTGCGCCAACATCACCGAAATTGGCAGCGTCTGGTGCTTCACCAATACCTACGGAGTCCATGACAACGACATGGATTTTATTAAATGGTTTATTCATAATGGTTGCCTCCTAATCTCATGACTCTATTTTACCAAAAAAATGCGAAAAATAAAGGTCAGACATCCGACTGAAACATAATTTTTTCCTATTAAGTTTTAAGCACGTGGATGGAATTGCTTATAGACCTCAGATAATCTTGTTTTGCTAATATGTGTATAAATCTGCGTAGTAGAAATATCTGCATGACCAAGCATCTCCTGTACCGCTCGTAAATCGGCTCCATTTTCAACCAAATGAGTGGCAAAGGAATGACGCAATGTATGTGGTGTTAATTCATGTTGGATGCCTGCCTTTAATGCATGCTCCTTCATTAATTTCCAACAACCCTGCCTTGTTAAACGTTTCCCTCTTTGATTAATAAAAAACGCATCTGTTTTGGGGTGCTTTCCCTGTAATTGACCACGAGCACCGTTTAAATAGCCATTTATTGCCGAAAGTGCGCTTTTGCCGAGTGGAATGATACGCTCCTTGCCACCCTTCCCAAATACACGTACAAAGCCCATGGTTAAATGAATATCAGCTAAATCCAGTGCAATGAGTTCACTGATACGCATACCAGACCCATATAATAACTCCAGCATGGCGAGATCACGTATACCTTGTGGCTTACTTCGATTCGGAGCTGTTAGTAACGCTTCAATTTCTTCGATAGATAAGATATTAGGCAGTTTTTGCTCAATTGTAGGCATTTCCAAATGAACTGTTGGATCGGTTTCTGCACGCTTTTCTCGTAGTAAAAATTGGTGGAAACTCCGAATAGATGAAATATGACGGGCAACTGTACGACTTGTCTTCCCCTGTGCCCGCAATTGCTCTAAATGGCGTAATATAGTTGTCCGTTCCACACGACTAAAATTAGCCATACCCTCTGCTTCCTGTAAAAAATGCACATAGCTTTCTAAATCTCGGCGATAGGATGCTAATGTATTAACAGATAACTGCCTTTCCACCTGAATAAAATGGATATAGTCCTCTACTGCATATTGAAATTCATTCATCACAACGCCCCCTTACTGTCAATTATTCTCTATTTTAGCATGGCCTTAAGAAATGTGCTAAAGCACCCTCCGTTCGACATAAACCACCAACCATAATAGAATTTGTACTTCATTTTTATAAAAACAAAAAACTGCCCGATTCAATCTATACAAAAGATTAAAACAGACAGTTTTTTGTTATTTTTCTTCATTCGATTCGTCGTTTTTATCATGACAGCGCCAGCATATGCCGTGGAAAGTTAGTCGGTGATCTTTTATGATAAAGTTCCAACGTTTTTCAACAACGGCTTCCACATCTTCAAGTAAATCTTCTTGAATTTCATCAACAGCACCACATTCGATACAAACAAGATGATGGTGGAAATGGGCAGCTCCCTCTTGGCGTAAGTCATAGCGCGATACGCCATCGCCAAAGTTGATTTTGTCGACAATTTTGAGCTCCGTTAATAATTCTAACGTTCTATAAACAGTAGCTAGACCAATCTCTGGTGCTTTTTCCTTTACCAAAAGATAAACATCTTCAGCACTTAGGTGGTCCTCTTCGTGCTCAAGCAAGACAGCAACTGTCGCTTCTCGCTGCGGCGTCAGCTTGTAACTAGCACTATGCAACTGTTTTTTTATACGATCAATTCGGCTCTCCATGTGACGCCCCCCTAAACTCTTTCCATTATACCAAAGGAGTAAATCCTATTACAAGATAGTGAATAGATTTCTAACCTGTTTCTACTTTTTTATCTGATCACAATTTTTGTCTATTCAATCCATCATTTTAACACATATGAAATAACAATAAACTCAGCAACTATTATGATGAAAAATGCGATAAAATTCAACAAAATTGTCCGACCAGATACTTGTTTCCCGATTTTTCGCTTTGACCAAGCGGGTACAAGTAAATTGCATAGGACTAGCAACAATATACAATAGATGAGCTGAAATGGAAACCACCAAATCGTATAAAGCCAAAAAGCTTCAAGTTTTTGTAATAAAAAAACCGAACTAAAGCCAAAAAAAGTGGCACGCATGGCTACGGTCACACGCACTAACACCTTTAAGACGCTATGTGTTGCTAGTAATAATACAAGACCTATGGAAATAGCGACAGGCAGCACTAAACGAAAAATGGATTGCCTGTCCCCATCTGCTAAACGAGGCTCTATAAATAAAATAAAGGGTTCCGCTTTCGGTCCACCAATAATATGAAAGAAAATAACGCCACAAACAAAACTTACTGCAATGATGGAAGCGTGATAAAAAATAGACACCGTACGAGACATAAACATGCTCCTTTTCTATCAAGGTTTGTACAGCTTATGCTCGTCCGTCTCTATTATGCTAAAAGATTATTTTCTAAATTTGCAGCCAGCCACAGTACTGCAAATGCTGTTTTAGCATCATATATACGCTGGTCAGCCACCATTAATTGTGCTTCTTCCAACGAAACTTCTAAAAGTTCGACAAATTCATCCTCATCTAAATCTGCTTTATTGTCTATTGTATATAATTCCTTTGCTACAAACAAATGAATGACTTCATCCGCAAAGCCTGGTGATGTTGCAAAGGTTTGTAAAAAAGTAAGTTTATGCGCTCCATAGCCTGTTTCTTCCTCTAATTCTCGGCGTGCTGTCACCACAGGTTCCTCACCAGGCTCAAGTTTTCCAGCCGGAATTTCAATAATAGAACGCTCCAGCGCTTTGCGATATTGTTCTACTAACACTAGTTTCCCCTCGTCCGTAACAGCAATCACTGCTACGGCACCTGGGTGCTTAATTATTTCACGTTTTGCAACCTGTCCATTTGGTAATGTAACATCATCAATTTGTAGTTTTATTATTCTTCCGTCATAGATTGGTGTCGATTTCGTTGTTTTTTCCTCAAACTTTTTCATTGACGATTACCTCGCTTGTTCTTCAGATATGTTCATTGTACCATTACAAGTAGAGAAATCGAAGGAGGTCATTCGTATGAAAAAAAGACAGCTTGGTACAAGCGAATTGTTTATTTCAGAGATTAGTTTAGGAGGCATGTCTCTTTCGACAGATAAAACACAAGCAGCTGCCATTGTCGATATGGCACTAGATGCTGGTATTAATTATATAGATACAGCTGATTTATATGATTATGGTGCTAACGAAGAGATTATTGGCACAACGTTAGGTAAACGTCGTCATGATGTCATCTTAGCAACAAAAGTAGGTAATCGTTGGGTAGAAGGTGTAGATGGCTGGCAGTGGGATGCATCACCATCCTATATAAAAGAAGCTGTCCATGCTAGCTTACAACGTTTAGGAACGGACTATATTGATGTATATCAATTACACGGTGGCACAATCGAGGATGATTGGGATGGAATTATTGACACTTTTGAGGGATTGAAAAAAGACGGGCTCATTCGTGAATATGGCATTTCCTCTATTCGTCCAAATGTTTTGCAACGGTTTTTACCTGTAAGCTCAGCTAAAAGCGTTATGATGCAATATAGTGCTCTAGATCGCCGCCCTGAAGAATGGCTTGAGTTTATTGCGAGTCAAGGTGCATCTGTTGTAACACGTGGCACAGTGGCAAAGGGCTTATTAACGAATAGCTGGCAACAACGTCTACAACAGGTTAATGGTTTTAACACCTATACAGCTGAGGAGTTAACAACAACGTTAACAGACTTAGCTTCACACTATGATGATTTGCATGCATTGGCTATCGCTTTTAATCTGAAAGAGCCGACAATCGCTTCTACGGTCATTGGCGCAAGCTCACAACAACAGCTAGCTCAAACACTTGCTGCCTACGAGAAAATCAATTCCATAACAGATTTTAAGTTAGCGAATGAGCGAACAAAAAATGAGATTTATCAAGAACATCGATGAAAAAATGGCTAATTTTTATCATTTGTCTAGTTGTACTAGTAATCTCCTCTAGTATGACCTATGAGCAACAGAGCATACTACCAGAATTAGAAGATTTGCTTGCCAATAAACCTTTTGAAAAACAACTATCTATTTTAAAAATTCCCTATTGGGGAACCATCGTTTCAGTTGAAGAACGTGGTTATTTTCCATTTGTAGAGTTTTTAATTCGTAAATTGACACACTTCATGGGATTTGGCTGTATCGCACTTGGCCTATACTTTGCCTGGGGAAAACGACGTTTTGCAGCAAGTATTGCCATTGGTGGAACAGCTGTGATTGCTACGCTTGATGAATTTCGCCAAAGCTTTACACCAGGTCGTACAATGAGTGCTCAGGATGTACTTGTCGATACAGCTGGAGCCATTGTTTTTGTTAGTCTCGCTGTAGCACTGAGAAAAATACTCAAAAATAAAAGACAAAAGGCATTATCCTAGCCTTTTGTCTTCATTGTGTTGAATAACAAAAAATCCATCGAAATTAAAGTAAAAAAGGTTTGCCGTTCCGCAAAAGAGCGCTATTTTTTACAAAGGTTTCACAAATAAAATGAAGGTGTTCACTACTCACTTTATTGATGGTCGTTGTGATGAATCCCTTCTCCACTCTCTAAAAATAGAAATATTTTATTCACTACTGCTACTATGAAGGACCATGAAGTGGCACTTTTGCAGCATGGTTGATTGAGCGGAGCCAGCATCACTCCTAGGGGATTTAGCGTCACAGTGAAGCGGCTCATCGGACGCCCCACGGAAAGATCTCTGGCGGAACGGAAATCAACCCCACGCCTTGCTAAAAAATCTTTTTCTTGTGACATTACCTTTTTTCAACAACATAAAGACAAAAGGTACAATCATAGCCTTTTGTCATAGCCATTTATTTCAAAGTTGGAACCTCCAAAAATAGAGGGAGTTTGTTTCTTTATACAAGGCAGCTCCTGCTTTTTCTAAAACTCGATGGGATGCCACATTATCTTTTTCGGTATCTGCAATAACGTATTTTACATTTGGCTGATGAAGTAACCAGTTTTTTAGAGCGATGATTGATTCTGTCATATAGCCCTGCCCCTGATAATAAGGAAAAGTATAATACCCAATCACAACTTCCTCTTGCTCATTCGGCATACCTTTTAGCATTATGCCACCAACAGCACAATTTTTTTCTGTTAACACAAGTAACCAATTCGTATGCCACAGATAGTTTTGCTCATCTTCTACTACTTTGGAAAGTCTAAAATACAGCGCTTGTTTAAGCTCGCAATCTAAACTCCCTACACCTTTAGACAATGACAATTCCTCCGCCATTCGCTCCTCATGCTCTATTAGTAATTTTAGATACTTGGCGTTTAAAGGAATTAAACTTATTCTTTCTGTCTGTAATTCTACCATGTTGTTCTCCTAACATAATTTAATCGATACTAAACTACAATTAGGTATATGTTATTGGCAGCGTCTCCCGTTCCATTGAATTCAAAAATCTCTCTTTATATATCGACTATAACGACATAATTTTAATGCTGTAAAAGACAAAACAGTGAACCCACCTGTGTGAATTCACTGCTTTTTTCTTAAAATTTAGAGCCTTTATCGCCATATTCGTTTAGTAGTTCTTCAAACGATTTATTTTTTTCACGTTGTTTACGTTCAAAAGCTAGTTTTGCTTGGCGTTCTTCTTCTGTTGCCTGCTCTTTCGCAGTTAAATCTTGCTTCGCTGCTTTTAATTTTGCTAGCACATCGCCACCTAGCTGATCCGCTAATGTGACCGCCTCTTGCTTAGGTAGGCTAGCTGTTAAGCTATTATCTGTATGTTGTTGCTGTTTTCGTTTCTTTCCCATTTCATTCACCTTCTTATTGACATCAAGGGCGCTTCACTACTGTTGCTACGCCTTGTCCACCACCGATACATAATGTGGCTAAGCCCGTGCTCACATCACGCTTTTCCATCTCATGTAATAGCGTTACCAAAATACGAGCACCACTTGCACCGATTGGGTGACCAAGAGCAATAGCACCCCCGTTAACATTTAGTTTATCATGATTAAAGCTTAATTCACGATCTACAGCAATCGATTGTGCTGCAAATGCTTCATTTGCCTCAATTAAATCGATATCGTTTAAAGTAATCTCGGCCTTTGTCAGCGCTTTTTGTACTGCTTTTACAGGACCTGTCCCCATAATAGCAGGATCTACACCAGCACTAGCATTCGCTGTAATAATCGCCATCGGTTGAATTCCTAGCTCTTGTGCTTTTTCCTTTGACATCACCACTACCGCTGCCGCACCATCATTAATACCAGATGCGTTCGCTGCTGTGACAGAGCCATCCTTTTTAAATGCTGGTCGTAGCTTAGCTAGGGACTCCGCTGTCACACCTGCTCGTGGGAATTCATCTTGATTGAAAAGAAGTGGCTCTCCCTTACGCTGTGGAATTTCGACAGCGACGATTTCATCTTCAAACTTGCCAGCTGCAATCGCTGCCTCTGCACGTTGCTGAGAACGAGCTGCAAAAGCATCCTGCTCTTCTCGAGAAATTTGGTACATATCACATAAATTTTCAGCTGTAATCCCCATATGATAATCATTAAAAGCACACCATAGGCCATCATGAATCATTGTATCTACTACCTTTTGATCGCCCATTCGGAAGCCTTCTCGTGCATTTTTTAAGACATATGGAGCCTGACTCATATTTTCAAATCCACCTGCAACAACAATCTCAGCATCTCCCGCTATAATCGCCTGTGTTGCTAAATGAACTGCCTTTAAACCTGATCCACATACTTTATTAATTGTTAATGCAGAAACCTCATGTGGTAAACCAGCCTTAATTGCTGCTTGACGAGCTGGATTTTGTCCAAGTCCAGCCGCTAAAACATTCCCCATAATGACCTCATCGACGTGTTCCCCTGCTACGCCAGCACGTGCTAATGCCTCTTTAATGACAATGCTGCCTAACGTTGTCGCTGGTACGTCTTTTAATGTCCCCTGAAATGAGCCGATAGCTGTACGCACCGCACTCACGATTACTACCTCGTTTGTCATAATCATTCTCCCCTTTTCCCCGTTCAAAAATCAACACTGCATGCATATGCTACTAGCAGATATGTATATTTTAACAAATATTATGACGATTTTCGATAATAGAAATAATCGTAGTTTTGCCAAAGATATTGTAAAATGTTGACGTGTTTTAAACAATCTTAGTTGGGAACATTACAAATAAGAAACAGCATGTGGAGGTGTTTTATGATGAAAAAGAAGATGCTTTTATTCTCTGGTATTACAACAACGCTAGCCGCAGCTGCAACAGGTCTGTTCGGCTTTGCGCTTTCCAATAAATTAATGTATATCCAACAAAAAGACCCTGAATTTATTCGGGAACGAGAAACGACCGCAAAGCGCTTTGATGAGGCTTGGTACAATAAAAACTTGAAATGTGAGCTGAATATTGATTCCCCAAATGGCTACTCAATTCGAGGCATTATGTTTCAGCCTTTGCAAACCAATAACACCATCATCATTTGCCACGGGGTTACCGAAAATAAAATAAATTCCGTGAAATATGCTCGCCTATTTGAAAGACTTGGCTATAATTCCGTTATATTTGACCACCGTCGCCACGGTGAATCGGGAGGCAAGACAACCAGCTATGGCTACTATGAGAAGAATGATCTTGATGCCGTTGTGAAAACAGTAAAAGCCATGATTGGCGAGGATGCTATTCTTGGCATTCATGGTGAATCGATGGGTGCTGCAACCATGCTCCTCTATGCAGGAACGGTTGAAGATGGAGCTGATTTTTATATCTCAGATTGTGCATTCTCTGATTTTTCTATGTTACTCAAACAAATTGCAAAAACTGAATTTAAATATGGCTCCATTATTCCTATTCGTTTTGCTGACTTTTTTGTTCGTCTCCGAGATGGTTACTCATTTAAAAGTGTAACACCTGCCGAAGCCGTCACACATATTGAAAAACCTGTGCTCTTTATCCATAGTATTCCAGATACGTTTATTCCAGCTTCCATGTCACTCGATCTCTACAATAAAAAAACCGGTCCAAAAAAATTAAAACTTTTTGATACGGGGGCACATGCACAATCCTTTAATGAAAATATGGATGAATATGAGGATTTAATTCATGATTTTTTAGACAATTTTATTTATCAAAAAATCAATCGGGATTCCTCTTCTTCGAATGTCATTCCATTCCATTTTTAGGGCAATGAAAAACCTTGCGTTATTTTACTCGCAAGGTTTTTATTTTATTTAATCTTCAAAAATAATATGCCATTCATCACGTTTCGCTAAAAACTCTTTCGCTAATGCTTGGGCCCCTTCTAAACTATGGCTAGCAGCCCAGCCACATTGCACTTCATTGCAGGCAGGCACTGCGGTTGCCTTTGTCACATCTGTAAATGTGTTCTCTAAAATAGCTAATAAATCCTCATAATCATTATGATTGATCAAGGACACATAGAAGCCTGTTTGACAACCCATTGGACTGAAATCAACAATATGATCAGAGTAATTACGGATAATGTCAGCAGATAAATGCTCCAAAGAATGCAATGCAGGCATTTCCATATGCTCCTTATTTGGCTGTTTAAAGCGAATATCGTATTTATATACCTCATCGCCATTTTTGCCCGTTTTCACACCTGCTAAACGAACATAAGGTGCCTTTACTTTTGTATGATCTAGATCAAAACTTTCTACATTTGTTTTTTCTTTTTGCAATATACACTACTCCCTTCCGTATAGTAACTCCATTATACATAGTTTCCCGATAGAGTTGTATGATTTTTAAGAATTATTTAAATACTATTAAAAATAAAAAAACAACTAGTTAAGCTTGAACTAGTTGCTCGGAACATTCCAAATTACTTCTGGAATTTATTCATTTGCGCCATCATTTGACGTACTTGCTTTTCAGACGGCGTACGACCCATTTGCGCCATCATCATACGAATCATTTGCTCATTAATAGGTGGGTTTTCTTTCAAATATTTCATCATAGCTTGACGAGCGAAATAGAAACCAAGTGCTGCGCCCGCTGCTAATGCGATAATTACGATAATAATCCAGCCCCATGTAGGCATACAACCAACCTCCTCCACTACAATATACCGAGAAAAACTCTCCACGCTCCATTATACACCAAATAATAGCGTGTTACTATATATTGTAGTGAATTTTCCTAGTGCATTGTATACTTCATCGGCTTTAACCACCCACACTCATTATCCTGTTTATTAAAAGCAATAAAACGTTCACTCATTTTAGCAAGCATTTGAAATAAATCTAAATCTAGCATTCGCGAACCTTCACAGTAAACACAAATTTTACGATCTACTAAATAAATAGCCATTTTACCTTTGATCGGATGTTCTAAAAACAAAGCATTACGAGCTCTTTCTAGGTGTGCATATTTGGAATCAAGTTGATGCTCTAACATGGCTGCAATCTCCTCAAAACGAACGGATTCACATATATATGCAAGCTCTTTTAAGGATTTCTCATTGGCATCTTCACAACCTTGCATCATCTCTAACAACTTACGCTCTCTGCCAAAAATAAACGTTAAATGCTCTTCTTTTATCTTATATATAGAATAGGTTCTCACCAGAAATCCTCCTTCGCTCAGTTTCTTTTTCATAAGTATAGCTCATTCAATCTTGTTTATTTGTCAAACGAAGGAGGGATCTCTCTTCTATTTTTGTCGAAAAAATTCTAGTTTCGGGTCTATAAATGACTTTATGACAAATGGTATTTCCAACCAAAAATAATTAATATTTTTCCAAAAACAAGAAAAAGTCTTATTAAACACGGCTAAAAAGCTTCTATTTTGGCTGCTTAGATGAATCTCAGCCTCAAGACCTAGTTCAAAATCAATTTCGAGTCCGTTTTAGACAATCTTGTAAATAGGTAACATAAAGGTACAAACGAAAGGAGCTAAAACAAATGAAAAAATTTCTTTTATTAACTGGAGGCGTCATTGCAGCATGTGTTGCACTAGCGTTAATTGGACCACTGGCGGGGTTATTATTCTCTGGATTATTTGTAGCACTGGGCATGCACTTCTACATTGCTAGTAAGTCATCTTTCGGTAAAATTTTCTGGTTTACAGTTGGTCTAATCGGTGTCCTATCAGCAGTGTCTAACATTCCAGCAATGGTAGGTCTTGCTGCCATCGCCATTATCTATGTTATCTATAAAAAATGGAATGGCGAAGATGTAAAAATCCCTACAATTGAAGGAAAAAAAGAAGAAGATCCGTTTACAAACTTTGAAAAAGAATGGTCAAATTTAACAAAATAAAAGGAGCGATTTTAAATGAACTTATTTCAACGTTTTAGATATACAATAGAGGCAGACTTACACCAATTATTTGATAAGAAGGAACAAAAAAATCCGATTGCGATGTTAAATCAATACATTCGTGAAGCAGAAAAACAAACAGAACAAACAGGCAAATTATTAGAGCGACAAGGGCAATTAAAAGAAAAGCTAGAGCAAGAATATAAAGAAAACGCAGATTTACTAGCGAAACGTGAATCTCAATTGGCACTAGCAAAAACGAGCGGAGAGCAGGACTTAATTGATTTCGCTACGGATGAAGTAACAGCTTATTCAGCCCGTAACCTTACATTACAAGCTAGCATTGAAGCAAGTACACGTGAATACTTCGAGCTTGAGCGTAAATTTGAAACAATGAAGCATAAAATTAAAGATATGAAAGTGCGTCAATTACAGCTGATGGGGAAAGAAAATGTAACTCGCGCCCATCATCAAATGGATGGAATGATTGCAAAAAACAATAAAACAAACTTTGAAGATTTAGAAGCGTATATCGATAAATTAGCTTATCAAATCGATAAAGATCATGAGCTAACAACTTTTGAGGCAAGACTCGCAGAATTAGAAAAAAAAGCAGTAGAAGATAGCTCACCACTGCTAATTGAAAATAAATAACATGGTATAATATAAAGAGATAAGGGATGCCTCTATTTAGGAAGCATCCCATTTCTTTGAAGAAAAGTAGTCTAGTTTATAGGAGCTTTTCTCTTCCAAATCACAGAAAGTTCAATGCAACAGATTTTGCAATAGCATTTTTCCTTGGTGGTTTATTGATATTTGTAGTCACCTTGATTTGGGTATTGTACTAGCGATTTATACTGGAAAAGGAATTAACTAAGATGAAAATTAAAAAGTGGGTTCATCATATGATTAAAATCTGCCTTTTTGCTTTAATTTTTTTCCTTGTACTAACAATCTGCTTATTGTGTTATCGTTTCATTGTTCAACAGCAGATAAAACAACAAAGTGCGGCCATTATTGAAAATGGTGGTATTAGTGAAATAAAAGAAATAACTGTAAATGGAGATAAACAATTTATATTAGTAGAAGGGCAAGATAAAGAAAAACCTTTTTGTTTTATTCCTACATGGTGGCCCTGGCTCCCCGTTTCCATATGGGGTAAGTGCTAGAACACTGTTTCCTGAGATTACTGAGAATTGCGTAGCTGTATTTTATGATCAACGTGGTTCTGGTAAAAGTTATAATAAAAACTTATCATTGAACACAATGAACCTAGCTCAATTCACTGAGGATGCTAATAGTATTGTGGATTTTATAAGAGTACATTACAAACAGGAAAAGATCTTTATCATTGGGCAATCTTTTGGAACAGTAATCGGAACACAATTAATAGCTCAATATCCCGAAAAGTTTCACGCTTATCTAGGTATTTCGCAATTAACGAATCCAACAAAGGGACAGGAACTTGGTTATGAGTGGCTAAAGAACGAAGCCCAAGCAATTGACGATGAGAAAACTCTTAGAATCTTGGAGAGTTTTGATAAAAAACCCTATCTTGAAGAAGATGAAGACCAGTTTAGTAAACTTATCAATCAATATAAAGGAATGAATTATTCTGATGATACCATAGAAAAGGTGAACCTTTTTAATTTAATCAAAGGGGCTTTCACATCACCTGACTATTCTTTACAAGATATTTATCATGCATTTATTTCTGGTCCCCAATTTAGTCTTATCAAAAGCAAGGAATTAAAAAAAGAAATTATCCTTACTAATTTTTTTGAAACTGTTAAAACTATAGAAATCCCTGTTTATCTTATTCATGGAATATATGATAAACAGGCAAATTATGAATTATCTAAACAATATTACGAGATTTTAGATGCACCAAATGGCAAGGAGTTTATCACATTACAACACTCTGCTCACTATCCAAACAAACTTGATGTCACACTAATAAATGACACATTGAAAAAAATGCTTGAAAGGTATTAAAGCATGTAGAGAAGTTCAGCTTCTCACATCAATTTCTAGAAGGAAGGGTGACCCTCTTGCAAAATTTCACAACAAATAAGCTCACATTTTGGGTACTTTGCTTCTTTTTACTCGTCTTCGTGGAGCTAACTATTTTTAATAACGGTGGTGCCTTCTGTTTATTGATTGGGGCTGTACTTCTTTATTTAAGTTTTTCCAAAAAAGTTCGATTTTTTAAATGGACAGGAATTTTCTTTATTGCCATTGCTTTGTTCACGATGTGGAGCTTACGTTTATTTATCGTCATCATGCTCTTATATATGCTCTATCAATACTTACAAAGAGAAAACGAGCCAAAAGTAGTTGGTGCTGAGCTTTTTGAAAAGCTTCCTACAATTAAAAATGACTTAATTGGCACAATGCCAGCGCCTACAGAAGCATATAAATGGCAAGATGTACAAATTCAGCGCCTTGCAGGAGATATTACCATCGATACAACGCAAACGATTTTACCTGCTGGTACTAGTCTAATTACAATTCGACAAGGTATCGGTAAAGTTCAAATTTATATTCCTTATGAAATTCCATTCCGTTTACAGTATACGACGTTATTTGGTGAGCTTACCTGCTTACATGTCGGGCCACAACGTATATTAAATGAAAGTATTACTTTCTCCGATGGCAACCCTGAGGATGCTAAACGTGTACTGATTATTCATGTCGCAACCTGGCTTGGAGATTTGGAGGTGCTACGAAAATGATTGCCTTTATCTCAAGATTATTTACATTATTTTTTATTTTAATGAGTGCTGTTTTCGGTCTTCTTGTCGCACTATGGGGCAATCCTGATGAAAAAACATGGGAGCCCTTGTGGCAGCAGAATTACGATAATATCCCTCTAGGTGGCATCATTATAGTTAGTCTGTTTATTCTTAGCTTCCTGTTTGCCAGCTGGATCAGTATGACTGCAAGGGCACGAGAAGCGCAGGCAACACGTATAGTGAAACAATTAATCGAGCCTGATTTTGTTTTTCCTCAAAAACAAGCTCTTCCGAAATCGTTAAAAAAAGCTCTTGTCCAAACGAGTGAATTAATCGATACGCAACGTAAAAGTTTACAGCGTTTATCCAATGAACGGGCTGAGGCCAATGATAAGATTATTCAGGAGCGTATTATTGCTGAACGCCAACGTCTAGCTAGAGAACTACATGACTCTGTGTCACAGCAACTATTTGCTGCCTCTATGTTACTATCCGCATTAACTGAAAATGACGAACATGCTACTAGCTTAAAACAGGTGGAGAAAATCGTTCAGCAGGCACAGCTAGAAATGCGTGCATTACTGCTACATCTACGACCTGTAGCTCTACACAATAAAACTTTGGCACAAGGCTTAGAGGAATTAATTATTGAGCTTCAGCAAAAAGTTTATTTCCATATTGAATACGAGCTAGAGGAAATGGCCTTAACAAAAGCAGAGGAAGATCATTTATTTCGTATTGCACAGGAAGCCCTCTCCAATACGCTTCGTCATGCCAAAGCAAGTGAGGTCGAATTACTGCTTGTGGCAAGAGACGACTTAGCTATTTTACGAATTCAGGATAATGGGTTAGGCTTTGATGTGGAGGCTGATAAATCGACGTCGTACGGCTTACAAAATATAGCTGAACGAGCTGTCGAAATTGGCTGCACCTATAAAATTGTGTCCGTGCCTGAAGAAGGAACGATTGTGGAGGTTAAAATTCCACTACATAAGGAGGAGGTTCATATCGATGATTCAAGTGCTCATAGTGGATGATCATGAAATGGTACGGATTGGTGTTTCAGCCTATCTTTCAGCACAGCCAGATATTACGGTTGTAGGTGAGGCTGAGAACGGCAAAGAGGCTGTGGAACGTGCCTTAACGCTAAGGCCTGATATTATTTTAATGGATAATGTGATGCCCGTTATGACAGGAGCAGAGGCGACAGTAGAAATATTAGCAGCATGGCCTGAGGCTAAAATCATGATGGTGACTAGTTTTTTAGATGACGATAAAGTCTATCCTGCCTTAGAGGCTGGCGCAGTAAGCTATATTTTAAAAACATCAAATGCCAAACAAATTGCCGAGGCTATTCGTAAAACGATGGGTGGCGAAACGGTGCTAGAGCCAGAGGTCACTTCCAAAATGATGCACCGCATGCGCCATGGCAATAGTACACCACTATACGAACAATTGACTGAACGTGAAATGGAAGTATTATTGCTGATGGCTCAGGGCAAAGCGAATCAGGAAATCGCTGATGAGCTATATATCGCCCTAAAAACGGTGAAAACACATGTTAGTAATATTTTAGCCAAGCTAGAAGTTCAAGATCGTACACAAGCCGTCGTCTACGCATTCCAAAACGGACTTGCTAAATAATCCTACATAAAAAACTGCATTTTGACATGCAGTTTTTTCGTGCTTTTAGAGGTATTTTAGGAGGTCGTTTACATGATCCACAATATATGTAGGCTTTTCATTTTTTAATTCTTCTAGTGACCCAAAACCATATGTTACACCGATGGCATCAATTTGATTTTCACGAGCGCCGATCAAATCATATTTTCGATCCCCAATCATAATAAATTGCTCCTTTGGATAGGAAGCAAATTGTTGTATCACCTCTGCTATAATCTCACCTTTGGCAGAACGTGAACCATCTAAGTGACTACCTACGACAAGATCGAAATAGGATTCTAGCTGAAAGTACTTTACGATTTGTTCTGCAAAGACAGTTGGTTTTGAAGTGGCAATAGTCAATATATATCCTTGTTGCTTCAAATTAGCTAACAAAGCTGGAATATCTTCATAGAGTTTATTTTCAAACATTCCCCTTTCCGTAAATCGTTCGCGGTAATCACTAATTGCTTGCGTTATTTGTCTATCATTGAAGCCATAGATTTCTCGAAAAGATACTTGTAATGGTGGTCCGATGAAAGGTTCCAGTTCATCCAAATCATTCACCACGATGCCTGCCTTATGTAAAGCATATTGCACTGATTTAGTGATTCCTGTTTTGGGATCAGATAATGTTCCATCTAAGTCAAATAACACAACACTATAATTCTTCATTCGCTCACCCTTCTTTTTGAGTTTTTACATTACTGTGTTTGACGCTATAAAAAGTACCGCAACACGCAGCTCATGTTTATTTCGCTGCGTGTTGCGGTATTGGTTGTAAATTATAGTGCTTTCACTTTTGCTACTACGTTTTCAACAGTGAAGCCGTATTTTTCCATTACTAATTCACCTGGAGCAGATGCACCGAACTTATCAATTGCTAGAACATCGCCTTCAAAGCCAGTATATTTATGCCAGCCGAATGATGCGCCCATTTCAATTGCAAGACGTTTTGTTACAGCTTTTGGTAGTACAGATTCTTTGTACGCTGCATCTTGTTTTTCAAAGCGATCCATAGATGGCATTGAAACAACTGCTACATCTACGCCGTCTGCTTTTAATGCTTTTTGTGCTTCAACAGCAAGCGAAACCTCAGAGCCAGTTGCAATTAAAATAGCATCTGCTACTTCTTTCGTAGCTGGAGACACTGTGTAAGCACCTTTCGCTACGCCATCACGTACTGTTTCAATAGAAGCGTCAAGAACAGGTAGGTTTTGACGAGACAATACTAGAACAGTTGGTGATTTTTCTGATGCTACTGCAAGCTCCCATGCAACTGCTGATTCATTTGCATCTGCAGGACGAATAACAGATAGGTTTGGCATTGCACGTAATGATGCAAGGTGTTCGATTGGTTCATGTGTTGGACCATCTTCCCCTACTGCAATCGAATCATGTGTGAATACATATGTTACTGGAAGACCCATTAATGCAGAAAGACGAATTGCTGGACGAACGTAATCAGAGAATACGAAGAATGTACCACCGAATACATTTAAACCACCGTGAAGAGCCATTCCGTTCATAGCAGCACCCATTGCAAATTCACGAACACCGAACCAGATGTTGCGACCAGCATAGTCGTCTGCTGAGAAATCTCCAGCACCCTTCATCGTTGTTTTATTGGAGCCAGCAAGGTCTGCTGAACCGCCAAAGAATGAAGGTGTTTTCTTCGCAATAGCATTAATCGCATCGCCTGAAGAAGAACGAGTTGCTACAGATTTACCTGCTTCATATACTGGTAACTCAGAAGCAAAGTCCTCTGGTAATTCACCATTCATCGCTTTCTCGAATTGAGCTGCTAACTCTGGGAATTCTTCTTTGTATGCAGCAAATTTAGCATTCCAAGCTTCCTCTGGTTGTGCTCCTTGCACTTCAGCAGCCGCATTAAATGTATCGTAAACTTCTGCAGGAATTTGGAATGGTTCATGTGCCCATTCATAAGCAGCTTTCGTTAAGACAACTTCATCTGTACCAAGTGGTGCACCGTGTGAATCTGCTTTACCAGATTTATTTGGAGAACCAAAACCAATCACTGTTTTCACTTCAATTAATGTTGGTTTGCCAGTTGATTTTTTCGCTTCCTCAATAGCAGCATTAACAGCATCTACATCTGTACCATCTGCCACTTTTAAGTAATTCCAGCCATAAGATTCGAAGCGTTTTTGCACGTTTTCTGAGAATGACTTTTCTAAGTCACCATCTAAAGAAATATCATTAGAATCGTAAAGCACGATTAATTTTTCAAGTTTTAAGTGACCAGCTAATGAAATAGCTTCTGCTGCTACACCTTCCATTAAGTCACCATCGCCACATAGCGCAAATGTGTAGTGGTCAACAATGTCATGACCTGGTTTATTGTAAGTAGCAGCTAAATGGCGCTCAGCCATAGCCATACCAACAGTCATAGCGATTCCTTGTCCAAGAGGACCAGTTGTTGCCTCTACCCCTACTGTATGACCGTATTCAGGATGTCCTGGTGTTAATGAATCCCATTGGCGGAAGTTTTGAATTTCTTCCATTGGTAAACCATAGCCTCCAAGGTGCAGTAAGCTGTATAAAAGCATTGAACCATGGCCTGCTGATAGTACAAAACGATCACGGTTAAACCATTTTGGATTTGCTGGATTATGGCGTAATTGTTTTGTCCAAAGCGTATAAGCCATTGGCGCTGCCCCCATTGGTAAACCTGGGTGACCAGAATTTGCTTTTTCAATAGCATCGATTGACAAAGTTCGGATAGCATTAATTGCTAAAAGATCCGCGTGTTGAGTCATTATATTGTGACATCCTTTCTCGTCCTATATATTGTTCTTTTACAGTTTAGTCAACATTGCTTTAGAAAACAATGCTTTTGTTATACTATTTGTGTTTTCATACATACTTTATTGAATTGTGTCACATTAATTTAGAAATTTATTTTTTTTCGCTTGTTTTACCTTCTCTGGGGTTACATCATTTCCTTCTGCGTCTACCACTTTTACGTTTTCAATCGTATCTCGCATAGTCGCTCTAAACGTATCTAAGTACTCCTTACGAAGCGCTGTTCGCTCCTTTGCCTCTGCCTCTGTTAATTGTCCGCTTTTCGCTTTAGCAGATAATTCATTAATTCGGTTAATTTTTTCCTTTGATAACATTGTTACACACCTTTCAGTACCTAGCTTAATGACCTCAGTATGCAAAGTATAGCACGGTTTCCCTTAAAATGCAGTTATACCAACCCTTAAAAACACTTCTTAGCCATTATTTACATGACTTCCAGATGTTAGAGGTGTATAACTAATTATAAAAGGAAAAATTTGATAGATAATAGGAGGAAATATTGTGAACATCACAACACCGAGACTACTTATTCGAACATTTGAAGCACAAGATTGGCAGGCTGTTTATAGCTATATGTCCGATAAAACAGTGATGCACTATATGCCTGAAGGTGTGTTGAATGAAGAACAAGTTCAAAATTTCATAACAGAGAATAACAACGAGCAAGCAAAACATTTCGCCATTGTTTTACGTGAACAACAGCGAGTCATTGGTCATCTTGTTTTCCACAAATACTTTGGTGACCATACTTATGAAATTGGATGGGTTTTGAATCCTGTCTATCATAATCATGGCTACGCTTCTGAAGCTGCTCATGCCCTATTAAATTATGGCTTTACTAAAATGAAACTTCATCGAATTATCGCCACATGCCAGCCAGAAAATGTAGCTTCATACCGAGTCATGGAAAAGATCGGGATGCGCCAAGAAGGATTTTTTAAAAAATGCATATCACACGGAGATGATTGGTGGGATGAATACTATTACGCTATTTTACAGGAAGAATGGAACAATCTAAAGGTAAGGAGTGTGTGAAATGAAAAAAACTGCGGTGTTATTATACCCACAATTTAATGAATATGAATTGAGTGTTTCTTTGTCCATTTTAATGCAGGCTGCTCTTGCAAAAGAATGTGGGGTTGTGAGGCAGACCATTAATAGTATTGAAAATGATAAATATGATCCAACCCTTGAATTAGCTTTTAAGATTGCTAAGGTTCTCAATAGTCGTATTGATGAGGTTGTTTATCTATGACTAAATTTCACCCCAATTATATGATTACAATGAAGGATTTCGTGAAAGAACACTCGACAATTTTAAGAAAACAAACTCAAGAAGTGGCGATACCTGTGACCACAGAGGACCGAAATACCCTCTTATCCATGCTACAATATTTAAAAAATAGCCAAGATCCTACTCTAGCAAAAAAATATAAGCTTCGCCCTGGAAGTGGACTCTCTGCTAATCAAATTGGCGTAGATAAACGAATGTTTGCTGTGCTCTTTGATGACCAAGAAATGATGCTGATTAACCCTAAAATAATGAGTCATTCCCTTAATATGATTTATCTACCTGAGGGAGAAGGCTGTCTATCTGTAAATCGTCCTGTTCCTGGTTTTGTACCGAGATACGAACGCATTAAAGTTAAAGCTTACGACATCGATGGACATGAAATCATTGTTCAGTTACATGGCTATGGGGCTATCGTTGTACAACATGAAATCGATCATTTAAATGGCATCATGTTTTATGACCGAATAAATAAAGAGCACCCATTCCAACTGCCTAATCATGTTATCATCGAAAGCTTTTCTTCCTTTCAATAGTCTCTTTACAGAAAAAAAGATTAGCAGGAATATTATTTTCCTGCTAATCTTTCTTGGTGCTCTTGGAAACGACGATGTACAGTCGCCTTACTTACCTCAAAGCCTAACCCTCTAAGCGTTATAGAAATTTCTTCAAAGGTAAATCCTCGTTTGCGTAGCTTCACAATTTCATCTACAGGTAGATCTTTACGCTCCTGACCTTGCGGATTACCCCGGTTCGATAAATTATTTTCAGGACGATAACCGTTTTCTACAGCACGTCGCATACCACGGCGTATTTTAGCATTATGAATTCTACGCTGATATTCCTCTACAATCGCTAAAATTTCAAGCAGCATCGTGTCCATTTCATTTAATTGGACTGGGCCTGCATCACGCATAGAAAAAACATCCGTTGCTGATTTTTGTAATAAATGCAATACAGCCATCCTCGCATTGCCTCGTCCTAAACGAGTTTCATCTTGTACAAAAAGGGCATTAATGTCCTTATCTTTTATGAAATCAAGCATTTCTAGTAAGCCTTCACGTTCTACATCATAGCCACTATGCTGATCTTTAAACACGCCCTTCACCGCATAGCCTTGCTCTTTAGCATAGTGCAACAACTCTTCCTGCTGGCGCTCTAATGAGGAACTTTGTGTTTCTTTTTCAGTACTTACACGACAATAGACAACAGCCGACAGTTGATTATTTATCATTGTTCATTTCTCGCAATTTCGATAGTATTGATGGGACTGGCTTGATCACTCACGACAGGAATGACTAGAGATTTTCCTGCTACAATTTTAATATCCGCTAGTTCATTTTCAGTTTTTACAAGCTTTATCCAATCATCTGTACTCATTTTACCACGATATTGCTCCGCTAACGACCACAAGCTATCCCCATGTTCGATTTGGATTTCTGCGTAACTAACTTTTCCAGGATCAGTGATGTAAAGATATGCTGCAAATAGTAGACAAGCTCCTAATAAAATTGAGATATGTGTGTTTTTTTTAAACCATGTCATAATCATTACCCCTTTTAAGAATGTTTGTTCGGAATGTATGTTCTCATAATAAAGCGAACAAACGTTTTTGTCAAACACTTTTCGAACCTATGTTTGCATACATGTTCGCATTCTGTTATACTATCAAATAAGAAGAATGATATTAGAAAAAAGAGGTGAGCACTCATGAAAAAAGTTTCGAAAAGACAAGAGGACATTTTAGCTTTCATTAAGGAAGAGGTACGAGCTAAGGGCTATCCGCCATCAGTACGTGAAATTGGTGAAGCAGTTGGCCTTGCTTCCAGTTCAACTGTTCATGGTCATTTGGCTCGATTAGAACAAAAGGGTTTTATTCGTCGAGATCCAACAAAGCCACGTGCAATTGAAATTTTAGAGCCTGAAGAATCCATCCAAAAGCAACAGGTGATTCATGTACCACTTGTC
Source organism: Lysinibacillus sp. PWR01 (assembly GCF_043359455.1). Taxonomy (NCBI): domain Bacteria; kingdom Bacillati; phylum Bacillota; class Bacilli; order Caryophanales; family Bacillaceae; genus Lysinibacillus; species Lysinibacillus sp. PWR01. Next base: position 324,334 of record NZ_JBHERJ010000047.1, on the reverse strand, counting down.
GGGAAGGTTACAGCTGGTTCTCCCATTACAGCTATTGAAAACATTGAAGAATACTTCCCATTACCCGATACGTACGGCACAAGTGAAGATCAATTGTTCATGCTAGAAATTATGGGGGAATCAATGATTGAAGCTGGGATTCTAGATGGGGATTTAGTCATTGTGAAACAAAAGGCAACAGCTAATAACGGGGATATTGTTGTAGCTATGACAGCTGAGGATGAAGCAACTGTAAAACGTTTCTTTAAAGAGAAAAACCATTTCCGTTTACAGCCTGAAAATTCATCTATGGAACCTATTATCGTCGATCAAGTTTCGATTTTAGGACAAGTTGTAGGTCTTTACCGTCGTGTACATTAATCATTAAAGTAGGTTTCGAGGATTATGTTCCTTCTTAGAGCATGTATCCTCTTTTTTACGCAAAAAAAGAATCCAATCATGTATGGATTCTTTGTACAATGCCCCATCTAAGCTTCCTTCTTAAATTTCAAGCTAGCTTCAACAAAGGCTGAAAATAGTCTTTGAGCACTGTCATCTCCTGCTATGGCCAGTTCCTCAGGATGCCACTGAACAGCCAAGCAAAATGGTAATTCCTCATGAACTACCGCTTCGATAATACCATCATTTGATTTTGCTGCTACTTTTAATTTTTCCGCTAAAACATTCACTGCTTGATGATGAAATGAATTCACTGCCAGTTTCTCTTGTTCTACTATAGTCGCTAATAAATTGTCAGCAATAACCTGTACAGAATGGGTAGCTACAGCTCGACCTGATTGCTGCGTATGTTGGAGTAACTTGGTACTAAAATGGTCACTATCAATGTCCTGATATAAAGTACCACCTAATGCAACATTTAATATTTGAATCCCTCGACAAATACCGAAAATAGGCATTTTCCGTTGGAATGCAGCTTCAATTAAGGCTAATTCAACCGTATCTCGCGCTGGATGAATTTTTCCAAGCTTTAATGAAGGCTCGGCCCCGAACAGAAATGGATGCACATCATGGCCACCCGATAACATTAAACCATCCGTCATGGCTAAAATCTGTGCTGCCTCTTCCTCTACTCCAATCGGAATAATCAGTGGAATTCCACCTGCTTCAATAATGCTTTTGCTGTAAGCAGCATTTAATCGAGAGGATAAATCATCCTCCACAAAGGCTGTAATACCAATAATCGGTTTCACTTGCTTCCCTCCACATTCTTGAAGATTAAACAATTACCAAAAGCCTAAATACCAATTGATTAATAGATCGCCATAGAAATAAACAATGACTGCGGCCAGTGCAATAGAAGGCCCAAACGGAATGGGTGTTTTTCTCCCCTGTTTGTTCTTCGATAACACAGTAAATCCGACAATCATACCAATAACAGCAGCTAAAAACAGCGTTAACAGTGTATCAATTGTACCCAGAACGAGACCAATTAAAAAGAATAATTTAATATCGCCTCCACCCATGCCACCGTTCGATAGCACAGCAATTATATATAATATGCCAAAACCAACAACAGCACCCACAAGAGAGTCCCACCAAGGTGTTAATGGTGATAGAACTCGTCCAATAGCAAGCAAGGGTAAAAAGAATAATAGCACCTTATCTGGAATCTGCATATAGGCCAAATCTGACACTACAATGATGACTAATAAGGAGATAAAAACGAAAGCTACTATTAATTCTATGCTCCAGCCTAGCCGCCAATAAGCAAAGGCAAATAATACACCTGTCATTAATTCTATGACTGGGTAAACCCAAGAAATTTTGTTGCCACAACTCCGACATTTTCCTCCTAAAAATACATAGGACAATACTGGCACTAAATCAAGCGCCGTTAGTCGTCTCTGGCATTTCGTACAATGGGAAGGAGGGTGTACAATCGACTCCTTCTGCGGTACACGTAAGCCGACAACATTATAAAAAGAGCCAAAGACAAGTCCAAATAAAAAAATAAAGATCGTATAAGCCATTTCCAATTTTATGTCCTCCTAAACCAATAGGCGCCCATACAAATGAAGTATGGTGCGCCTATCAATAAAGTTTATTGTTGTTCTTCGTAATAGAACGTCGTCACTTGCACTGTTGCCTTTAACGTAAGATCTGCATCTTTCTCTAGCTGTTCCTGCTCTCCAGGTAATTTAAATTCAATCTTATCGGTTTTCATCACGCGCTCTAATTGTTCAACCTCCTGTAAAAAGCTTTCAAGCGAATTAAAATCAAGCGCCCCAACCTCTAAGATAAAAGTAATGAGCTTTAAATTAGCTGGTAAAGAGTCCTTTGAAAGAGAAGCAATCGGTGTAGTGGTCTCCTTGTTCTCCTGATCACCATTGACCTCTGCTTCAGCCTGTTCTAACATATTGAGCTCATTCGATACATCTGAAGGTTTCACAGTGCCATCCTCACCTTGAACAGTTAAAGTCTGTATACGAGTTCCTGTCACCTCTTCAATCTCAGCCAAATCGAGAATTATCTTTTCAACGGCTCTTGTTGCAGGTAGCTTTTGTCTTAGCGTTAATATATTAATAGTAGGCTGTCCCTGCTCCTTGTCCAATTGAGCGAGTTGTTCTTTGACACTAGCTAATCCTTGCTGCACCTGCAATACACTACGCTCTTTTTCATTCACTTCATTCAATTTTGGTGATAGCAAATAATAATACAGCGCAAATAAAATAGCAGCTATCAGCGCAAGCAATAAGATGATGGATGAATTTTTACTACTCGTTAATTTATTCATGAGCGTCGTCCTCCAGCTAAATACATAAAGTCGATTGTCGCTGTAATAGACACTGAATAGCGCGGTACTTCTTTAAATTTTTGTTGGGGTGTTAATTCCCTTTGTTCCCCTAGCTCTATATCAAAGTTTGAGACCGTGTTAATTTGAGCGTCTGTAAAATAGCTACTCATTAAAAGTCGCTCCACATATTTCGATATATCTGTCATCGTTTCAAAATCTACTTCAATGTTTACCGTATTCTCCCCGAAAACGTAGCTACGTAAATACGAATGAGTTGGTAATAAAGTTCTCGTTTCATCAATCAACGGTGTTACAGGATAAGAAACACCTTGAATAAATGTCACAGATTCTTCCAACGAACCTTGGTCGACACTTTGTCTTGCATCTAGCTCTTGCTGTAATTGATCAAGCTGTGTCGTTAATGCCTGTTCCTCTGCAGTCAATCGTGCTAAATCACTTTTTGACGTAAAAAATAAAAAAAGTAAATAAGCCACAATGAGTCCAACAATGACTATCACCAAGCTATAAAAAAGCTTTGGAGAGGTCGTTCTTTTTTCAAGTTGTGGTAAGAGGTTTATATCTGGAACCATTAATGAACCTCCTTCAAAGCTAAGCCAAGCAACGTTGAAAATTCTCGCTTAAAGCGAGGAAACAATTTCTCAATTTTTTTCCCATCGACAACCCTCAGTGGTGGTTCTAAATTAGAAGCTAATAAGTTTCCTATTGATTTCAATAATGGGTTATCCCCAAGCATGATAATTTCATCCACTGCTTTTTCACCTTTATGTAAAGAAAACTTAAAGAAATTCATCATTCGATCGATCTCCAAAACCTGATCCATCACGACCATTTGATAATTCTCAGCCTCGCCATTATAGATAAATTGATAGTTAAACTCATTCTCTTTCTTCCCCTGCCATTGCGTCATATCCACTTCAATCGATTGATAGCGCAAAAACTCCACTTGGCCATTGGAAAAAATACTGATAGAGAGCTCATTAATCGACCATTCCGCAATTAAATACGTTTTATTAGGCATTAATAATGACATGTGCTCTAATAAACGTATATTGCATAGCGCTCGAATATCGGCAGCTTCCGGTTCTAATGAAACATCTAGCAGCATCCCTACCATTTTCGTAATCTCTTCAGAGGGCGCAGCAAATAAAATGGCCTTACCATCCTCGGCATCTGCATCATAAACATCAATTAAAGGGTCTTGAAATGGTAAATGAATGGAATGCCCCAATTCCATTTCAGCATATCCTCGTAATTCCTGAGGTTTGACATCTTTAGGGTGCTCAAAGTTTTTTAATAAAACCGTCGTATCAGGTACAAACATACGGACAACCTGTTTTTTCCCTGTCCATTTCATCACTTGCTCTTTAATAATCTCAAAAAGAGCTACCTCATCGACGATTGTCCCATTTTCAACGATTCCAGCTGTTAAAGGGTATTCATAGCCTTGCCACTGATTAGGCTCTGGTCCTTTCGCCACAATCGCACGCAGCACATAATCCTTCAGTTCAATCGAAACATGCGACTTTCTTTTTCTCTTAAACATGTGAAAAGACCTCCTTATCCTATTCAGTATAAATGATTTTTTCAATTAGTCATCCATTTCCCAGCCAGAAACGCAAATTTTCTTGCGCTTCTGAATGGGTTGGGAGGACTGATTAAGGAGATACCGTTGATGTAATTGCATTTAATGGTGACTTACTACCTTTTTGTTTGTCTCCATTGATAGATTGTAATGTTGCTCCTGTAAATGAAATAGTTTTTGTAGAACCACTATATGGTACATTCGCAGCAGTTAATGTGTTAGGACTTCCTTTAGTAACTGTAGCAGTTGTAGAAACACTTTCAAGTTTACCTGCATTATCCAAATATTTTTCCGTTTTTAATGTAGATACTGTCACTGAAGTTTGATCTGGCTCATCAGTAAAATAAAGATTTGCTGCATTTAGAACATTAATTGCATCCGCTTTTGCTGCGTTATAACGCGTATTCTCAATAATATTCCCAATTGCTGGAACTGCTATTGCTGAGATAATAGCTAGAATAACTATTACAGCTAAAAGCTCAATTAATGTTAAACCCTTTTCATTTTTCACTATTCTTCCATTGCTTAATTTTTTGAACACGATAGGTTCCCCCTTATAATAATATTTGAAGTGTAATCACACATACTTCCTTATTTCACAGATTTTCATATAGTTGGAACATTGGTAAGAATATAGCCGCTACAATTACTCCTACAACTAGGGCCAACACCACTATCATTAAAGGCTCGATAAGTGACTTCATTGTATCGACGGCACGGTTTACTTCTTCTTCATAAAAATCAGCAATCTTTTCAAGCATGTAATCCAAGGACCCTGTTTTCTCACCAATTGATGTCATTTGTGTAACAAGTGGTGGAAATAGCCAGCTTTTTTCAAGTGGCTCTGATAATGTGCCGCCCTTTTCTAAATTATCGCGGGCTTCCAGTACTACTTTACCCATTACTGGATTACCACCAACCTTTTCGACAATTGTTAAGGCTTGTAGAATTGGCACGGAGCTACTAAAGAGTGTCGACAAAGTTCTTGTCATTCTCGCGATAATATCCTTTTGCAACAGCTGTCCAAAGATTGGCATACGCAGTAAAAATACATTGACGGCATAATGAAACTCTTTATTATTTTTATAGAAATAGTGTAAGCCCACTACTAACACCAATAGTCCCAAAATCACAAGGTACCAAAATTGAATGAGCCAATCACTAATACCTACTACAATGACCGTTATTAATGGCATTTCCAAATTCATTTCTTTAAATGCATCCATAAAGGTTGGCACAATGAAAACCATTAAAAACATACCAACCACTAGTGTTAAAAGTGATAAAATCGCTGGATAGGTCATGGCAGATTGAATTTTTTTCTTAATGTTATATTGCTTTTCTAGTGTGCTTGCAAGGCGATCTAATGTATCATCGACGTTTCCTGTAGCCTCACCAGCACGCATCATATTGACAAATAGCAATGGGAACACTTTTGGGTGTTTGCCTGCCGCATCTGAAAATGCCATCCCATTTCGAATATCCTCTTCAACCTGCATCAATGCTCGCTTCAGTGGTTTACTCTGCGTTTGCTCACCCAAAATATGGGTTGCTTCAACGACAGGAACGCCAGCACGAATTAATGTCGCATATTGCCGACAATAAATAACAAATTCCTGGTGCTTTACTTTTGTCCCAAAAGCAATATCTTTATGTAAAATGCTATTTGATTCTTGAAGTTCTCGTGCATTAATTCCTTGTGCTCGAAGCTTTTCCATGGCTACCTTTTTATTTGGTGCCTCGATAATGCCCTTTTTAGGTGCTCCTGTTTTGGTACGACCACTATAACGAAATATCGTCAACTATAATCACCAGCGTTCATATATGGTCGTGCATCCTCAAGTGAAATCTTACCTGTCGTAATTAAGTGTTGCATCGAATATTCCAACGTGTGCATACCTAATGCTTTACTTGTCTGCATCACACTTGGAATTTGATGGATTTTTTCATTACGAATTAAATTCGAGATGGCAGGTGCCTGTACTAAAATTTCTGTCGCCGCAATACGCCCTTTTACATCCTTACGTACAAATAAACGCTGAGAAACAATACCTTGCAGTACATTCGCAAGCTGCACACGAATTTGACTTTGCTGATGTGGTGGAAATACGTCTATAATACGGTCGATCGTTGTTGGTGCACTACTTGTATGAAGTGTAGCCATGACTAAATGCCCTGTTTCAGCAGCCGTAATAGCCGTTGAAATGGTTTCGTAATCTCGCATCTCACCGACTAAAATAATATCTGGGTCCTGACGTAGTGATGCACGTAAACCATTTGCAAAGCTCATCGTATCGACACCAATCTCACGCTGATTGATGACAGATTTCTTATGTGTATGCAAGTATTCGATTGGATCCTCTAACGTAATAATATGTTTTGATCTCGTTTCATTAATATGATCAATCATTGCTGCCAAGGTAGTTGATTTCCCTGAGCCTGTTGGGCCAGTCACTAAAATTAAGCCTTGTGGTTTTTCCGCAAGCTTATATAACACTTGTGGCATATTGAGCGCTTCAATAGAAGGAATTTTAGCCTCAATTAAACGAGCCGCAATCGTTACTTCATTTCGCTGATGATATGCGTTGACACGGAATCGACATTTCCCAGGCAATGAAAAGTTAAAGTCCGTTTCTCCTTTGTCCTCAAACTCCTGTTGTTTATGGACAGGGAGAATGACCTTTACCATTTCCTTTAAATCTTCTGTTTCTAGCGGCACTGTGCCATAATGCTCCAGTTGCCCATGAATACGATATACTGGTGGAATATCTTTTGTTAGATGTAGATCCGATGCTTTCTCTTCAAATGCACGTGTTAATAATTCAACGATTGAATATGCTGTCATTTCTTTCACCCCTAGTCTGCACTTGCAACACGTAATATTTCTGATGTGGTTGTTTTGCCAGCTACAACCTTTAGTAATCCATCTACTAATAAGGTATGGAAGCCTTTCTCATTCATATAATCACGTAGAACGCTATCACCAACACGATTTAAAATCATATCCTTTATTTGGCGATCAACAGGGAGGATTTCATGAATCGCCATACGCCCTCGGTAGCCTGTATGGTTGCAGGCAGGACATCCACGACCTTTTTTTCCATGCGTTACGCCCTCCACCCCATTTTCTTCAAGTATTTCAAGTTCACGAGAAGTGAATACATATGGCTCAGCACAATCACGACAAACTTTACGTACAAGACGTTGCGCCATGATTCCTACAAGGGAAGAGGATAGTAGAAATGGCTCAATTCCCATATCATGTAGTCTTGAAATAGATTCTATGGCACTATTAGTGTGCAGCGTACTTAACACTAGATGGCCTGTTAGTGAAGCACGAATAGCAATTTGAGCTGTTTCAAGGTCACGAATTTCCCCCACCATCACAATGTCAGGATCCTGTCGTAAAATCGATCGTAAACCTACCGCAAATGTTAAGCCGACTTCCTCTTTTACTTGTATCTGGTTGATACCATCTAATTGATATTCCACTGGGTCCTCAACCGTAATAATATTGACGCCTTCTTCATTTAAATGAGAAAGTGCCGCATATAAAGTAGAGGACTTCCCTGAGCCTGTTGGACCAGTAATCAACATCATACCGTTTGGATGGGCTATCATTTTCCTAAAAAGTGCCTCATTACTTGCACTAAAGCCTAATTTATCAATATCATTGGCTGAATTGGTTAAATCTAAAATACGCATAACAACCTTTTCACCATAGACTGTTGGTAATGTGGCTAAACGTATATCGACAGGTCTAAAATTAACATTGGTTTTAATACGTCCATCCTGTGGGATACGATTTTCTGTAATATTTAAATTCCCCATAATTTTAATACGAGCCAATACGACATTTTGCATATGCTTGGGCAAGGATCGTTCAGTACGAAGCACACCATCTACTCGATAGCGGACACGTAGCTCTGTCTCTTGTGGATCAAAATGGATATCACTTGCGCGCTGTGCGACACCATTGGCAATTATTTGATTCACTAAACGAACAATAGGTGAATCCTCATTCTCAATTTCGTCTTGTGTTTCCGTACTTGTGGCAGCCAAATCCAACATGGCCGCATCCATTGATTCCTGCAAATCATAGTATTTTGTTATCGTCCGATATAAATCATCTTTTGCTGCAATACTTGTCTCGATTTGACAGCCCGTCGTCATACGAACTTCCTCAATGGCGAAATAATCCATCGGGTCTTCCATTGCAATAAACAATTTATTTTTTTCTTTGCGAATCGGCATAATATTTGTCCGCTTCGCAAGCTCTGCAGGAATTAGCTGTAATAATTCGGGACTAATTGAAAACTGATTCAAGCTGATATGAGGAATACCCAGCTGGAATTCTAAGACCTCAATAAGCTGCTGCTCTGTTAGGAAGTTTTCTTTAATAAGGAAATCTCCAAGCTTCTCATTTTTCATCTTAGTAGTTAATGCGTACTCTAGCTGGTCAGCTGTGATAACACCTGATTCAACCAGTAAATCCCCTAAACGTTTACGCCCTGGCTTCATTGCCATAAACATACCTCCAATCGTTATGGACTTGTTTGTACAAAATTACCACCCTTGTCATAGTAGCCATAGACAATTTCTGGTCCATCTTCTTCCTTTGTTTCCTCTGGTGTTGAAGGTTTCACGTCAGGCAAGCCATTGCCATCTAAATCCACTTCTAAATCAGGATCTGATGTTCCTGCCCCAACGTTTTGAGTAGGTGTTGTGATCGTAACAGGCTCCTGCGATGAACGCGTAACAATTCGATTTTGAGGTGCATAATAATCTCTACTAATGAATTGTTCTTCTGTTGCTCCGTTCTCTACAATGGAACGATACACTTCCACTCTTGAACCCTCCTTACCCTCTTGCTCCACTCGTTCTTGTCCAGCTTTTAAATCCTCCGAATAGCGATAAATAATTCGTGGCTTCACGATTTTATCCTTGCTGACGCGAACTGTAATGTCCTTGTCTTTCGCTGCTGCAAAAACTTCTATCTTTAATTGATTACCTTCCATAGATGCTTTCATTTTACCAAGCTGTTCGGAACGATTAATAAATTGTAAGTCTTTTACTAATGCTGCATTGATATCCGCTTCAATTCCCTGCTGTAAATAGCTTGGATTGATTTCCTGAGAATGTCTTTCAAGAATTTCGTAATCTGTTTGAAGAATGACACTATATAGGATAGACGCGACAAAATCTAAACCTGCATCATTGACAACCCCAGCCTGTTCACCTAAAAGTGTAAGCAACGAGATTGATTGATTTGGAACAAGATTAACATCATTTAATAACGGAATGATTTTCGCTACCCCTTGACTATTTGCTGGTAGCTCGGCAATCTGAAAGGCAATCCTTTCCTCGGTTTGCATGGAATCTTCATTGATAACGGCTTCAACCTTATGCTCCTTCAAATAGCTGGCCTGTAAGATTAATTTCTGAAGTGTTTTATCTGTATCCCAAATACCTGCTTCATCTATTTGCTGTGTAATTACTTCATTAACGGTAACAGGAATGGGAATATGAACAATTTTCTCTTTTTGCCAAAATGCATACCAAGGCTTTTTTGTCAGCGTTCCGTACTGAGCAATAGCTGAAGATGTATCAAAAACAAATTGTTTTGGGTCAATGGTTTTGGAAATGCCCTCACTAACAACTTCCATTTCCCCACCTTGCCATTCTGAGATTGCATTTTGTAAAGTTGTGGCTAAATCTGATGTTTTTACATCATTGATCTCAATACCTCCAATGGTGGAAGATTCGGGACCTTCTTTAGCAAAAACTGTGTCATTTAGCACAAATGATGGAATAAAAAATCCCACAATTAGAACAATTACCAAAAACAAGCTAATTATTTTTATGTATGTTTTCATCCACATCATCCTTTATTTTACTTAGTGGTTTTTCTATTTATATACAAATGATACTACAACTATGGTATTCTGACACTACCAAAATGCAACTTTGTTCCGTCATTTCTTTTAACGATTACACAGAAATTCAAAAATTCTTCAATACTTAGTTAAAAAGAACTACCGATAAATCTAAATATTATTAGATGCAAGTTTGGGATTTGTTATAATATCCTTGATAGTCATTTTTATCTAGTTTTAAATAATAAGTTTACTTTAATAAATCAAGAGCAAGAGAATGAAAAGAAACATTTAAATAAAAAAATTTGATTGAGCTTGCTGAATAAATCTAAGTTAAAAAATTATAAATTATGGCTAATTTAGGAGGAAATCATGAAAAAGACTAGTCTTATAAATCAAGATTGTGGCCTAACATTAATTGAAGTTATTGCCTCAATCGTATTAATCTCTGTTATCCTTTTAAGTTTTATGGGGATGTTTTTACAAACTAGCAAAACCACAGCAACCTCAGATGATATTGTAAATGCTACATATATTGCGCAAAAAGAGATGGAAAGTATTTATAAATATCGAACTGCACTTACACGTGAAGCTTTAATTGACGAGTTAAATAAGCAAAGTACAATTCCTTATGTAGCTACTAATGAGGATACTTGGTTAAAGCAAGACAACACTATACTCATCTATTTAACACTGAAAAAACCTGACGATTTAGGATTAACTCCTATTATTATAAAAGTATTAGAAAGTGGAAAAGAAAAAAGTAAAATAGAAAATAGATATAAATTAGGGGGCTAATAAAAATGCAAATAAAACAGCAACAGGGCTTTACTTTAGCTGAAGTATTAGCCGTCGTAGTTATTGTCAGCATTATCTCCGTTCTTCTATTTAGTATATTAAGTTCCAGTACATCAACACACCAAAAACAAGCTAAAAAAAATAAAAATTTACAGGATACCTCTTACGCCCTAAAATTAGTTACCAAGGATTTTAGGAAAGCAACGCAATTTGATGATGCTACTGATACATTCACTACTAGAGATGGACAACAAACATACACCCTTTTGAATAATACAATTACCCGAAATGGGGAGATTATTGCAAATAATATTAAAGAATTTAAACTAGAGGCTAAAAAAGATACTCCTGTTGTTCTAACCATAAAAATTGTAAATACATCTGATAAAGAAATAAATGCAGAATTAACTTCACGTGGTATCAAAATGCCTGATAAGGAAGAAAACTAGTTAAACAAGGTGGGAAGTTTTATGAGGAAAATAAAAATATTCGTATTGAAAAATGAAAATGGCTATACTTTTCTACTTGTTTTTTTTACCATTATTTTAATATCGGTATTAGGTTTAAGTATTCTAAAAGTTTCCAGTAATACTTTAAAAACCTCTGCTCATGAACGAGACGATCAATCAGTTTACTATATTGCAGAGGCTGGATTAAATTATGGGCGTGAGCATACACGTAAAAATTTTGAAATTGCTGAAAGTTTAGCGACTACAGAGTATCAAACAAAAAAAATTGCTTATGAAAAAAAGCTACTTCCTAACCCTCCAGATTTTAGTGAAATTATAAAAAATAAATTAAAAGACTTAGGATACCCTACTACAGATAAGGATGAAGGAATACCAATAGAATTAGAAAAAAGATTTAGAGATGATTTTAAAACACCTACATTTGAAGACCAATTTAAACATACTCCTAAAGCAAGTGTACTTCTTACACTAAAAAATGCGGCTAGCCTTCAATATATAATTGAGTCGGAGGGTGAGTTTGAAGGAACATCTATAAACAGAACATTACAACAAAGTATAGCAGTGAAATTAAACTATTCAGATGATAATGAAGACATAGACGACGGTAGTTCACCTAATGAAGGTTCAAATAGCGGATCAAATAACGATGGTCATTTTGTTCCAAATGAATATACTGTACAAACAAAAGGCGATATTATTCTAAATGGTGGTGGTAAAATTAATGGTAATGTAGCAAGTGCTAACGGAACAATAACGTTAACAGGTGGAGCCTCTATAACAGGTAATATAGGTATTTCTCCGGATAAATTAATTGTCGATAATGAAGGCCTTCATAAACACAAAGATCAAATAACAGAACATCAAGACTTTCCAACTGGCAATTTACTAGCACCTTTTCCAGATGATAAAATGAATAATCTATCGCAATTGAGTTTTCCTCCTAATCAAGTGGTTACAGCAAATTCTAGTAAAACTAATGTTATTAATAATGGTAATTTCCAAGCAACTAACTGGATAACAGATAATTACACACTTAATTTAACTGGAGACACACATTTTAAAGAATTTAAAGTTGCTGAAAACAATACTATTACCATCAATGTTGGTGATACGGATAAAGATCTTTATATTGAAAATCTAAATATTTTACAGGGACATATTAAAATCATCGGTACAGGAAAGCTGAATATTTATGTGAAAGACTCACTCTATATTAAAGGCTCCTTTAACGATGGCGGTGATGTTAGTCAAATTAATTTTTTATATAGTGGCTCTAAATCGTTAGCGCTTACAGATGAAACAAAGCTTAATGGCTCTCTTTATGCAAAAGACGCGGATTTATCATTTACAGGCGGTGTTGGTGTAAAAGGAAATATCTATTCTGGTGGAAATAACATTACATTTAATGGTGGTTTTAATTCAGAAGGGCAGCATATTATTGCACCGAATGCCGATGTGAAAGTAGTGGCAGGCGCACATATTAAAGGGGCAATTGTTGCAGATAGAATTATTGTAGATGGTGGTGCTTCCATCACCTTTAGCGAAAGTAATGCTTCAAACGGAAATGGCGGAAACGATAACAACAATCAACCAAACGTACCTCCTGCTCCATCTCCACCTAAGGTAGATATCACAGAAGATATTATACTAGAAATATAAATTAGCACATGGACAATAATTATTGTCCATGTGCTTTTCCATTTACTCATTTTTCCTCAACAACCTACCCGACAACAGCATGCCAATACCACCAATGGTAATAAATAGAATAGCTCTAATCAATAAATCAAGGGCAGATAAGTCAAAGAAAATTAGCTTAATAAATGCGATGACTAAAATAATAAAGCCTGTTGTGCGCAGTGTTTTTAAATGATGTGTGGAACTAATCCATAGTGAGACACTGGCTGTTAAGAATAATGTAATGGTTGCAAGGGCGATGCTTAGCTTCCAATCAAGCACGTTATTATACGTGAATTGATGGATTAGCCCCCATATTGAAATCATCGTGAGCACGATACCACCGCTTACAATGGCGTCCACATATTTCCCTAGACGATCCTCGTACAATCGATAAATAATTCCTTTTACAAGCACATCCACGATGATTGCTACAATGACTGCTATATAAATTAATCTAGTAATACTATTGAAGCTTTCCAGCATTGACAGTCTCGTGCCAATCATCAAGGAGACTAGTAGGAAAAATGCGCCGAGAACTGGCGTTAAAGCACGTCCTTTATAGGTTTCCTCTACAAATAGAGAGCCCGTAAATAAGGCAGCTAATACGATACACACCATGTATGGAATGTCATTTGTTGCTGCAAAATAAACGGTATCTAGTTTGCTAATATAGGCTAAGAAATAGCCAGTTGTGACCACTGCTAAAATATCAATCACATACAAATCCTTCATGACCTTTTCAAAAGGTGAGAGTGTCTCTTTTGGACGTCTTGCATATAAATAAATAATGATGAAATAGATGATTGGCATAAATAAGCTTAAATGATCTATGCTGAAAAATGGACTTGGTTCATGAAAGAAGAAGTTTAGTGTAAATGTGATCACAAGAGAAAGCGAAGTGACAACCTTCATTATACTTGCACGTATTCGCAAGCTCATCATCACGCCTGCAAATGCGATGAGTGGATACAATAAATCATCCACTTTATTCGGTATGTTCAATAGCAGTATCATATTGCAGAAGGTGATAAACGCAAGTGTCACAGCACTATCCAATACTTCCTGCCATTTCTGACGATAGCTATAAAACGCTAGTGCTCCAAATAAAACCATTAAGATAAGGAGTAGCATTTCTCCATTTTCAAGAGAACGAATGATCAGGTTCAGCAGTAATAAACTAAATGAGCCTAAAGAAAATTGGACGCCGATGTGAAGCGGCTTCCATTTTGATTGTGCATTATACAGTAGGCACCAAATTGCATAAAAGATTGCTAAAATTGCAATCAAACCAAGTGCGAAAACTACTTGCTGATCACTATTCATAAACGCTACAACACTCACTGCTAGCACCGAAAAGAATGTGGCAATATAAAGGGCTAGCTTTTGCTTGTGCTGATAAATGACCCATTGCAATGCAGCAAACAAGACGATCACAAATAGTAAGATAATGACGGCACTAAAATCCATATATTCTAGTAAATAAGGCAGTAATAACGACGTAAAGGCAACAAAAACAGTTAGTGCTTCATTTTTCTTCAAATAGCTAATGGCGATACCATAGGCTATATAAAGTAGCGTAATGCCTAGTGCTGGGGTAAGACCAATGATTTCGTATAAAATGGCACTCGCTGCAGTTGTTAAAATACCAACAATAAATGCCCCACCGTATAAAGAGATCGTTATCGCCGTTGAGCCTACTTTTCTACGTTCTAGTGCATAGGCTATAACCGCTAACCCTACCGATAGTGCATAGGCAAGGATGATTTTCACGCCATTCGATAAATAACCATAATCACTTACAAGTTTTAGACCCCAAAGTACGCCCATTACTAAAATAACCATGAATACTTTTGGAAGTGCCCACATAACACGTTCCTCCATCGATGGCTGTGGTTGCACTTCTTTTTCCGTTACTTTAGTCGGGATAGGCTTCGACTCCAGTACTGGTTTTGGTTTTATTGGTTCTGATTGCTTGATCATCGACTGTCTGGCATCAAGAGTATTTATTTTTTCAGCGCTTTGTGAGCCTTTTAATAAAGACAACTCCTGACGTAAATCTGCCATTTCCTCCTCAAGCTTAGCAATTCTTCGCTCCAATTCAACAGACATTCAATCATCCTCCCCACTTTATCAATTTTCTAACAGTATAACATATTTATCCTTATTGTAAAATTACACTTTTTGTTTATTTTATCTCGGTCTCCGATACATTAAGGCACGCTCACTATCACTGGTGCCCCGTGTGGTTGGATCTACAATGACACCCATTAACACAAGAATGGATAAAACTGTATTTAAAATAGATGACATTTGCTCACTCATCACCCCTGTAAAATCATAGCCAAAAATCGCTGCTACTTGTTGTGCGAGTAAGAGTAACAATGAAAATAGCCCTAGTAAAAATGGAATATGTTGAAGACGAACCTTCCAATTGATTCTCATAAAAGCTCACCTCCCCCCCTCTTGCCACAGTATATGCATAATGGTTATGTGACACATATGCAAAAATGGAACTCTCGCTATGTTACTAGGATTTTTTAATAATATTTTGTGATGCAAACTATTTTCAGACGTTGAAAGAAAGACAGGTTTTATCATGAATGACATGTTCATATATTTAGTTAGGTTGCATCGCTGTAGCGAGATGCCCACCAATTTACTGAAAATGAGGGTGATGGAGATGGTGTATGAGTGGAACGCAGTAAGGGTAATGGCTTGCTTAAGTATTGTGTTATTACATGCTACAACCAATATTGAAATTATGAATGGCTATATAGAACAGCCATACTACCAGTTTTTTAGATTATTGTTATGTTTCGCTACACCGACTTTTATCTTATTATCCATTTTAATATTAGCGAAACGCTATCAACACCAGCTTCCTCCCCATTTTTTATGGCGTCGTTTTCAGTTTATTGTCATACCGTTTGTAGCAGCTGGCATTTTATATGCCGCTAACGCAGCCTTTCATTATGATGAAAGCTTTTGGGATGCATTATATCGACATATTGTGTTAGGAGATTTTTCAGGTTGGTTTGTCATGACTATCTTTCAGCTCTATATACTCTTTTTTTTAGTCAAAAAATTTCAGCTATCTAGCATCTGGTTCACGCCTATTATGTTTTTGCTTGGTATTTTCTATATGACACTGGCAAATGTAAAGATAGATTATTTCATCCAGAATGAACATTTTATGCGCCTACTTTTTGTGGGCTGGCTCCCTTATTTTGCACTAGCCTATATGATGGGCAGTCATTATGAAAAAATCGCCCATTATCTCGTCCGATATAAATTTTTCACAGTTCTAGCTGCCCTACTTGCAATGGCGATTTTATATACAAATTATTATTCAGGTGCCCAACAGATTACATCAAGAAGAATTGATATGATGCTATTCGTATTGGCGATGACGTTTTGCATCCTAGCATTTGCACAAATTTTGCCCAAACTCCCTTTTATCCCTATTTTAAGTCGCTATTCCTTTGGGATCTTTTTAATTCACTGGCTAATTCAAGAATATATAGCACCCTATAGCGCATTACTACCCAGTACCTTCCTTCAAGTCACTTCTCTTTTTTTATCCAGTTTACTTGTCTGTATGTTGCTCATCAAAATCATTTCTTTTATTCCTTTCAGTGCCTATCTGATAGGAAAATCTCATCAAAAGCCCTCTCAAGAATGAGAAGGCTTTTTTGATGATTGTGTACAGATTTTTTTTGCCAAGTGATTGACAGTTGACGCCATAAGTTATATGGTTAGTTACACAAGTAATTAACCAACTAACAAGTGAGGTGGATTGTGATTCATTCTTTAAATAACGAAAAGCCTATTTTCCAACAAATTCGCGAAAGAATAGAAGATGCCATTCTAGATGGACAGCTACAGCCTGAAGATCGCATTCCATCTACGAATGAATTTGCCAAAGAATATCAGATTAATCCTGCAACTGCTGGGAAAGGCGTGAATGAATTAGTGGATAAGGGTGTCATTTATAAAAAGAGGGGTGTCGGCATGTTTGTACATGAGGGCGCCAAAGATATTTTAATTACTGAGCGTAAAGCAAGCTTCTTCCAGCAACATATTGAACCATTGAAAAAAGAAGCGAGACGTCTAGGCATTTCAGATGAAGAGTTACAACAACTACTACAAGGAGGATCATGAATGAAAATCAATGTGAACCATGTCACGAAAACCTATAAGCATAAATCAGCCTTGAAAAATGTCACTTTCACTATGGAGGGTCCAAAAATTATTGGCTTTTTAGGCCATAACGGAGCTGGCAAAACGACTTTTTTAAATCTATTATCAGGACTCATCACTACAACAAGCGGTGAAATTTTAGTTAACGGAGAAAATGTTTTCAATGCCCCTTCTACATTACGTGATATTTGCTTTATCGCTGAAAGTGGCAATTTTCAAGAAGAAATGACCATTGCCCAAACATTAAAGGCCAATCGCTTCTTTTATCCAAAATGGGATGAAGAGCTAGCTCATGAACTGCTACAAGTATTTGCCCTGAATCCAAAAGATAAAGTGCGGAATCTTTCAAAAGGAATGGTATCTGCACTTGGAATTATTACGGGCTTTGCGAGTTGTACATCCATTACTATCTTTGATGAACCGTATATCGGTTTAGACGTAGCTGCACGTAATATGTTTTATGATTTGTTAATTGAGCAGCAAACAGAAAATCCACGATTATTTATTTTATCCACACATTTAATTGATGAGGCGAGCGAGCTATTTGAGGAAATTTTTATTCTACATGAGGGCAAGCTTTTGCTCCAAAAGACCACTGATGAATGGCGAGAGCATATTGTGGCTGTAAAAGGCAATGCCTCAGATGTTGCTGTAGCAATTGGCGATTTACAAGTAATCTATCAGCATACATTTATGCAAGAAATGACAGCTGTTGTTTTTGCAAATGGTCAATCCATAGAAGGTCAAAACATCTCGATTGAATCTGTTTCTCTTCAAGATATGCTTGTCTATTTAAGTAAACAGAAAGTGAGGTCTGGGCGATGAACACAATGAGCGGCAGTTTTTATATCTTATTTCAAAGCTATAAGAAGCAAAATATTATTTTTTGGAGCATTTTATTTTCTATCGTGCTTTTGTCATTTTTCTTAGATGCATTTTTTGGTCAATATGTATCTTTTGCTATGACTATTTCGATTCCAGTCTATATTTTTTACAGTACGATGGCAACAAAGCTTCTAAATAAAACCTTACCCTATTTTTTAAAGCTAGGATTAAGTCGCCAGCAATATATGTTATATGTCGGACTATTTTTCATTAGCTGGAGTCTAATCGGTGCCTTCATTATTGCGAGTGCACATCAAATCATTTCCTATGTTTCTACGCTATTCAATATCAAGAATATTATAATTATCCACCCTATCCTATTTTTTGATATCACCCATTCATTTTTACAAACCGTAGTATTGGATACGGTCTTACTACTATTTTGTCTTAGTTCTGGCCTTCTCCTTAACGTTGTTTTTTATCGCTTAGGCATACTTGGTGGCTATAGCTTAATTGGTTTACTAGCATTGATTCCTATATTAATGGTGATCTTTGAATGGTATTCTCCGTTGTATGAGCTTTTAGCCCAATCATCCATATTAGGTATTTTAGGTAGCCTGTTTATTTTTAGTATCTTACTCTATTTAGTTATTGCAGCTAACATGCGAAAGGTTTCTGTGAATCCTGTATAAATACAGAAAAGGAAGAAGGTAATAGAATGAACAAAAATGTGCTGATGAAAATAATTGCCTTAGAGTTTCTGCTCATATTTTTCTATGTTTTAAACGGTGCCTTTGTTTCCATTAAACAACCTACAAGCCCTTTTCTACAGTTTGCACTGTTAATCCCATTCGCATTGGGTCTCTTCATATATACAGGAATGAAAAAGAACTGGCAAAAATATTTCTTTCTTCCTATTAAAAAGAATCATTTCTTCATCACCTTACCGCTCCTTATTATTTTATGTATCATTTTAGTGAGTACAAAAGGATTGAATATGACATCTATTAGTGATTTCATTGTCATGTTTATCATGCAAATCTTCATTGTAGCGTTTATAGAGGAGACTGTATTTAGAGGCATTATGCTACGAATGCTATTAACAAAAGGAACATTCACTGCTGTCTGGGTTTCTAGTATATTGTTTGGCATCACACATGCGCTACAATTACTAGGTGGTCAATCTCTAGAAGATACGATTGTTCAAATCATCTATGCCCTTTTAGTTGGCCTTGTTCTAGCATTGCTTGTATTAGATGGTCAGTCGATTATCGTGACGATTCTTTTCCATGGCTTGAATAATTTTTTCAATTTTATGGGGAATATGGAAGGCTCCATGTTAAGTGCCTATCTTATCATTTTTGTGCTCTTTATCTATATGCTTCTGTTATGGAAACGTGTAAAGAAAACCAATCACAATCCGTTTACGAAAAATGCCAAGTCCATTTAAGACTTGGCATTTTAGTTAGAAAAGTAAATGACCAACCAATGCGGCAATTGGAAGAGAAATGAGCGTACGTAGTATAAATAAGACGACTAAATCGAAAAACTTCAATGGAATTTTTGTACCTAAAATAAGTCCACCTACCTCAGACATATAGATCAGCTGTGACACAGAAACAACAGCAATGACAAATCTAGTAACATCCGATTCAATGCCCGCACCTAAAATAGAAGGTAGAAACATATCGGCAAAGCCAACAACCATTGTTTGCGCTGCTTCAGCGGCTTCAGGCAAGCCAAGTACGGTTAAAATTGGCTCAAACGGCTTTCCTAAAATCGCAAAAATACTTGTAAATTCAGCAAGCATTAAGGCAATTGTCCCAAAAGCCATAACGATAGGCGCAACACCTACCCATAAATCAATTACGTTTCTAGAGCCATCTTTTAAAAATTTTCGAGGATCACGATTTGCATGCGCAATAGCAAGTGCATTTTCTAAGCCATGTGAGACGGAATTATAGCCCTCAGGTAATTTCTCACGTGAATAATCTACTGGTGTCCCATCTATATACGTATCCTCCTTCTTCGCAAGTGGATAGATTCGAGGCATAATAATGGCTAATACAATTCCACAAAGGACTACTGTCAAATAATAAGGAATAAAATAGCGTGCCAAATGTACCGTATCCAATACAACGATACAGAATGTGATAGACACTACCGAGAAACTTGTAGCAATAATCGCAGCTTCTTTTTTTGTGTAGTTCCCCATCTCATATTGTTTACTTGTCATTAACACACCTATTGTGCCATCGCCAACCCATGACGTAAGAGCATCAATTGATGAACGTCCTGGACTTTTAAAAAGAGGTCGCATAATTTTCACCATCATTGTCCCGAAAAATTCAAGTAAACCGAAGTTTGTTAAAAATGGTAAAAGAAAACCTGCAAACAAAAAAATGGTAAACAAAAACGTCACAAGTCCCCCATTTGGATCCATTAGGAGTCCACCCGTATTTTCATTATTGATGGCAGAAGGTCCAAAATTGAAGACCACCATTGAAGCAAAGACTAAACCGATAAAACGAGTAATTGTCCAAAACCAATTAACATAAAACAATGTATCTAAAATACTAGGTTCTTTCGCATTTTTACGAGGTATAAATTTCGCTATAAGTGCACCAATTGCAGATATTGCAAACATTATAATTGTAAAATAACTAATGACTGGAGCCACATTACCCGCTAAAATATTGGCTAAAATGGCAATAGGCACTTTCCAGCCCTCTACCGTTAAAATGGGGGTCATAAATAGGAAGATACCAATTAAAGAAGGAATAATGAAATAAAAATATGTAGAAACAGAATATTTTTTCATTTTTTATAAAGCCTCATCTCTATTAATCTCAATAATTTATGTATTTTTCATTACAACAATTCGAATAGTGTTTATAAGAAGCATTTATTTGTCCATCGTTGTACTACTATACAAACAAATATATGTTGTTTTCATTCACTACCTCATTCCTCCTTCTGTTATAGAACGTTTTTAAAAGCTTTGAAGTATGGAGCATTAAACAGAAAAACACTCAAATTATTCATGTTTTTATAACATAAATCTGTTATAAAACTATTGTAAACGCTACACGCTAGTTGGTTCAACCTCGCAATATTCTGAATATTTATACATCCATTGTTTTTACATTTACTGACCATCCATAATATATAAAAGCCTAACTTCTTTATAAGAAATTAGACTCCTTGATTTAGATAGCAATTCTATTATTGCATCAACGATTTTTTAATGTTTTACTGGACCTTTCGTGATTTTAGTCAGTTTTGAATTGATAGCAAAAATCTTTGCGTTGAGATTTGTGATTCCAAATTCAGCTAATCTTTTTGAATGCATTTCTATATATTGTTCAGCAGCGTGTTTTGTTTCGAACATGTAGATTCCGCCTGCTTCGTTTGTTTCAGGGCTCTCCGTCCAAATTTTCCACAAAAGTCCTTTCTCTTCATTAATACTTCTTGCTAGATCCGAAAATGCTTCTGCCATGTCTTCTCCAAATGGTCCATCCATTTTAAAATCCACCTGTAATACGTATGTCATTGCCATTCTCCTTATTATTTAGTCGTAATATAACATTCACCAAGCATTTCCTTCATTTCATATTGATCTGATGAAAGCTCTTTTTTCACATAAGACGTAACCTCTGACTTTTCCAGATCATACATGACTTCAATTTCTTTCGAAAATAGAAGTTTTTCTTTTTCGAGCAAGCTTAAAAGAGATGGCTGTTGTCTTGGTTGCAGTTCCTCGATATTAAGAACCTGTTTTAGTCCATCCACATAGTTTACAAATGGACGCCCACCAACAATTTTTAAGCCTTTATTGTCCTCATTCATCATAATAATAGTTGGAAACCCTCTAACACCTAGGTTTCTTGCACGGTCAAAATCTTCATTTAATAACTGCTGTCCGATTGTTTGTTGTGACTCATTTACAATGGCCTCTCCATCAAGACCAAGTTTATTTACAATATCAATCATAACGGATTTATCTGCAATATTTTGATTGAATATGAATAGTGCTTCTCTTGCTCTGCGCAAATATTCATAGGCTATAGCATCATGATGATTTTTTTGAATCACTTTAAATACCCGAGATGGTGGGTAGGATGATTGAACTGGATTGTCAATCATGACTGTTCCATCAATTGGCATGCGGTAATATGCACCAACTTCTCTCCAGTGTCCCACAACATCGGCAGGTCCTGATATTCCATTTGCAGGATCAACTGGACCATCACCCCATTTTTCTAGTAATCCTCCCATTATCGTATGAAAGTTAAAATAGTGGCCGTACTGCTCGATAAAACGGCGAAGAACAGGCTCAAGCGCCCAACAATGAGAGCAAATCGGATCAGTTACATAATATACTTCAACGGATTTCTTTGGTTGATTAAAATCAATCATTCCGAATTCCTCCTCTCCAGCTACTCCACATACACCTGTCTCTAAATCACAAATCATAGGATTGTTCTTCATTTTATTTTCCTCTTTTCTTACTTGAATTAAGCATAGAAAGATTACTCTCTCATTTGCCTTACACTTGTATTTTATTCATAATAAAATCATCAAGAAACCAATAATCTATTTGATGCGTTGTTTATACAACACATTTAAGAAATTGTTTAAAAAAGGAGTGACAATAAAATGACCTCACCTAAGACAGACCTTCGCGTTATACGTACGCGTAAATTAATTATGGATTCTTTCATTGAACTTTCTAGTAAAAAAGAATTCAAGGATATTACGGTTAAGGATATTACGACAGAGGCCATGATTAATCGTGCGACTTTTTATTATCATTTCGAAGATATATATGATTTGTTAGAGAAGGTATTATCAGAAGTTTTGTTAGTTAATTTGAATGATGATTTCCTTCAACATAATGAACTTAATGAAGAAGCTTTCGTTATTATCTTTAAAGCAATAACTAATTTTCAAAAGTCATTATCCAATCGGTGTCATAGAGGCTATGAAGAGACGATTGCTCGTATTATTAGAGAACAGCTAGAAATTATTTTTTACAAGATGTTATTGAAACAACATGCAACGACTGAGAACAAAGCACTAAAAATGACTGCGGTTATATTAAGCTGGGGAATCTATGGTGCTTCTATAGAATGGAAAAATAATCATCAGGAGAGACAGCCCGAAGAATTTATCAAATCTGCAATCCCTTATTTATTGGCAGGTATTGATAGTCAAGACAATGTGTTATAGATTAACGTTCACATTTAGAAAGCATTCTGCTAAAGAAGTTTTATTGGCATGCTAGATTTTACAAAGATAGAAAAAGTGAATAAACACTTATATGATTTCATCAGTGTTTATTCACTCTTGGTGGTAGAATATTTTGTTGAGGTTATGATTGTCTTTTTATTTTTGGACAGGAGATACAATAATCATTTGCTTCATCAGAGGTGTGATAATAGAAACAACATGTTTTTCTCAAGCGTACAGGTTGCTCCGATTCTTTGATGGTCACTTTAGGCCCACAATAGTTCGTCAAAGGATTTTTTCTTTCACCAAAAAGGGTGCCTGGTGCTAGGTTTACAATATAGTGATAATCCTCTTGTATACGAACCTTTTCTTGCTCGCTGGCCCCTTCCCTTATTTTCGTTTCATAGAGCCAATTCACATAAATAGCTGTGTTTTCCCATAAGATTGATTTTGGGATTTTACTTATTTTCGTTAATGACTGCCACACCTTCGCTAAATTATTCGCAAAGATTTCTCTAAGAACCTCATCACGCCATTTTTCACGGTCTTCAGTAGGTATTGACACTGTGCTATCGATTAGCCGAATATTTGGAAGCCATGGCTTCGCATATTCGGCTTCTACCCATGTATTTTCGATTCCACACTGTAGTCCTTTATCGTATCTGGACATAGCATAGAATGCTGAAGCCATCGTTAAGACGCTATAGCGCTTCGCAAATAACGATGCCGTAACTAGTGTAGATGGCGAATGGAAGAAGTGGGCAATTTTTTGTAAATAATCTAGCGCTTGTTCAGTATCCAATAGACTTTGGGCACATATAGAATAAGTAGCGTCTACTGCTGGCTCTATCGCCAATCGATAATCTCGTAGTAGCACGGATGATTCTTCAGCTGACAGTGTTAAGCTCAACTGATGCCTACCTCCTCTAGTTCCTTGGTTTGAACTGTTCGTCCCTTGCCATGTGGAACACATAATGGTGTACCAAATATTGGATCTTCAATAATGGTACAATCCATACGAAAAACTTCTTGTACCATCTCAGCTGTCACTACTTCCTCTGGCTTGCCTTGCGCATAGACCTGTTTATTACGCACCGCCACAATATGATGGGCATAGCGACAGGCTAAGTTTAAATCGTGCAATACCATAACGACTGTACGGCCTTCATTTTCATTTAAATCAAATAGTAAATCTAAAATTTCTACTTGGTGAGCCATATCTAAATAAGTTGTAGGTTCATCTAGTAAAATAAGATCTGTTTTTTGAGCCAATGTCATGGCAATCCATACACGTTGCCGCTGACCACCTGATAATGCATCTACTGGTCGATCCGCAAATTCAGTCATCTGCGTTACCTCAAGTGCATTGTTCACAATTTTTTCATCCTCTGTAGACCATTGCTTTAACCAGCTCTGATGCGGATAACGACCTTGTTTAATCAATTGCTGAACAGTTAATCCTTCTGGCGCAACAGGACCCTGCGGTAGAATAGCTAAACGTTTCGCCACCTCTTTCGTTGAAATGGCATCGAGTTTATTATCATCTAAGAAAATTTCACCCGACTTCGCTTTTTGTAGCCGTGCAAACGTTCGTAGTAGCGTAGATTTCCCACAACCGTTGGCCCCTACTAGTACCGTAATTTTCCCTTTTGGTATTTGAAGATTCAAATCTTCCAATATAAGATTTTCACCATAGCTTACATGTAAATTTTGTGCCTCTAAAACATTTTTCAAAATCCTGTCACCTTCTTCTCACGCTTTTAACTTTTTTATCATGAAGCTTTATTGATTGCGCGTTCTAAATAATAAATAAATAAAGAATGGTGCGCCAATTGCAGCAGTAAAGACACCTGTTGGTAAATCCTTTGGTAAAAAGGCTGTTCGTGCCACAATATCAGCTACAATGACAATGATTCCACCTATAATAGCTGTCACAGGAATTAACCCTGCAAAGGAACGCCCTACAAGCATTCTGCTCATATGAGGGGCCACTAATCCAACAAAGGCAATGCCACCAGCAAAAGCGACAGCAGAGCCAGCTAGCATCACACTAATGAGTAGAAAAAGCAAACGATACACTTGCACTTTTACACCTAGCCCTATCGCTATTTCATCGCCTAATTCCTTCACATTCACCGTTCTTGCTAAAATAAATGTTAGTGGTAATAAAATAACTAGCCATGGTAATAGCAAATAGACATCCTGCATATTCGCCCCATACAAACTACCTGTCAGCCATAAATAGGCCTTCGTTGTTGCGGCTACATTACTGATCACAAGCAACATCGTCACAACGGCCTTTGCTAAGGCTGAAATCCCAATACCAATAAGCACCATACGTATAGGTGTGACGCCTTTTCTCCATGACAGTAGATAAATGATAAAGGAGACAATGCCTGCACCTAAAATCGCAGCTAACGGTAAAAATTGAATGCTGACTGACCCCATAAAGTACACGATAAAGATAATTGCCCCCATGGATGCACCACTCGTTACACCGATAATATCTGGAGCAGCAAGTGGGTTACGGATAATTCCTTGTAAAATTAAACCGGCAACTCCTAGCGCAGCACCAACTAATAATGCCATCAATACGCGTGGAAGCCTTAATGTATGTAAAACAAAATCATAATCTCCATTGCCATAGCCCAATAATTCTTTCACCACTGTAAAAGGATGGATAAACTCGCTACCCGCAGATAAACCCAGAATCGTTATGATGACTAATAATAAGCTTAATAGTAGTAGTATCCAACCTGTTCTTTTAGCAATTTGAAAAGAGATACGATTAGATTTCGTTCGAACTGTTACATAATTAGGCATTTTTTGCTAACCCCTTTCGTGCAATATAGATGAAGAAAGGAGCTCCGATTAAGGCTGTCATGACACCTATTGGCATTTCTAATGGCATAATCACATACCTCGCCGCTATATCAGCCAACAGTAGCAATATCGCTCCCAACACCGCACTATACGGAATAATCCAGCGATAATCCGTCCCAACAAGATGGATCGCCATATGAGGGACAATCAAGCCAATAAAGCCTATTGAACCTGCAACCGCTACTGAGCTGCCTGCAAGTATAATAATAATGATGCCTAATGTGATTTTCGTCATCATTGTTCGTTGTCCTAATCCTTTGGCAATATCATCACCTGATTGTAAAATATTTATCGAACGCCCCATAAATATTGCCACAACAGTAACCACTAAAATAAACGGTAGGACAGGTATGAGCATTTCAATGCTACGACCCGATACAGAACCTGCTAACCAAAACAGGACACTTTGTAAACCTTGTTCATCAATGACTAAAAGTCCCTGCGTAAACGAGACAAATAGAGCTGTAATCGCTGCACCAGCTAATACTATTTTAATCGGTGTTAAACCTTCTCTTCCTAATGAACCTAGGAAAAATACCATAGCTCCCGCGGCACCTGCTCCTAAAAAAGCAATCCACATATAGCTCATTAAAGATTGAATGGAAAAAAGAGTAATGGCACTGACAATAAAAAATATGGCTCCTGCATTAATACCTAAAATATCAGGAGCTGCTAAAGGATTTCTTGTTAATGCTCGCATTAATGCCCCCGCAATGGCAAGGCTTGCGCCAACTACTGTAGCGATCACAGCTCTTGTAAATCTAGATGTTCGAATAATGACATGCTCCTTATTAGCAGCATCAAAATGAAAAAAAGCATCATAGATTGACGAGAAAGGTATGGGCGTTTGACCAATAGCTATGCTGATTATAAATGCCAGCAAAAGGATCAAACAACTGATGAATAAGCCTATTTGTTTCATCGGGGTACTAGAAAGAATAATTCTCATTTTATGCCAACTTTCTTGATCCACAATTTATCTTATGCATATAGCTGTAGGTTTCAATTATGCTCAAACACTACAATGAGAGGGCTGTTATTCAAGTATTCTCTAACACTTTTAACAGCCCATCCCTCATTCACTATTTTTCTAATTCAAACTTGTCATAAATATCATCTAGCATTAAATTAGCACTAATAATGCCACCTGCTAGATTCCAATTGATTTCATCTACTTGGTAAACTTGATTTGCTTTCACTGCGTCAAGCTCTTTCCATAGTGGATGGTTTGTCCAATCTTCATAAGTTTTTTTCACTGTTTCATCATTTTCCATAAACATATAAATAACATCCGCATTCATTTGTGTAATGCTTTCCTTATCAGTTAGCTTCACAATTTCTAAAGAATCATCTGTTAAATTTTTAGGACCTTGGAATCCAAGCTCAGATAAAATAGAACCCGCATACCCTGTCACATAAATACGAGCATGGTCTGCTCTGAAGTTGACAACAGAAACATGGAATGGCCATTTGTCTCCAAGTTTCTCTTTGATTTTTGTTTGGAAATCAGCAACTCGCGTATCCCAATTGCCTAGTAATTCTTTCACCTTATCTTCTTGATTCATTGCTTGACCCATCATTTCAGCTGTTCCTTTGAAATCGAAAACTGTTTCATGAGCAACGGTTGGAGCAATCTGTGATAACTGATCATAGATTTCTTCATGACGTACTTTAGAAGCAATAATTAAATCTGGTTTTAGCTTTGCAATTTCTTCAAGGTTTGGTTGTGTTTCTTGTCCCACAATTGCAACGCCATCAAGATCATTTTTCATATAATTATAAACAGGCGCTTCAGCCCAAGATTCTACTACCCCAACTGGCTTAATGCCCATTGCTACTGCAACATCTGTAGCACCTTGATATAGTGTAACGATTTTTGTAGGTGTTCCTTCAATCGTTGTAGTACCCATAGCATGTGTAATCTCGCGACTAGTAGCTTCTGATTCTGTGTTACTTTCTTCTGCTTTGTCATTTTCTTGTGAACTACTGGAGTTCGATGATTTCTCCCCACAACCCACTAGTAATAACGCGAAGGTTAATAGCAGTGTGAAAAGTACAAAAAAATTCTTTTTTTGTAGTGATAATTTTGGCATATATTTCCTCCTAAGAAATGGTCGACAACGATAATCATTATCAATTAAAGAGTATACTGTACGTTTGTTTTATTGACAATATGTATTTTTTCAAAAAACATACTTTTTTAATAAAAATTTATTTTAAATTAAAAATTCATGACATTGAACCAATTCGATTGCTCTAGACAATGAGCGAATGACGCTAGGAAGAACGTTTATTATTCAACCTATTCATCGTGTCGGAAAACAAGCAAATGGATGATTGTTATGACTCATTACTTCTTCACATTGAAAATATGCGCCTTCCCTTTCTCTAAAAAGTAGAAATAATGGGCTATTTTGTTCACTACTGTAAGTATGATTTGCAGCATGGTTGAGGGGAGGCAGATCATTGCCCACGAAAAGGACACTAGCGGAACGGAAATCACCCCTCGCCTTGCAAATTTGCTTTTTTTGTCGTTGACATCATCTTTTTTCAACAACATGGAATGCTTTCATTTCACTCACTGGCGTAGGCAAGTTGATTAAAGATTTTCTAGCATTTTAGTTACTTGTTAGATTTACCTATGCATTAATAGGCAAATAAATAGACCCTATCGACGTATATCTCATATCTTAATAATGAACTACAACTTATCAAAACAGGAGGTAATAACATGTTTCAACGAAGACGCCATCCGGCAAAAGGTCCACACTGCTGTCCGCCACAAATGATGCCAATGCAATATGATCCACCGCAGTTTTTACCACCAGAGCAATATGTTCGCACAAATTATATCCATACGGTTGTTCCCCATGTTCAACCAGCACACGTTACAACGGTGAACAAACATATGATTGATCATCAGTACTATTTCCCATGCACAGAGTCTGTTGTTAACGAATGCTGTGAAACACATACAATGTGCGGTATGCCACCTAACCCTTGCCATATGCCACACCATCATAAACATATGCGCTAATCATAAAATAACGATGGGGTTATCACACGACCCCATCGTTCCTAATAAGTTTAGACAAAAAAACCGAGTAACCTTTATGAGGCACTCGGTATCTTTATGATTAATACATTTTTAAATATTGATCGCGTTCCCATTGATGAACGGTTGTACGGTACATATCGAACTCAATTTCTTTTGCTTCTTTAAAGTTTGCATAAATATGCTCACCTAAAGCTGCTTGCGCTACTTTATCTTTAGCAAGTAATGTTAGTGCATCATCAAGTGCTGCTGGTAAGTTTTCAATACCATTTGCTTGACGCTCTTCTTCAGACATCACATAGATATTGCGGTTAATAGCTGCTGGTGGCGTTAAGTTTTGACGAATACCTTCAAGACCTGCCTCTAAAATAACAGCCATTGCTAAATATGGGTTTGCTGAAGGGTCCACAGAACGTACTTCTACACGAGTTGAAAGACCACGTGCTGATGGAATACGAATTAATGGTGAACGGTTTTGTGCAGACCAAGCTACATAACAAGGTGCTTCATAACCTGGTACTAGACGTTTATAAGAGTTAACTGTTGGATTTGTTACAGCTGTGAAACCTTGTACGTGTGCAAGAACACCCGCCATGAATTGCATAGCTGTTTCAGAAAGACCTAATTCTGTAGATTCATCATAGAACGCATTTTCCTTGCCTTTAAATAGTGACACGTTAAAGTGCATACCAGAGCCTGCTTCACCAAATAGTGGTTTTGGCATAAATGTAGCGTGTAGGCCATGTTTACGAGCAATTGTTTTAACTACTAATTTGAATGTTTGGATGTTATCACACGCAGTAACAGCATCAGCATATTTAAAGTCGATTTCGTGTTGTCCTGGAGCTACCTCATGGTGTGATGCTTCAATTTCAAAGCCCATTTCTTCTAGCTCTAATACGATATCACGACGGCAGTTTTCGCCAAGATCTGTTGGAGCTAAGTCGAAGTAGCCACCATGGTCATTTACTTCTAACGTTGGCTCTCCTTTTGCATCTAATTTGAATAAGAAGAATTCTGGCTCAGGCCCTAAATTGAAGCTTGAGAAGCCCATTTCTTCCATTTTTTTAAGAATACGTTTTAGGTTGTTACGTGGGTCACCAGCAAACGGTTCGCCTTTCGCAGTGTATACGTCACAGATGAGACGTGCCACTTTCCCTTTTTCAGAAGTCCAAGGGAATACTACGAAAGTATCAAGATCAGGATATAAATACATATCAGATTCTTCGATTCGAACGAAACCTTCAATAGATGAGCCATCAAACATCATTTTATTTTCTAATGCTTTGTCTAATTGACTTACAGGAATCTCAACGTTTTTGATTGTGCCAAGAATATCTGTAAATTGTAAACGAATAAAGCTTACGTTTTTTTCTTCGATGAGACGTTTAATGTCCTCTTTTGTGTATTTACCCACAGTTTTCCACACTCCTATAATTTGTCTAGCTTTTATGTTTACCCTACCCTATTTATTAATAGAATCGAGATAAATCCCCTCGTCGGATGGATGATTTTTGCATGCGCTGTGCTTGACGCATTTCTTCGCGCATAATTTGGCGTAATTCTGAATCACTTAAATCTTGTTCATCAGTTGTAGCAACAGGATTTTTCTTTTTAGCAAATATTTTTTTAATCTTCGCCATATTCATACCCTGTTCTAAGTAGTCTTTAACCTCAAGCAATGTATCGACATCATTTAGTGAAAACATACGTCGATTGCCTTCTGTTCGGTGCGGCTCAATTAAATGGTGTTCTTCATAATAACGAATTTGTCTTGCCGAAAGCTCTGTTAATTGCATCACAATACTCATCGATAATAACGGCATAGTTCGTCTAATTTCACGACTCATTTAAGTCCTCCTCCAATACCCGCTTATCATATAACGAAATTTTTTCACTGTCAACCAACCATGTAAGGTTATCTAACATGGTTGGTACTATTTTTTTCAATCTCATAGAAAATTGTAAAAAACTATTCATATTTAGGCTTAATCTATTGTCTTGTTATGATTTTTGAATGGCTTGAACCGCACTACAAATTGCAAATTTAACGTGTTCATATGTTAGTCCACCTTGGATAAAAGCAGTAAATGGCGGTCGTATTGGGCCATCTGCTGTCAGCTCAATGCTGGAACCTTGAATAAACGTTCCAGCCGCCATGATGACATCATCTTCATAGCCTGGCATATATGCTGGTTCCGGAGCATAATGGGCATTGATTGGTGAATTCGCTTGTATTTCACGACAAAAGGCAATCATTTGCTGCGCTGTTTGGAAAGACACAGATTGAATTAAATCTGTACGTTTCGCATGATAGCTTGGAGAAGTGTTCATACCGATTTCCTCCAGCATTCCAGCTGTAAAGATCGCACCTTTTAATGCTTGCGATACAACATGTGGCGCTAGGAAAAATCCTTGATAAAAATCACCTAGTGTATTTAATGTGGCTCCCGCTTCTGCACCTATACCTGGAGATGTCATGCGGTAGGCACATTTCTCCACTAAATCTGCTCGGCCAGCAATATAGCCTCCGATTTTCGCCAATCCTCCACCAGGATTTTTAATGAGCGAGCCAGCCATTAAGTCAGCACCAACTTCTGTAGGTTCCTGCGCCTCTACGAACTCACCATAGCAGTTATCTACAAAAATAACAGCTTCCGGGGCTAATTTACGTACCTTTGCACACATATCAGCAATTTCATCAATCGTAAAGGATGGACGTGTTGCATAGCCTTTTGAACGTTGAATGGCAATCATTTTTGTTTGTGTTGTAATGGCCGCTTCTACACCTGCCCAATCAATGGCCTGGTTATCTAGTAAATCCACATGTCGATAACCGATTTTATAATCTTTCAGTGAGCCTGTATCTTTATCACCACCATCAACAATGGATTGCAATGTATCATATGGCTGACCAGAAATATAAAGCAGCTCATCACCAGGACGCAAAACACCGAATAGACTAAGCGTGATTGCATGTGTCCCTGAAATAATTTGGGGGCGAACAATGGCAGCCTCTGCTCCAAATACTTCCGCATAAACACGTTCTAGGTTATCCCTTCCCTCATCATCATAGCCATAGCCGTT
Organism: Lysinibacillus sp. PWR01; assembly: GCF_043359455.1. Classification (NCBI taxonomy): domain Bacteria; kingdom Bacillati; phylum Bacillota; class Bacilli; order Caryophanales; family Bacillaceae; genus Lysinibacillus; species Lysinibacillus sp. PWR01. The sequence goes on along the minus strand of NZ_JBHERJ010000047.1, from coordinate 291,891 downwards.
AGATGGATGTAAGTGGTAGTCACTCACTTGATGCTTGCGAAATGCTGCTAGCACCTTCTGCTGGTTATAAAATGCCATTTCTTCTACCTTGGCATGATAAGGCCGCACTTGCTCCTCTATTTTTGTCGCTAAGGATATCGTTTGTGTAGATAAATTTGATGTAAACGTCATTCTTTCTTCTCCATTTCACAATTGTCCCGCATTTCATTCAGTAAGATTTATTGACTATCTAAATTGACATCAATCACTCTAGAATTCCCTAACCAAACACTGGTATATAAATGCTTTTGACGAATGTTTTTCTTTATTTTAATCACATTTTATCAATTTGTATGTGCACCTGTAAAACTTGCCTATTGTTTCTAAAGGAATTTTACGCTAAGCTAATGTGCGGACTTATTTCAAGAAGCGTATTTAATGACTGATTTTGGCTATTAAATTCATAGATTCTGTTACGTAAAAAAGTCTTTTAACTTATAAAAAAGTTTATTTATTGATAGAAGGGGTGAAAGGGATGGCTTGGGAGGTTTTTAGTATTATAGGAACAATTGCCTTTGCTATTTCTGGGGCAATCATTGCCATGGAAGAAGAATACGATTTATTCGGTGTATATATACTTGGTATTGTTACGGCCTTTGGTGGTGGAGCAATTCGAAATTTACTCATCGGACTACCTGTCACAACACTATGGGGGCAGGATATGATGTTTCAAATTGCACTGGCTGCAATTACGATATTCTTTATTTTTCCACATCATCTGATTCAGCATTGGCATCGTTGGGGTAACTTCACAGATGCTATTGGCTTATCAGCATTCGCTATTCAAGGGGCACTCTATGCTGTGAAGCTTGATATGCCAATTAGCGCGGTCATTGTAGCTGCAGTTTTGACAGGTTCAGGTGGTGGTATTGTACGAGATTTATTAGCTAGACGAAAACCACTAGTTCTCCGTGATGAAGTCTATGGTGTTTGGGCAGCTCTCGCAGGGCTGATAATCGGATTTGAGGTTTTTACAGGGGACATTTTCCTTTATATTTTATTCGCAGTAATTACAGCGTTACGTATTCTTTCCTATATGATGAAGTGGCGCTTGCCATTACGAAAATTAAATCGTGCATAAATACCATTCAGCCAATGACCAAAAATTAAGTCATTGGCTGTTTTATTGTTTTTATCTTTTTAACAACTGCATTGATTCTTCTAAAGTCACCATATTTTTCATCATCGAGCAGGCTGCATCTAAAATGGGAAAGGCTAGGGCTGCACCAGAGCCTTCACCTAAACGCATATTCATGTACAACATTGGTTCAATGCCAAATAATGCAGCGGCAATTTTAGCCCCTGGTTCCTCTGAGACATGGGAAGGAATAATATAATCTTTTACTTTTGGTTCGAGCTTATAAGCAATGAGCGCGGCAATAGTTGAAATAAATCCATCAATGACAACAGGTTTACGATGGACTGCAGCGCCAAGTATAATGCCTATCATCGCCCCTATCTCTAACCCGCCAACCTTAGCTAGAACATCGATGACATCTTTAGGATTAGGCGTATTTAAGCTAATTGCTTTTTCAATAATCGCCGCTTTATGGGCAATTCCACCTTGACCAACTCCTGCTCCAAATCCTGTTACTTCAATTGGGTCACAGTCAGTTAGAACAGCTAATATCGCAGCACTCGGTGTTGTATTGCCGATGCCCATTTCCCCAGTTCCAAGTACATTGGCACCTTTTCTGATTTCCTCTGTTGCCACACGAATTCCTACTTCAATGGATTGAATAGCCTCTTCTCTAGACATAGCTGGACCTTGTGCCATGTTATCTGTACCATATTTAATTTTATGAATGAGGACACCTGCATCAAGTGGAATATCTTCTTTTACCCCAACATCTACTGTTACTACCTTTGCATTGGTAATGCCCGCAATCGCACAAACACCTGTACCTCCCTTAGGAAAATTTAATGTTTGAAAGACCGTCACATCTTGTGGATTCGTGGTTACACCCTCCTCACAAACACCGTGGTCTGCTGCACAAACAATGATGACTTTTTTATCAATCACCGGAAATAATTGTCCAGTTATGCCAGAAAGCTGCACGGCAATGGACTCTAGTTTTCCTAAACTGCCAGGGGGCTTACATAGGGCATCTATACGCTGTCTAGCTTGCTCCATCACCTTCAGGTCAGCACCTTGGATGTTTTGTATCGTGTCTTGTAGTAATTGCATGATAATTGCTCCTCTCTTTTTAAGACAAAAAGAAAAAGTCTGTAGTTTATTGTCATGACAAATAAACTACAGACTTTTCCATCATCTATATCTTCTAAAGCATGTAGGCAGGTCTCCTGGCTCAAGTTCAACATCTCATAGCACCTTCCCAGCAATTTGCTAGTGGCATTCACTATGAAACTCCCTTATACAGTGGCGGGTCCGCTAAAGCTTTTCACTTTATTCCCTATTCTCCCTATTGGGCACCTATTGCTTTTATTTAACTACTTTAAATCTACGACAGCTCACTTTTCCTGTCAATATGTGAAAAGTAAACTTGTAAAACTAAACAATAAACTATAAAGTGGCTTATGTCTTTTCCAATTCACTTAGTAATGTTGAGCCTAATAGAAGAACAGCCCCTATTATTTGTAGGACTGTCATTTGTTCACCAATAATCATTGTTGAGATTACTAATGATGTCAGTGGATCAATATAGCTAAGAATGGCTATACTTTGACCTTTTAGCTGAGACATACCTAAAAAGAACAAAAAGAACCCCACACCTGCATGCACAATACCAAGTACAATTAATACTAGAACGAACCCAAAACTAATTTGCATCACTTGGAAACCCGTAGTCCCTACAATATAGAGACAGAGGAAAAATGCAGCTAAAGAGAGTTGGATAATTGTATTTTCGGGCTCTTTTAAACCACGAATACGTTTATTTGTAAAGGTTAGTACCGTGTAAAAGCATGCTGCGATCAAACCATAGACAATACCAATAAAGTGACCACTGTTGTCTATGCTTTGACTTTGGACAATCAAAAATAGACCTATTAATGCTACACCAACATACACTATTTTTCTCCCTACTAACTTCTCTTTTAAAATAATAGGAGATAAACAGATGACTAGTACTGGCGCAAAATAATAACTTAGTGCTGCATTAGCAATGGTCGTTTCCTTATAAGCCTGAAATAAAAATATCCAATTACCGCATAATGCTAAACTTGAAAACATTAACGGCCATTTATTTTGGACAATCGTGATCCTCGAAAAGCTTTCCTTTTTATAAACAAATATGGCCAACAAAAAACAAGAGCCAATGATACTCATCCAAAAGGCAATTTCACTTGAGGATAAAGGAATAAACTTCGCAAAAACACCGACAGCGCCAAAAATAATCATGGACAATACAAATGCTAATTTTCCGCTCATTACAAATTCCTACTTTCTACGTATATCGTTTTAGCCTATACAGTAGAATCTATCGAAATGAGCAAGCTATTATCGAATGCCTAAACAGTAGATTCTACTGCAAAGACATTGTTGGGGGTGCTATGGATCGAAACATACAAAATCCCTCCTTCATTCACTATAATCATAACATATTTCTGAAAATTCGGGATTTAAAATATTAAAATTAGGGTAAGGTTCAGCAAGTAATAAAACGATGAAAAGTTAGGGGAAGATACGATGAATGCAAAAGAATTAAGAAACGCCATTGCTGAAACCTGTGAAACGCATGATAGCCTCTATGCCAAGTTGGTAAAACCGATCAATCAGCTGCTAATAAATGTCGACGCTTCTATTAGTGAAGAGACAGCAAATAAAATACTAGAAAACTTAAAGTTATTTCATAGTGGTGATAAATACATTACGGAGTGTCATTTCGAGGAGAGTCAAAATTTCTTGAAAGACGGCATTGAGCTTCTCCAAAAGGGTGATTTGGCGAATGGAGCACTACAAATTTATGGCGCTGGTCTAAACTTTGCTAGCTATGCTTCAAAGGTACAGGGACAAAAAAATGTTCATCTCTACAAAAATTTTGAAGAGAATTTTAATTTCATCATGGACTCCCTGAAAAAACAAGCATAAGAAAAACAAAACCAGCAATAGCTTTTTTTGTGAAAGGTGAAAATGGTTTCCGTTGCAGGCTACTTGCTTTCCTGTGGGCGAACGCTAGTGAGGGAAGGCTCATCGGACGCCCCCTGGAAAGGACGCTGGCAGAGCGGAAATCAACCCCTACCTTGCCAAAAGGTCTTTTTCTGCTAGTGACACGATTTTTTTCAACAACATAAAAAAAGAAAGAGTATATGCTCTTTCTTTTTTCATGGTTTATTTAAATTCTAATTCTCCATCATAAGCCAGCATGCCGCCTTCAAGGTTTGTTACATCAAATCCTTGTGCCTCTAAGTAAGCACACGCATTGGCAGAACGAGCTCCAGCCTTACATACAATAATATATGGCTTTTCTACATCTAATTCCTCTAAACGTTCAGGGATAGTTCCGAGTGCAATATGTTGAGCACCTGGGATCATGCCATGGGCTACTTCATCCTCTTCACGTACATCGATAATATATAGGTCCTCATTTGCATCTAACAGATCTAATAATTGTGTTGTTTCCATTGTTTTCATAAACTTTGTCCTCCAAAATATCAAATTCCACTATCATTATAGCTTGTAGCAAAAAAAACAGCCAGTGTGAGAACACTAACTGTTTAACAAACTTATTATACTTCTGTCTCTAAAAACTCTATTTGTTTTGCTGGTACGAATGTAGAAATGGCATGCTTATAGATTAGGTGCTGCTTATTTTCAGCATCAAGTAGTAATACTGTAAAATTATCATATGATTTCACAGTCCCTTTTAACTGAAATCCGTTTAATAGAAATACAGTTACAAAAACACTGTTTTTACGTAGTTGGTTCAAGAACGTATCTTGCAAATTGATTGATTTCATCAAATAGCCTCCCTACTAACTTTCTACCTCTTCATTCCTATAGTAGCATGTTCTACCAATTTATCAATTAGTAATTTTTAGAAATTTTTCTTTATTCTTATAATCGATCATCCGGCGTAATAAAATGGACATCCATTTTATTACGGAAATAAGTAAGCTGTCTTTTTGCATAGCGACGGGAATTTTGTTTTAAGCTATCAAGGGCTTCCTCTAGGGTACATTTGCCATCTAAATAATCATATAATTCTTTATACCCGATGGCTTGTATAGACTGCACTCCACGGATATTTTGCTGCCATAATCCCTTCACCTCTTGCAGAAGACCATTTTCCACCATTAAATCAACACGACGATTAATACGGTCATATAGCACGTCACGGGACATGTTTTGACCTAGCCCTAAAATAACATGGTCGTAAAGGGGTACTTCCCCTCGATTTTGCGCTTCCGCTGCTTTTGATACACCGCTTAATTCCAGCATTTCTAATGCACGAATAACACGACGTGTATTGTTTGGATGGATTGTCTCCGCTGTTTGAGGGTCTAGTTGTTTTAGTTTGTCATGCATTGCCTCAGGGCCAAGCTTTGCTAATTCCTCATAGTAGGCTTTTCGTGCTTCTTCATCTACTTTTTCATCAGTAAATTGGAAATCATAGAGGACAGCTTGTACATATAAGCCAGAGCCTCCTACTATTATAGGTAATTTTTGACGAGCTTGTATTTCCGCGATCTTCGCACGTACTAATTTTTGATAATCTGCTACCGAAAAAGATTCTGTAGGCTCTAAAAAGCTAAGTAAATGATGAGGAACGCCCTCCATCTCTTCTTCGGTAATTTTAGCTGTCCCAATATCGAGCCCTTTATAAACTTGCATGGAATCACCATTAATGACTTCACCGTGATATTTTTTTGCCAGTTCAATGCTTAATGCCGTTTTACCTGAGGCAGTCGGTCCTACTATTGCTACGACCTCTGCCTGCTGCAATTTAGTTTCTATCATATTTTTCTAACCACCGTAATAAAACTTGAAAGACCGCTTCTTGATTGTCTTCATTTAAAATTTCATGTCGTTTATCCTCGAATAAATAAACCGTTACATCCTCTACACCCACCGCTGCTAACTGTTCAGCAACTTTGTAAACGCCTAGCCCCTGTTCACCAACCGGATCTTTACTGCCACTAATCAAGAGAATAGGGAGGTCTTTTCTTACTTTTGCTAATTCTTTTTTACGATTTAGTGTGGCAAAGCCAGTTGTCAAATCCACGAAAAATTGATTCGTTGGAATAAAGCCACAATAGGGATCATCGATATACTTTTCCACCTCTTGTTGTACTGAACATAACCAATCATAGGCAGTCTTCGGATTGGGAAATTGCTTATTAAAGCTACCAAAGCTCAATTGATTTAACAGCTTACTTTCAGTTTCTTTTCCTAGTCCCTTTGCTAAAGCCTTGGCTACTAGATTTCCTACAGCATGCAAGGCTGTCACATTTCCAGTGCCACAGAGAATAACATTATCTACTTGCTCTCCGTATAATTGAATATAGCGTCTAGTAATGAAAGAACCCATACTATGGCCAAAGAGAATTAATGGTACATTAGCGTATGGTACGTGAAGTTGTGTAATCACTTCATGAGCATCTTTTACAACACGCTCAAAGCCGTTTTCTTCAGCAAAAAAGCCCAATGTCCCATTATATGCTGCCGTTTCACCATGCCCACGGTGATCGTGCATCGTCACAACATAGCCTGCTGCGTTGAGTGTTTTCGCAAATGTTAAATAGCGACCGCTGTGCTCTGCCATGCCATGCAAAATGTGAATATGTCCAATACATGGCGTTGAAGGCTCCAATGTTCGCGTGAAGACAAATTGTTCATCCGACATTTGAATATAACGCTCCATCCCTTACTCCCCTTCTTTCACAAAATTTGTTGCATCGTTAATGGCTTGCTCTAATTCAGCAATATATCTATTTTTTTGCTCCTCTGTATAATTTAAGCGTTGTTGCATCACCTGAATCACTTGCTGTTTATAAAGCTTTACTGCTTCAATATCGAAGTATAATAAACCAGTCCGACGGATAAAGAAGTCGCTTGGTGTATAGACCATTTCGGCTTCAATGCCATACAGTAGCATCGCATGTAAGGCAAGAGGCATTGTACTACCATGTTCATGTAAAAATTTCACCCGATCAAATAAGGCATCTACATTCGTGCCATACTTTTGTACGAGATGCTTTGCTTCATCATAATTTAAGCCATATTGTACGCCTTCACGTGCTTTATAGGCAATATAGTCAGGGAAATTAATAGCGTTAATCCCCTTTGCACCAGAAAGTGCTAGCTCACGTGTTAAACAGGCACTTGCATGCTTGTAGCGACGGGATTTCACAATTTTATCCACAATCGTTTCAGCCATTTGGCGATAGCCCGTAAGCTTACCACCCGCAATCGTCATTAAACCACTTGGCGCTGTCCAAATTTCATCTTTCCTTGAAATTTCTGATGGATCCTTACCTTTTTCATAAATCAGAGGTCGGACGCCTGCCCAAGAGGATTCAATTGTGTCTCTTGTGATAGTAGCAGTTGGAAAGACCTTTTTAGCAGCCTCAATTAGATAATCCACATCTTGCTGTGTTGCCACTGGATGTACAGGATTACCTTCATAGACAGTATCCGTAGTCCCTACATAGGTTTTGCCATCTCGTGGAATGGCAAAGGCCATACGACCATCAGCAATATCAAAATAAACAGCTTGCTTTAGCGGGAAATCCTTTTGTTTGAGGACAATATGAACGCCCTTTGTTAGACGTAATTGCTTGTTATCTGCTACTTTATCTTTTTGTCGTACGTCATCAACCCAAGGACCCGTTGCATTCACAATTTGGGCGGCATGGACATTGAGCATTTTCCCCGTCACATGATCCCTCACTTTAATGCCAACAAGCTTTTTCTTTTCATAAATAAATTCCGTCATTTCAGCATAGTTGAGGCAAAGCGCTCCATATTCTACAGCCTTTTTTAATACTTCAATTGTTAGACGGGCATCATCTGTACGGTATTCTACATAATAGCCACCGCCGACTAAGCCATCTTGATTAAGTAAAGGCTCTAATGCCAGGGTTTCCTGAGCATTTAACATCGTTCTACGTTCATGTTTTTTGACGCCCGCCAAGCGGTCATAGACCTTTAATGCCATAGATGTTGTGAAGGGACCGAGTGAACCCTTTTTATATAAAGGTAATAGCATTTTTTCAGGCGTTGTGACATGTACAGCATTATCATAAACAATTTCACGCTCTCGCCCTACCTCGGCTACAACTCCTACATCAAATTGCTTTAAATAACGTAGACCACCGTGAATCAATTTGGTTGAACGGCTCGACGTACCAGCTGAAAAATCCTGCATATCAATTAATGCGACAGAAAGGCCTCTTGATGCGGCATCTAATGCAATTCCTGCACCTGTTATACCACCACCAATGACTAATACGTCAAAGCTATAGTGCTCTAGATAATATAAAATTTTTGGTCGCTGCTCAAATGAAAACATACCTTTCTCCCCCAATAGCTATGATTTAAAAATTCGTGTTGCCTCTACAGCCTTCTGCCATCCTGTATACAGAGCTGTGGCTTGTTCTTCATCCATGTGAGGTTGATAGGTTTCCCCACTCACCCATAATGCAGATAAAGCCTCTTGGTTTGGCCAGAAGCTTGTCGCCAGCCCCGCTAAATAGGCTGCACCGAGTGCTGTTGACTCATTCAGTTTTGCTAGCTCTACTTGTAGCTGTAAAACATCACTTTGGAACTGCATTAAAAATTGATTTTTGACAGCTCCACCATCTACACGGAGTACTTCAATCGGAGTACCTGCTGCTTCTTCCATTGCATCTAGTACATCTTTCGTTTGATAGGCTAATGATTCTAGTGTTGCTCGAATAAAATGTTCTTTTGATGTTCCACGTGTTAACCCGAAAATGGCGCCACGTGCATCTGTATCCCAGTAAGGTGTACCGAGTCCAACAAAGGCAGGGACAACATAAACCCCATCGGTATGATCTACTTTTCTAGCATAGGATTCAGAATCCTCTGCTGTACGAATCATCCTAAGTCCATCGCGTAGCCATTGAATAGCTGACCCTGCTACAAATACACTACCTTCCAATGCATAGGTCACTGTCCCATCAATTCCCCACGCAATGGTTGTCAATAAACCATTTTCCGATGTCACTGCCTGCTCTCCTGTATTTAATAGCATAAAGCAGCCAGTGCCATACGTGTTTTTAGCCATTCCTTTGGTAAAACAAGTTTGTCCAAAAAGTGCGGCTTGCTGATCACCCGCAATTCCAGCTATCGGAATTTTTTCTCCAAAAAATATACTTGGAGCCGTTTCTGTATATATTTCTGATGAATTTCTCACTTCTGGAAGCATGGACATTGGGATAGCTAAAAGCTCACAAAGTTCCTCATCCCACTTCAATTCATGAATATTGTAGAGCATTGTTCGAGCTGCATTTGAGTAATCGGTCACATGAGCCTTTCCCTTTGATAATCGCCAAACAAGCCATGTATCAATCGTCCCAAATAATAAATTCCCATTGTCTGCCTTTTCACGAGCGCCTTCAACATTATCTAAGATCCATTTAATTTTTGTCGCTGAAAAATAAGCATCTAAGCGAAGCCCTGTCTTTTGCTGAAAATGTTCTTCCTGTCCTTGTTCTTTTAAGGTATTCACAATGTCCTGTGTTTGGCGTGATTGCCAGACAATCGCATTGTAAATCGGCTGACCTGTGTGTTTATCCCACACCACTGTTGTTTCGCGCTGATTGGTAATGCCGATCGCATGAACCTCACTTGCTTCATGGCCACTTTCGGTTAATACCGCCGCAATAACGGACAAGATAGAACCCCATATTTCATTGGCATTATGCTCTACCCAGCCAGCCTTTGGAAAAATTTGTTGAAATTCTTTTTGTGCTACATGAACAATTTGACCTTTTTTATCAAATAAAATGGCTCTTGAACTTGTCGTTCCTTGATCAATCGCTAAAATAAATTCACCCATCCATTTTCCCCCTCTCCCTTACATAACCCGTTTAAACATTTTTTCCACTTCATATGATGTAAAGTGAATAAGCACTGGACGTCCGTGTGGGCATGTAAATGGATTATCTGCATTGCGTAAATCTCGTAGCAATGTTTCCATTTGCTCTTTTGTTAAATAATGATTGGCTTTGATTGATTTTTTACAGCTCATCATAATTGCGGCTGCCTCACGTAGTTTTTTGATATCGGCCTTTTTAGTTGTCAACACCTGTTCAATTAAATCCTCAATGATTTCCTGTTCCTCCCCTTGTGGGAACCAACTCGGATGCTCACGTACAACAAAAGATGACTGTCCAAATTCCTCTAAAAATACGCCTACAGCTTCTAATTCATGCCTGTGTTCTCGTAAGATCAGAGCTTCATCTGCTGCATAATGGAATGTTAGTGGTAACAATAATGCCTGACGTTCATGAGGATTAACTTGACCGACTTTTTCACGGAAGAATTCATATTTAATACGTTCCTGAGCAGCATGCTGATCAATTAAATAAAAACCATCCTCCATTTGTGCGACAATGTATGTGCCATGGATTTGTCCCACTACTTCGAGTTCAGGAAAGGGTTCCTTCGTAGGCATCTCTTCTAATATTTCCGACTGTACGGCTATTGTTACTTCATCAATTGTTTCAGCCTCTATTTGTGGTGTAGGCTGCCAACTTTCCTCTCTAACCGTAGAAATAGGCTTAGGCTCAACTATCTGTTCAAGATTGTTTTCTTGAATGGTTTGGACATCATATAATTTTTCTACGATGGCATTCATTTTCTCCACATCAATCTTCGGAGCAGGCTTCCAAATGTTTAATTGCTCAGTAGCTGGTTTAACTATTTTTTCTTTCTTTTCCATTTGTGGGACTCGAATAATTTTGCGTATTGTTTCACGAATGGTTTCCTCTATTAACTTTAAAAGCTCAGCCTCTTTACTTAAACGAATTTGATGTTTTGCAGGATGCACATTCACGTCTGTTAAGTAAGGATCACCCTCTATATATAGAACAACTATTGGGAAGCGCTCGATAGGTAAATACGTATGGTAAGCATCTACAATGGCCTTTTGTACTAAATAATGCTTGACCCAACGACCATTAACAAATAGAGACATATAATTTTTAGAAGCACGTGTTACCTCCGGTAAGGATACAAAGCCAGAAATTCGATAATCATGTGACTCGCCTTGGAATGACACCATTTTCTTCGCATTATGTATTCCATAAATAGCTGCTAGCACTTGTTGTACATCTCCTCGGCCATTTGTTTGCAGTAGTTGTTGACCATTATGCAATAATCTGAATGCTATTTGTGGATTACCAAGTGCGAGGCGATTCATCAGGTCTATTGTATGCCCTAGTTCGGTTTGAATGGTTTTCATATATTTTAAACGGGCAGGTGTATTAAAGAATAGCTGGGAGACTGTTAAATCAGTCCCTTTACGTAACGGACCAGGTTTATGAGTGAGGATATGTCCACCTTCAAGTTCTAAATGTGTTCCAGATTCACCATTTGATGTAATCAATGTCATTTTAGAAACAGAGGCTATGGATGCTAACGCCTCACCACGGAAGCCAAGTGTTCGAATACGAAATAAATCATGTTCCTGATGAATTTTACTAGTAGCATGACGAGAGAATGACATTAGAGCATCCTGTTCATCCATACCGCTACCATTATCTATTACTTGAATAGAAGTGAGACCTGCTTCTAGTAAAAAAACATCAATGGACGTACTCCCAGCATCAATAGCATTTTCCACTAGCTCTTTGACAACAGAAGCTGGCCTTTCTACTACCTCTCCTGCTGCGATTTTATTGGATAGCCATTCGTCCATAATTTGTATGTTTCCCACTAACGTATCACTCCTTTATTTTTTAGCGTTCACTAGCTCTTGCTGTAGCTCATATAAAATATTCATTGCCTGCATCGGTGAAGTACCTAGAATATTTACCTTTTCTAATTTCTTTAGCACCTTTGTCCCGGCTGGGGAAATCGGTTCGTCCTCTGTAAATAAAGACATCTGTATTGGTTGTTCAGCTATCACCTGTGTTTCGGCAACTACTTCTTTCCCTGCCTCAAAGTTCTCAAGTAATACACGTGCTCTAGCTAAAATTTCCTCAGGTAATTGAGCAAGCTGTGCCACATGTATACCATAGGATTTATCAGCCGCTCCTTTTTTCACCTTATGCAGGAAAACGACCGTACCATTTTTTTCAGTGGCTGAAACATGCACATTTTGTAAGCGTGGCAAATCCTTTTCAAGTGCTGTCAATTCATGATAGTGCGTAGAAAATAACGTATTGGCTCCTATTTTGTCATGAATATATTCCATCATCGATTGTGCCAAGCTCATACCATCATAGGTCGATGTTCCACGTCCAATTTCATCAAATAGCATTAAGCTATTTTTTGTTGCATGCATAATAGCATGTTGCGATTCAAGCATCTCCACCATAAATGTAGATTGTCCTGCCGCTAAATCATCAGCCGCCCCAATCCGAGTAAAAATTTGATCGGTAATTGGTAGCTTCGCTTTTTCAGCAGGTACATAGCAGCCCATTTGAGCCATCACAACAATTAATGCTACTTGACGCATATAAGTACTTTTACCAGACATATTCGGCCCTGTAATAAGCATCATATTGTTCTGCTCTTCTAGCACACAATCGTTTGGTACATACATTTGCTTGTTCAGCATTTTTTCAACGACAGGATGGCGTCCTTCTATAATTTTAAGGGCACGTCCACCATGAAATTCTGGTTTCGTAAATCGATATTTTTCTGAGACGCTTGCAAAGCTTAATAAGACATCCAATTCACTAATGTTTGCTGCTAGTGCTTGGACACGCGGAATATAAGTTTTTAATACATCACGAATTTCTACAAACAGGTTGTACTCTAATGTTAAGCTTTCTTCTTCAGCATTTAAAATCAATGCTTCTTTTTCTTTTAGTTCCTGTGTAATATAGCGTTCCGCATTCGCCAGTGTTTGTTTTCGCTCATAGCGTGTTAAATCTGCTAAATGAATATTTGATTTTGTAATTTCTATATAGTAACCAAAAATGCGATTATAGCCTATTTTTAAATTTTTAATACCCGTTTTCACACGCTCTTCTTGTTCAAGTTGGGCAATCCAATCCTTACCATTACGAGCGGCATAGCGAAGTTCGTCTAAGCGTTCATTATAGCCGTCACGGATAACATCCCCTTCTTTAATGGTAATAGGGGGATTATCTGTAATCGCTTTTGCTAATAATGCCTCGACATCTGAGCATGTATCAAGTTCCGCACCTAATTGCTGTAATGTTTCTTTATTTGACCCCACCAACTGCTGTTGAATAGTTGGCACTTGGCGTAAAGAATCACGCAATTGGGCTAAATCTCGTCCACCCACATTGCCAAAAGCAACACGACCAGCCAAACGCTCTAAATCATATACTTGTTTTAAGGATGCTTGAAGCTCTGTTCGTACAAAATATTCTTCCAATAAATCCGTAACAATCGCTAGTCTAGCCTCGATTGCTGAACGTGTGGCAAGCGGTTGGTGTAGCCATTGCTTTAATTTCCGTCCACCCATCGCTGTCACCGTGTCATCTAATAGCCATAAGAGTGTACCTTTTTGATCGCCACCTCGAATCGATTGAATCAGCTCTAAATTGCGCTTTGAGCTAGAATCAATGCGTAAATAATTTTTAATTTCATTAAACGTGAATGCCTGAATATGTGATAAAGATCTCATTTGTGTTTGGTCAATATAAGCTAACAATCGAAGACACGCAATTTGTAACGGTTGTGGTACAGCTTCTAGATAACTTGCTGCTTTGTCCATTGGCATTTCATTCACTTCAATTGAAAGTACGATCCCAGCATTGACGGCATGCTCTGCTAATAATAGCTGCAAACTATCCGTTACAATCAGTTCTCGAATTCCGTAAGCCTGCATTTGCATTAATAAGGCTTTTCCATCGCCTTCAATAGAAGACGCTACGGCTTCACCTGTGGATAAATCTAAATAAGCATAGCCAAATGTTGTGTCATCTAATTGCTCTGCCGCTCCAATAAAATGATTAGATTTACCATCAAGAGCCTTCCCTTCCATAATTGTTCCTGGTGTGATAAGCTGAACAACTTCACGTTTGACCACACCTTTTGCTTGCTTTGGATCTTCAGTTTGTTCACAAATAGCCACTTTATAGCCTTTTTGCACAAGTGTTTCAATATAATTTTTAGCCGAATGATGCGGCACACCGCACATTGGTATTCGCTCTTTTGCGCCTGCATCTCGGCTTGTTAATGTAATTTCTAAAATTTGTGAGGCATTGATTGCGTCCTCAAAAAACATTTCATAAAAGTCACCTAATCTAAAAAATAAAAAGGCATCTTTGTAATCTTCCTTTACCTGTAGATACTGTTGCATCATTGGTGTATATGTTGTCATATCACTATTTACCTCGCTCTTGCCTTATAGATATATTTATTATAACAAAAGATACATGCGAAACGCTTTATTCACCTTTTTTAAGATGCTAGCATTTCGCATGTATCAAAAAATGATGTTTTTTAGACTTATCTTGGTCGTTCATCAGGAAACGATGAAGACTCTAACACATACCTGCCTTCTCCTTCAGGACTTGAAGAGGAGCTAGAACTAGAGCTTGATGAGGATGAAGATGAACTTTCATCATTAAGGCTCCAATCTTCTTCATAGTCTAGTGGATGGACACTAATACAAATTGTTGTTTCACCCATTACCTCAACAACTACTTCACGTTCCACTACAATTTCAAACTTTGTACCACATGGAGAGATAATCGCTTCAATACAATTTGGTTCTTGTATCACACGTACACGAACATCATCACCAACGCTAATTTCACCGTCTCGATAGTGAAGCTTCACTTTGTCTTTATAGTGAATCGTTTCAGAAAACACAGCTGTTTTCGAATGATTACTATAGGCATACCAAACATTGACATCAAATTTCCCTGTTACTTCTACAAATTTCCCGACTCTTTTTGCAGAGCAAGTGTGATTGATTACCCAGCACCCTAAAATACTTGTCGGTTTATTTGTTGGTGATAATGTTACACGTTCTTCCGTTCTCTTCTTCCCTTTGGCAACTACTGCTTTCGTCACGATTTGTCGTAAACGTTTCAGCGCAATTCCTCCTTCGACTCTTTTCACTCCATCATATGCAGGTAGCGCCCATTGGGTGAACATATATTTTTAGAGAATGAAATGGATCATTTAAAACTTTTCGATGAGAGGTCTATTATAGCAGCTGAATGCTTCAATAGAAGAAGACGTAAAAAAAGCTCGAATGACAGCATTCGAGCTTTGATTTCTATAATCTGTTAAGAGCAGCTACCTGGTTGACTATTTTCTACGTATGAACCCGTTTCACCACGAAGAACATCGCCACCAGTTGAGCGAATAATTTCATTTGTAACATTATTTGCGATCGTATTTGAAACAAGTTGCAATAAATCATTCACATCGCCTTGTGATTCTTTAAATTGTTGCACAACTGGGATGGCATTAATTTCTTCCTCGATTTTAGCAATTTTATCTTCAATCATTTTTAATGCTTTTTCTTTCCCTAGGTGTTGGAAATTAACCGCTTGTTTTTGTAAGCTTTTTAAGCTTGCAATACGTTCACGTACTTGTTGATTTTCGTTAATTTGCGCTTCTGCCTTTTTGAAAAATTCAACCTCTGGCGTATTTGCAATCATATGTGCAATTTCATGTGATTTTTTAATTAAATCTTCTTTTGTATATAAGACTTGTGTCATTTATGCTTCCACCTTTTCATTTTTTACGACTTCCACAAATTCACCAGTAAGTGAATAGGATGTAGTCTCTGTTATTTTTACTTTCACTAATTGACCAATTACTTCTGCTGGTGCTTTGAAGTTAACTAAACGATTTTTCCTCGTATAGCCCGCTAACACATCGTCGCGTCGTTTACTTGTGCCTTCAACTAATACTTCGACAACCTGACCATTTAAACGCTCTAATGCTTTGCGAGAGTATTCACCCACCACTTCATTTAAACGTTGAAGACGCTCTTTTTTCACCTCTTCAGGTACATTGTCAATCATTTTTGCAGCTGGTGTACCTTCACGCGGCGAATAAATATACGTAAAGGCTGCGTCAAAGCCAACTTCACGGTATAAGGACAATGTTTCCTCAAACTGTTCCTCTGTTTCATTCGGATAGCCAACGATAATATCTGTTGTTAAGGTTACTTCAGGTATTGCCGCTTTAATTCTATCCACTAAACCAAGGAAATGCTCGCGTGTGTATTTACGCGCCATAATTTTTAGCACGTCATTCGAGCCCGATTGTACTGGTAAATGGATATGCTCCACTAAGTTGCCACGCTTTGCAAGAACTTCGATTAAATGGTCATCAAAGTCACGTGGATGACTCGTTGTAAATCGAATCCGCGGAATATCGATCTTTCTTAATTCATCCATTAAATCGCCAAGACGATAATCAATATCCTCAAAATCTTTACCGTAAGCGTTGACATTTTGCCCCAATAACATAATCTCTTTGTAGCCCGCTGCCGCTAGCTCACGAACTTCAGCAATGATTTCCTCTGGTCGGCGACTGCGCTCTTTACCACGTGTATATGGAACGATACAATACGTACAGAATTTATCGCAACCATACATAATATTAACCCAAGCCTTAATGGAGCCAAGACGTTTCTTCGGCAGATTTTCAATGACATCGCCTTCTTTAGACCAAACCTCTATGACCATTTCTTTTGACATGTAGGCTTCTTTTAAAATGTTTGGCAGACGGTGAATATTGTGTGTACCAAACACCATATCAACATGTGGGTAGCTTCTTAAAATTTTATTAACCACAGATTCCTCTTGCGACATACAGCCACAAACCCCTATTAGCATCTCAGGGTTTTTTCGTTTATATTTCAGCAGGAAACCAAGTTCTCCAAATACTTTGTTTTCTGCATTTTCACGAATAGCACATGTATTTAGCAAGACAACGTCAGCCTCTTCAATCACCTCTGTTGGTGTGTAGCCTAGCTGCATAAAAATCCCGGCCATTACTTCTGTGTCATGCTCATTCATTTGGCAGCCATAAGTACGAATATAGAAGGTGCGATCTTTGCCCATTCCTGCGAACTCTTCTGCAATGCTAAAATCCTTATGATACTTCACATCTTCTTTCCCACGTTTTTTAGCATCTTTTAAGGATGGAGCTGTAAAGACCCTCTCAAAATATTTACTATAATCCTTTTCAGGCTTGTCTTCTTTTTTTGGTTGATTGACTTGTTGATTAGCTAAGCGTTGTTCCTCATTCATCGCAATCAGGTAACTCCTTTCAAACGAAATCCATGCACTTGAATTCCCATTTTATTATTATACTGAATAGTTGATACTTCCTACAAGGTTTGCGCCTCAAATGTCGAGGTTTCGACTTAATTATATGAAGATAGGCGTAATTATCCATCAGCTCTGGCGTTCTATCCTGAAAGTTTTAATGTCCTATCCATCAGTTCACATTTGCTAACTATTGCTCTTATTAAAATACTTGCTGTATTTTATCTGTAAATATGAATGATACAATTTCAGCTTTATCCAACGCTTGATATTCATATCTTCTTTATATAGTAATGCATCCGTGTATTGCCCTTCTTTCATTAATTGCTTTGCTTCTATTTTTAATTTTTCATTCTTCATGTATTTAAATAGTGTTTTTGAAGGAAGTAATGACCATACATGCTTCGTCTGGACATATGTTCGTTCATGATTAACCTGGTATAAATAATCATCCACCACATATTGCATTAAATTATACCCGCTTGCGGTCACATAGTAGCTTGAAGCCCCTGCTCGCAAATTCATTTCAAATAGCTTGTATTTCCCGTCCCTTGCATCATATTTCATATCAAAATTAGCAAAGCCCGTATAGCCGATGTCCTCTAAAAAA
This sequence comes from Lysinibacillus sp. PWR01, assembly GCF_043359455.1. Lineage (NCBI taxonomy): Bacteria > Bacillati > Bacillota > Bacilli > Caryophanales > Bacillaceae > Lysinibacillus > Lysinibacillus sp. PWR01. The sequence continues at coordinate 273,872 of NZ_JBHERJ010000047.1, read as the reverse complement.
TGCCGAATGGATTCCATTAGCTGTTCATCATAATCGATCATAACAGCTAAAGAAATACCTTTGTTTTGTGGAGATGGATCTTCGAGTAGCTTGTTGCTAAGACACATTAATTTTACTTTTCGATCTCTTCCTACATATACATCTAGAACACGGATATAGGAATCGTCGCCTGGAATAAATTCTTGAACGATTAAGGTGTCTTGATAGCTAGAACGATAAATACAGCGAATAATGTGCTGCATCTCATCTGCATCATGCACTAGATATATTTTTTTCTTTTCAGGAAAGGAACAGTTCGTATAGGCAACGGTATTGGAGGGTTTAATAATAATGGGATACTGGATTGGAATTTCTCTATTTGGATGATGTTCCTTTGTTATAATGATGGTTTTGGGGTATTTTAACTGATATTTATCACAAAGCCTGTAGAACTTCTCCTTTGTTTGCACCCTATTTAGTAAAGCCTGATCAATGTAAGGTAAAATAAAGTACTTTTCAAGCTGCTCTTTATTTTCAATGATAAGCTCTGCATAGTAGCAGTCACAAACTAATAAAATCAATTTCTTTTGTTGGCACTGCATGGCCAATCCCACTAGCGCTTGTACAAAACGGGTAGGATCATCTAAATGTTCAACGTATTGAAAATCCAGAATACCGCTATTCTGCGTGGCAATTCCCTGTGAGCCTTTCAAAAGGAGTGAGCGCATCGTCCTCCCTTTTTTTGCTGGCTCAATGACAAGACTTTTCATGCGGTAGGCTGCATAAAATGAGCGTGCTACCCCGTACGCATGCTGACCCGATTGTATAATAATAGGTAAAAAGGGTTGTTCTTTAATAGATGTCAATCTGAATCGCCTCACATTATAAAAATGAATTTAATCATTTGTATGCGAGTAAAATTGTACTTATGTAATACGAATAAAAGGCACTACATTGAAGCTTTAGTGCCCTTTACTCAACCTATAACGTCATCATTTTTTTCACTCTCTGTTCAAAGGAGGCAATAGCTTGAACGCCATAACCCTTTAGCAGCTCTGTATTGGCAAATGTATATTTACCTAAATCATCTGGGAAATGTGCATCAGAGGATACAGTAAAAGCAACTCCATGCTCAAGTAAGGTTTGTAAAAAACGAGGACCCGGGCACATTTCCTGTACAGGGTAACGATAATACAGCCCGGCATTGATTTCAGTGGCGGTTTCAGTAGACGTTAGTGCCTTTGCAATACGTTTATACCAAACTTCAAGAAACGCACGATCCTCCACCTGATAATTAAATACTTTAAAATTATCTAAATGGGCAACAAAATCAAACATATTGGAAAGAATCATTTTCTCTACTACTTTAAAAAAACGCTCATAATTTTGTTGTAAAGAGGGTTGATCCATTTGCTCAAAAAGATACTTTGTTTGTGGATTATCAAAGCCCCACCCATCAACAAAATGAACAGAACCAATTACATAATCCCAAGGATAACCTGCTAGCAAAGCAGTTAATTCCTCCTCACCACCAACAAAATAATCTGCCTCTATACCAAGTCTCAGTGTAATGCCATGTTGACGCCATTTTTCCTTTGCCTGCTGAATGGTCGTCACAAAAGCATCCATATTTTCTGTCATCACACGATCCAGCCAATAGCGCTGAATTTGTCCAATTTTACTTTCATCCAGCCTCATAAATCGCTCAAAATAGGCACGCGTTTCTTGAAAACGATATAAGTGATCGACAATCCCCACCTCACGTAAGCCGAGCTGCTTTGCCTGTTCAAGATATAAATCCAACCATTCCTCACTATAACAGCCATTTTTCACACGCCTTGCTAGACGCTGTAAATGACAAGTTATTTGTTGTTTGGAGCCTTTTTCCGTTTCATCATCCGGATAAAAAAACTCCAGTGCCTGCGATGTACGCTCTAGCCAGCGAAATGAATAAGGTCCCTCTTCTAAATGTACGTGATAATCTATTGTCATCCACTCTTCCCTCCATTACATATCGTCCATTTTTCCTCATACGCCTGCCACTCTAATGGACAAGTGCTTTCGCAAAGAATTTCTGTACATTCATCAAGATGACAGATTTGAAAAAATGATTTGCCATTGATTTTGGATGCATCAGCTAATAAATAACTCACTTTGCTATGCTTGAGCATTTTCTTTGAAATAAGAGATTCATCCAAATCGTAATCATAAACAATGCCCTCACTCATGCCACCGCACGATAGAAAGGCCTTATCAAAATTCATATTATCTAGCATCTCTAACGTCATAGCACCTGCAACAGAAGATTGTTTTGGATTCGCCGTGCCCCCTAGTAATATGACCTTGCCTGTCATGCGTCGTTCTTCTATGGCTAAATTAAATTGAATAGCTGCTGCAATTGAATTCGTTACAACCGTTATATCTTCCACAGCTAGTAAAAAATCGGCTATATGTACTGTTGTAGTACCTGTATCTACTGCAATAGTATCGCCATCGCAAATGCGTTTTGCTGCAATACGAGCAATTTGTCTCTTTGCGTCCTTGTGCATTTGTAGCTTGCGTAAAAATACCGGTTCATTACGTACATTCGTATATTTAATAGCCCCACCATGAACTCTTGATAATAAATGCTGTTGCTCTAATTCATCAAAGTCCCGGCGAATTGTTTCTGGTGCTACCTGAAGGGCATCAGCAATATTGGCAACAATAATTTTCCCTTCAGAATCTAATTGTTTTAAAATAAAATCAAATCTTTCCAGTTTAGCGTAAGTCATGATAGCGCAATCACATCTTCTTGTGCGACATAACATTTATAGGATTTTCCCATTTCAATCGAATACCCTTGTTGATGCAGTTGTTCCATTGCAAACGCCATTTCTCCTTCAAATGTAGTACGAATAATATTGCCGCTCATTAATGATTGTTTGGCAACCCCAGAGAGACATAAGTCTCCATCTCGTTGCTCGAGATGTAATGCCTCAGGGCGTATTGCAAATTTCGTGGATTGCTCTATTAAAGATGCTCCAAGCATTTTTTCTAAAGTTTGGCGTGGAAAAACATTATAATGACCGATAAAATTAGCAATAAATTCATTATTTGGTCTCATATAGATTTCCGTTGGCGTACCGTTTTGGGCAATGCTGCCATTATTCATGACAAATATTCTATCCGAAACAGCCATTGCCTCCTCCTGATCATGCGTAACTAGAATCATTGTCATATTTAATTTTCGTTGAATTGCTCGTAAATCTGCTTGTAGTTTTTTGCGAATTTGAGCATCAAGCGCACTAAGTGGTTCATCTAATAGCAGTACTTTAGGACGGACAATTAATGCACGAGCTAGAGCAACACGCTGCTGTTGACCTCCCGATAATTCTTTCGGGTACGCATTAGCTTTCTCACTTAGATGAACAAGCGCTAGCATTTCATGAACACGCTGCTCTATATCTGCCTTATTAACTTTTTGCATACGCAAACCAAAAGCAACATTTTCAAGCACCGTCATATTAGGAAAAAGTGCATAGGATTGAAAGACCATACCCACTTGACGATCCTTCGGTTGTACGCCACTCATATTTTTTCCTTCAATCAAAATCTTACCTGCCGATGCATCTGTTAAACCTGCAACAATACGCAAAATCGTACTCTTTCCACAGCCACTAGGACCTAATAGTGTGATAAATTCGCCTTTTTGAATTTCCATGTGAATATTGGTTAAAACAGATACTTGTCCATATTTTTTATGAAGCCCTTCAATAACAAGATAACTCATAGAATTGTAGCACCTTTCGATCGTTTCGTTACGATAGCAATGACGAATGTTAAAAGACCCATTAGTACGAGATAGATGAAAACAACAGCACTAGCAATATGTCCACTTGTGCTAAGCTTTTTCATTAAATAAATTTGAACGGTTTCAAAGCGAGAACCTACAACAAGATTAATTAAGACAAACTCACCAAATAAGACCGAGAAGGATAATAATGCCCCCGCAAATAAGCCTGGATAAACGGTAGGCAGTAAAATTTTTGTGAATGCCTGCCTTTTTGATGCGCCTAGCAATTGAGCCGCATCAAGCAGTTGCCTCGCATCTATATTTCTTAAACTATTTCGTGTACCTTGATAGATATAAGGAAGAATCCCCACAACATAAGCACCTAAAACAACAAATATCATCGGTATACCTATTTGGCTATAAACGCGTATAAGCCCTACAGCTAAAATAATTCCTGGAAAAGAATACACCATCACCACTGCCATCTGTATCCATTTTTCGTATCTTGGAAAGTATAGGACGATGACGAAAATGGCTGGCACAATGACAAGGAGCGCGATACTAACGGCACCCCCTGCTAAAAGAACTGAACGGCCGAATGCTTGAATAAAATCAGTATCACGAAACAATGTGGAAAGCCATTTTAATGTGAGTCCTTCTGGCAATATCGTTTTATTCCATTTTGTTGCAAACGCATAGAGCATTGTTGCTAACACTGGTAATAGTAAATATCCCACGAGCAGAAGGAAAAAGAAATCAGCCAAACCACGCTTTTTCATTTTACTTTCCTCCTTGTTTTAGAGATGCTCCACTCACTGATCAGCATGGCCGTCACCATTGTCACTGCTAATATAACTGCAATGGCGCTAGCTAGCTCTGGCTGAGCAAAAATATCACCTTTTATTAAGGAGCCGATACGAATCGCCACTAAATTATAATTACTGCTTGTTAATGCATAAGCAGAGGCATACGCGCCCATTGCATTAGCAAACAATACACTAAAGGTTCCCACAATCCCCGGGAGCATAACAGGGAGACCAATTTTCATCCAAAACTGCCAGCCAGATGCCCCAAGAATGGCTGCCGCCTCCTTCCACTGTTGCTGAATTCCATCATAAATGGGATATAGTAGCATTAGTGATAATGGCAGCTGAAAGTAAATGTAAATAAGTAACAAACCGCTCCAACTGTATAATGAAAAGGATGTCAACACATCAATATCCCATTTGTCAAATAACAATGTAAATAAACCACTATTGCCAAGTAAAACGATAAAAGCAAATGCTAGCGGAATACCTGAAAAATTGGAGGTTAAGTTCGTAAGTATTAAAATCTTCTCCCGTACTGGCTCTGAAAAGTTCATCATGGCATAAACTGCAAACAAGGTGATAAGTAACGCAATCATAGCTGAGATAACAGATAATGTAATACTATTTTTAAAACCTTGAAGAATGTAGTGGTTCGTAAAAATTGATTCATACTGCTTCAGTGTAAAGCCCTCACTATTTTGAAAGCTGGTAATGAGCATATATAGGAGCGGTACTAAGAAAAACAATAATAGTAATACAAGAAAAGGCGAAAGCCAAGCAATGGATTGCCGCTTCGATATCAACACACTCACTTCTTTCTATAAATGACTTGCGGCTTATGGGGATAATAGTCGCTCCTTAGAATAAGAGCGACTACTATTTATTTAAACCTCTTTTGCTGTAAAGACACCTTCTAACAGGAGTGGCACCATATCTTCAGCAGGCTTGATATTTAATAAATGACAGCACAGTGGTGCAACTTGTAATTGAGAAATAATGCCTTCTTTTATACCTGCCTTTACAGCATCTGAAATGACAAATAGCGGGACATGACGATCCTCATGCGTTGTGCCGCCATGATTACCATCTCTTGTCATGCCATGATCAGCCGTAACGATAACCTCATAGCCCAGCGCCATACACTTTGGAATAAACAATGACAGTAAAGCATCCACCGCTAAAACTCGATTGCGATATTGAGCAGAATCTGCCGTAAATTTGTGACCATCATCATCAACATTCATTGGATGAATATACAGGAAATCAGGCTGCTTTTGAGCCATTAACCATGCTGCATCAGCAAATACATGACTATCTGGATAATGATCCTCAAAATAGAACATACCGTTGTCAATTGGTAATTGTGTATCGAGTTGTAGCCTGTCCTCCATATGATTAAATGGCGCTCTATTATAAAGCTCACTCACCCAATAATAGGCGGAGGCTGCTGTAGTTAAACCATGCTCCTTTGCGATATGAAAGACACTTTGCCCTTTCGATAAACGCACTGTCATATTGCTGGTAACACCATGTACAATAGGGGGTGTACCTGTTAAAATCGTCTCATACAATGGTCTTGATAAAGACGGCACCTCTGAGCAAACCTTATAGCGAGCAGCTACCTGACGCTCGACTAAATGGTGCAAGAACCCCATATGTGTGCAGGCTGTGTCAAAGCGCAATGCATCGATAACAATGAGAACCACTTTGTTATTTTGCATGGATTAACACCTGCTCTTGATAGAGTTGAGGGATTTGCTTCGTTGTATCTTCCCATGTCTTTTGATCTTTAACAGGTTGTGCATTCGTATACATATCAGCGGGTAATAGTAAATCTTTTACATCCTGTGGTAATTTTACTCCGTCTCGAATTGGACGCGCATAGCCTTTTGCTAAATTTTCTTGACCTGCATCAGATAAAATATATTCACGTGCGAGCATGGCAGCATGTGGGTTTTTGGCATATTTGTTAATTACCGTTGCATAACCAGAAGTGACAGATCCCTCTTTAGGTATCACTACATCAAAGCGGTCCTCATCAATTTGATGACGATAACCTAATGCATTAAAGTCCCATAAGATCGCAACATCTATTTCACCTTTTTCTAGGTTCGCTACTGATGGATCTCCCTGTAGACGTCCTTGCTTCGCTAATTCTGCAAAGAAATCTATACCTGGTTGGATGTTCGACTCATCTCCACCAAATGCCATAGCCGCTGCTAAGATGGCAAACTGTGCTTGGTTAGCTGTTAATGCATCCCCAATACTGACTGTGTAATCTCCATTTTTTAGATCTTCCCATGATGTTGGAGCATTCTTCACATTATTTTTATCTGTCAAGAAAGAAATGGTCCCCGTATAGCCAACAATCCAGTGTCCTTCATCATCTTTAGCCCAATCAGGTATTTCATCCCAATAAGACGTTTTGTATGGTAATGTTAAGCCCTTGTCCTTAGCGATTGGTCCAAAAGCAATCCCGACATCTCCAATATCTGCGGTAGCATCATCCTTCTCTGCTTCAAACTTGGCTAACTCCTCAGCACTCGACATGTCCGTATCCTTGTGTTTGATACTATATTCGGTCCCAAGTTCCTCCCATGTTTCCACCCAGTTCGCCCATGTATCTGGCATACCGACAGAATTAACAATGCCTTCTTCCTTTGCTTTTTCTGTAATGTCCTCAAGCGATAAGTCCTTTTTTACCTCATTTGCACTAGATGAACTGTCAGAACAAGCTGCCAACATGGAAATAGCTAATGCACCAATTAGACCTTTTTTCCACAGTTTTTGAATTGTCATGTGTTGGACCCTCCATTTGTTTTGCTTTATTTTTATTTGCTTACAAACGTAATGTTATAAAACAAACATTAAGCAAGTATGGAGGTGTTAAGAATATTTAGTAAAAATTATTGAGGAATTATAAAAATCTATGAATTTAATGAATAAATATAGTAGGCTTGTAAAGCTAGCGAGGGTAGATACGGAAAAACCTAAGTATGTGTACATTTGCTTTACAGACGTACACATACTTAGGTTATTTGGAGAGACCTAAAAAATCAGCATAGGTATGCGGCTCATTTTCCTTGAGAATTGTTAAAAATGTAAATGCCAATTGCACAACTGACCACCATCTCATATTGTAGGTCATTTCAAAACGAGGGGGCTCTAATGAAAAGACATCTTGAAAAATATCTAACGGTTCTATTTGCTCATCCTTTAAAATGGATAGAAAGCCAAGAAATAACGTATGATCTTTAACCTCAATCAATTTGTCCTCTACAAGAGCATCAATATTTTCAGGGTGTTGAAAATTACATTGTGTAGCTACATAACGTTCTAAATCCTGAGCACGCTTTCGGTCTTCACGTTCCTTTTTTTTTGCAATAAAATCAATGACGTTATTCACGTACATCGCCTCTTTTTTTCTTTTATTGTAGCATTTTTTATAGAAATATTGCCTGAAATAGCCCTTTATCCATTCCGTTTAAATGGTTTGTTTTTTATTAAATTCCTCTAAAAAAGTAGTCAATTTGTGAAATTCTACAGAGAAGACATCTTGCATTCCAAAATATCCTTCTTTTTCATCTATAATAGTGGCAAACTTTTTATATAGACGGTGAATATAGCCATGATGGCGATAAGCATAAAATTGGACTTCCTTCACTTCTGGGTGTTCTTCTAAAATATGTTTTAGCATTTGTAGAAAACCCCTAACAAAGGATCGACTATTTTGATATTCTTTCTTTAATAGTGCGCAATCAATAAAAACGATATGTTTATTTTTAAATTGATCTTCTCTTACACCCAATGTATAGCTTGCTGCAGCAAATACTTCCTGCTGTGTATTTTGAAAGAGGAGCAGATTTGTTTCCTCTATCATGACATATAAACTACCAAGTGTATCTAAAATCGGATACATATCATCAAATATATTTCTATTTTGCAAAAAGAAAACAGCGAATTTTTCATAATCCTTATCAGTCTTACACTGCACTATTTCCATTCATCTTCCCCCTTATTTAATTACCCATTTACCATTCACTAAAATTGCTTCGGCAGTACCGTCCTCTCGTATTCCATTCACCTTTAATTTTTGTGAGCCTATCATAAAATCAATATGGATCATACTATTATTTATGTTTTCTAGGTTTGCACCATCTTCTTTCAAGCCTGAAGCATAGGCTTGCCCAATGGCTAAATGACTGGATGCATTCTCATCAAATAAATTATGATAAAATAGTAGATTGCTCGCAGAGATTGCAGAATCATGAGGAACCAATGCAACCTCACCTATATATCTAGCACCCTCGTCTTTTTGAAGAATACTTTGTAATGCATCCATCCCTTTTTCTGCAAAGAAATCAGTAATTTCACCATCTTTAAATGTAAGTGTAAATTGATCAATGATCTGCCCTTCATAAACTAATGGCTTTGTATTTTTGACTATGCCATTTACTCCTTTTTTGAGTGGTGTTGTATAAATTTCTTCAGTCGGCATATTACAAATAAATGAGCTTCCCATGTCATTCGTTTCCAAGCCATTAACCCAACGATGATTTTGTGGTAGCTCTATTTTTAAATTTGTTTCTTCGCTAATGAAATGTAAATAACGGAAATACTTTTCATTCAATAATGTGGCCCTTTTATTTAATGTATCAACATGCTCTTCCCAGGCTTGTAGTGGGCTCTCTTCACTTAATTTTAGTATTTCAAAAAACTTTTCCCATAATTCCTCAAGAGCATTTTTGGGCTCTAAGTCAGGGAAAATAGATGCTGCCCATTGCTCCGTCGGATAAACAATAACAGTCCAACTAACTTGCATTTTAATCAATTTTTCGGTAAAAGAACGAAAAGCAAGTGCAGAAGCATACTCTGCTTTTTCTACCTTAACATGGTCTATTCCCTCCATATTTTGCAGGTGGGGTGAAATAATATAAAGAAAAGCGGCACCACTACTCGCCATTTCTTCATACCCCTTCACAAGCCAATCTGGTGTATAGGCTAAGCCTTGCTCTGTCATATATTCATATTCAATTCGAGCAAGCTCTTCATCAATCCACTTTATATAAACATAATGTGCACCATTGAGATAGGCATGTCGGCAAACCCTTCGAACAAAATCGGCAGCAGCCATTGAGGCAGAAATCACTAAAGTCTGTCCTTGTTGAATATTAATCCCTACTTTTATGACCAATTCCGCGTACTGCTCTAACTTAGTTTCAAAAGTTTTCATTTTAAATTTAACTCCCTATTCAAATAATTTATTGAACACGCCAATGTATTTTTTTACTGATTAATAGATAAGAAAAACAGGAAAAAATGAGTAAGATTAGAACATCTATGAATGTAGAATTGGTCCATCCAACCGTTAGCATACCGTGTAATACATTCGCTACATATGTTGTTGGTAACACGTAGGAAATCCACTGCAGAACGATGGGAAGGTCTTTCAGCTCAATCATAACTGGTGTTAAGAAAGTAACAAACATCAACAAAAATTGCGCTACAATATTTGTAAATTGAGGATTTGGAGATAAAAACCCCATTAATACACCAATGCCTACTACACTAAAAATCGCCAATAAAGCGACTGGTAGTAGAAGCCACTCAAAATGAAGATTGACCCCGTAAATTTGCTGACCAAACGTAAATACAATAATAAACGAAGGTAAGGAAGTTAAAATACCATAAAACAACAAAGATAAAATAAAATTAACCTTTCGAATGGGAAGGGAGGAGTAATATGTAAAATAGCCCCCAAATTTTTGATACGAGATATCCTGCCCTAGAATATTCATACCCATTAATAGAATACTAAAAATCATATTACCGATAATTAATCGTGCCAATTGTTCAGAGCTAGATTCACCCAGTAAAAATTCGAGAAACACTAAAGTAACTATTGGAAAAATGGAAGACATTGCAATAATCCATAATAATTGATGCCTTACGATGGCTATTTGTATACGAAATAAAATAAGTAATTCAACAAAGAATTGACTAAAGGCATTCATTAACTATTCACTCCTTTGCTGTTCTTGAAGTAGTGAATAGACATCTTCTAGACTTGGTGGAAACAGAGAGTATTGGTTAATGTTCAATGTCTCATCCTGTATTATTTCAACAATAGTACGAACCATATTTTTCTCGATTAACATCGTGAGTTTTGTATCCTCTACTAATTCTGCTTGTCCAAAATCTTTCAGTCTGTCTTTGATATTGTGAATAGAGGCCTCCTGCGCATAAATTTCTAAACGCATTCTTTGGTCTACTCTTCTCTTTAGCTTTTCGACATGGTCAATGGCTAAAAGCTTTCCGTTATCTATAACAGCTACACGATGAACAACTTTTTCAGCTTCCAAAATATTGTGAGTGACTAAAATAATTGTTGTACCCTTTTGGTTAAGCTCACGAATGATGTCCCATACTAATTTCCGTTTTAATGGATCCAGCTCATTTGTAGGCTCATCCAAAATCATAACAGATGCCTGACCAATCAAAGTTGCTCCTAAACTAATGAGTCTTCTTTGACCACCCGAAAGCTTTGACAGTAGCTTATCTCGATAAGCTTCCATGTCTAACCTCAGCAAAATATTATCTGTCTGTTGCTTCGACTCTTTTTTGGAAAGCCCCTTTAATCTACCCGTAAAATAAATGGCTTCCCATGTTTTTAAAAATGATAAAGCAAAAGTCTCCTGTGAATAATAAGCAGTCTGTTTCAATACATACTTCGGATTCTTAGATACTTCTTGTTGATGAAATTTCACGGATCCCTCTGTTGGTGCTAGCTGTCCTATCATTTGCTTTATCAATGTCGTTTTTCCTGCACCATTCGGGCCTAATAATCCAATTATTTCACCTTTATATATAGTCAATGAAATGCCATTATTTGCTTTAAATTTACCTTTTTTATAGTAGAAAGTTACATTTTCTAATTCATATATTGGTTCAAGCATGGTAAACAGCCTTCCCTGATTAAATTTCAAAAGATGAGGTCTGACTAAAAAGTCAGACCTTGAGGTAATAATTATTTACCGAATGGCTTTGTATCGCCTTTTGGGAAACCCATTGGAGGAAACATCATTACTTTTCACCTCACTTTCTTTTCTCTATTGAGTGAACAACCATCAGATAAGCTAATGATAATCACTGCTTATTTTTGATTCTATATTACTTTAAAGTAATATACAACTAGAAAAATAGAAAAATCAGTTTTTTCTACTTCTAATAATAGACTAATTTAACTTATAATTTCTTCTATCTATTGGACTATTTACAAATAGAAAATATTTTTACCCTTTGTTGCTATACGTAATATCCATTACTTTTCTTCTTTAAATTAATGAGCTTTCAAATGTGATTATAAAAATATCTATTCATCGCTAATCTATATTACTTAAAGTAATATTCGACTTTACAGTGTTCATAACGATGTGAAGCTGTTAGATTACACAAAAGATAGTTAAAATTGGAGTGCCCTGAATAAAAAGGTCGCTAGCTCGGCACGTGTTACTGGCGTTTTGGGATAAAATTCACCATTACTCCCCAATGCAATCTCAACCTGTTCTAGTGCTGCAATATAATCCATGCTCCAATGATTACTAGAAACATCACTAAATGAACTTGTACCCTCAGAAGTTAGTTGTAATGTTTTTGCTAAAATTTTTGCTACTTGTGCACATGTAATAGCTTCTAATGGTCGGAATGTGTCACCCCACCCATCAATAATTCCCCCTTGCTGTAGCGTGTTGATCTCTTCATAGTAGATAGGTTTTGGTGCTATATCAGAAAAGACTTTTGCTGAGCGAATTGATTCAAACTCGAAGGTGCAAGCAAATAATACTGCTACATGCATTCGACTAATTGGTTCATTCGGACGGAAAGTCCCATGTTCATAACCTTGGATAATCTCTAGTGTCGCTAGTTCCTCGACTATCTCTTTTGCCCAATGGCTATCCATATCATCGAACCTTACCAGTGCTGCGGTGTGTCTGATTCGTACACTGGCAAAGGTATCCACTTTGCATATATTACTAAATTCTCTCGAATAACTGTATCTTCATCCCACTTAATTTTAAATGCTGCATCCTCATACCAGCCTCCAAAGCGAAAACCATCTTTGGTAGGCAAAGGTAAATCACTTATTTTTGTATTATAAGCAACCTCTAATGGCGGAAGTATTGTACCACCATTTGTATTTATTGTCACCTGATGATGGATTCTGTTGTAATTGTAAAATGAAGTGTCTCATTTATATTTGCAAATACGGTCACATTACCACACACAGGTTGTATAAGTAACAACCTGATGACAAATAACGAAACCACTTGTTGCCATGTTCTTCTCATAACATCCCCTTTATCCCATAATCACACATGTTGATTAACAAAATTATACAAATATGAACCATGTTGGATTTTATTATTGTTGTAAGGCTCTGTATAAAAATGCTACAAATTGGGCACGTGTTACTGAAGATTCTGGTTTAAAGTAACCGTTATCCCCTAACGCAATATCATTTGCCGCCAGAGCGATAATATAGTCATGTGCCCAATGTGTTGATGGAATATCTTTAAATGTATGTGTGCTCGTTGGTGATAAGTTTAATGCTATAGCTAATACTTTCGCTATTTGAGCACGTGTCATATTTTCATTTGGCTTAAAGTATCCGTTAATACCTTGATACAGACCAGCTTGTTGCACCAACTTGATGGTTTCATAATACCGATGATTTAGTGGAATATCCTTAAATGTTTGTGCTTCCTGTATGGGATTTAGTTTAAAAATACGGGAAAATATTAACGCAACATGCTGACGAGAAATCGGATCATTTGGTTTAAAAGTACCATCCACATACCCTGTAATATATCCACGTTTAGCAAAATCACCAATCATTGTGTAAGTCCAATGATGCACGGGCACGTCTGAAAAGATAATATCTGTAATGGGCTCTTGCGGTTGCTTAGGATCAGTCGGTACCAGCTGAGGAAGCTCTATTGGTGCTGGTGCTGCTGGCTCTACAGGCGCTGAGTTTCCTGGAATTTGTGGTGAATCTACGGGTGCTGGTAGCTGTTCACGATATATTTCAACTTTGTATTTCTTTTTCGTAACCCCGTCTGGTGCTGTTATTTCTAGTAAAATAGTATTTGCCCCGAAGTTTAGTGACACTGTCATTTTCTTTCCACTGCTGCTTGGTATTCCATTAATCATCAGCGTTGCATCATGGTCATCCAGTATTGGTGTTAAATCTATACTATTCACATTTACATCAACATTAACTGAATATTTTTCAATTTGAGAATCAAATGACGGCTTCAAATTTCCATAATTCAACGTTAGACTTTTTAAATTTGCGTTACTCGATGGGAATCTCGTTACCGTTACTGTATAGGTCTGCGTTGTGTTATCTTCTGCTGTTACTTCGATTGTTACCGTATTCTGTCCTACATTCAGCGGAATCGGATCTGATGCTGTGCCACTACTCACCGCATGCCCGTCCACCTTTATTTTAGCTGTGGCATCTGCTGCTGTTGGTGTTACTGTTAAACTAGTAATAGCATTCTCTACGCTTGCTGTATAGGTGAAATCTCCCCCATTAAATACAGGAAGGAATGACCCCGTGCTTAGAGTGAGATCACTCAGGTTAGCATTATTCGATGGGAATCTCGTTATCGTAATTGTATAGGTCCTCTGCGTTGTGTTATCTTCTGCTGTTACTTCGATTGTTACCGTATTCTGTCCTACATTCAGCGGAATCGGATTTGATGCTATGCCACTACTCACCGCATGCCCGTCCACCTTTATTTTAGCTGTAGCATCTGCTGTTGTTGGTGTTATTGTTAAACTAGTAATGGCATTCTCTACGCTTGCTGTATAATTGCTATCTCCTGAGCTAATTTCAGGAGATAGTATTCCTGAGCTTAAAGTAAGACTAATTAGATTAGCATTACTTGATAGCGCCCGCGTTACTTTCACTTGGTATGTCTTTTTTGTGCTATTTAAAGCTGTTACTTCTATTAATATTGTATTACTTCCAACATTAAGGGGAATTGTAGCTGATGTTGCACCACTACTGACTAGATTCCCATTAACCTTAACTGTTGCAGTTGAATCTATAGCATTTGGTATCACTGTAACGGTTGAAACTGTGTTCATTACATTGACATCATAAGAAAGTATTTTTTTAGAAAATTGTGGAGAAAGCGTTCCTTCATTTAAATGTAAGCCCTCTAAATCCGCTGAATATAAATGCACGGTGGAGATTGACTTATTTCCTGCATGATCTTCCGCAAACAATGTATATGTCCCAAAATTATCCACAACAATTTTATTCTCAGTGAACGGATTTCCTCCCGTCAAAAAATAAGATTCATTTTGATTTCCAAATGCCCATTTCTTCGTTTTCACTCCACTTTTACTATCAGTAATGGTAATTGGAACTTCTAATTTCTGATTGGTAATTATGGTCATATTGCCACTTGTAATGATTGGTGCATCTTTATCGATATTATCAATAGTAATCGTTTGAACAGTTGAATTTAATAAAATATCCCTTGCATACCACGTAATCGTTCGATTTTGATCTATACTAACAAAAGAATCTACTAATGAGTTTCCAGCTGTATTAAAATATGATTCATTTTGAATGCCATAATCCCACTTTTGAATCTTCAAATCACTTTCACTACTAATATTTGCCGTAACTGTAACATCACCATTTGTCCATCCTGTAGGGGACTTTGTTAAATTGATCACTGGTGGTGTTGGATTTAATTTTAATGTGTAATTCACTTTTTCATACCTTAAACGTTTATGTGTTCCATTAGAAATGGTTTCATAGTAGCTTAAATTAGCCCATAAAGCATTAGCAGGAACGGTAGCACTTTCCACAATATTTACACCATCTACACTATAGCGGTATTTTTGATTCGTTATTGGGTTTTTCCCACTCCCAATATCACCATCAAAATTACTTACTGTTATCCACTTAACATCAGAAGGAATATCAGTCCAATTGTGAACATACTGCTTTTCTACAGATTTTCCATCACGACTAAACATGTATTCTATACCATTATCTAATGGCAGAGTAATTGGAAAAAATGTTATCCATTTCGCATCTGTCGGTAAACTATCTCTATCGGTAAAATTTTTTGTTAAATAATCTCCACTATATATATGGAGAATCCCTGCAGAATCTCCTTCTAGGTATTGGATATAGGATAGAACCTCTCCATTAACTGTAATTTCTGCTGCCTTTGTTGCATTTGGTAACAAGCCCAAACTACATAAAATAATAACAACACTAGTGACTAACAATAGCTTCCACTTTTTTAACGGTTGTTGCATCGAATCCCTCCTTCTTCTTTATTTAGTGATTCATCAGAATTACCCTCACTATCTATTCACTACTTTATATTACTCAAAAGTAATATTCAACAAAAATATTACTCTTTCATAGTATAATGGCGCGAAGCTGTTAGATAGCCTCACGCCTAAAAAATCATTTTTATTGCTGCATTGCTCGGTATATAAAAACCGCCAATTGGGCTCTTGTCACAGAAGCTTCAGGGTGGAACTTGCCATTATCCCCTAATGTAATCTCTGCTCGCTCTAATGCCGCAATATAGCCAACACTCCAATGATTGCTATCTACATCCTTAAAAGAACTCTTACCTTCTGATTTCAGTTGTAGTGTATTTGCTAAAATTTTAGCTAATTGTGCCCGTGTAATATTGTCTGTTGGACGAAATGCTCCATCCGCTCCATCAATAATGCCTGCCTGCTGTAAGGTCATAATCGCATCATAGTACATATGGTTTGGTGCTACATCCGAAAAGGCTGCTGTTGGGCGAATCACCTCGAATTCAAAAGCACGTGTGAATAATGAGGCAACATGCTGGCGGCTAATTGATTCATTCGGTCGGAAAGTACCATCTTCATATCCTTTAATAATGCCCTGCGTTGCTAATGCCTCAATCATATCCTGTGCCCAATGGTTTTCGATATCTTCGAAAGTCACCACGGAAGGCTTTGACTGTGGGGATTGCTGTGGTTCTTTCGGTTCTTTTGTTGGCAATATTATCCATTTTGCATAGAGCGTTAAATTCTCCCTCATAAGCGTATCTTCAGCCCATTGTATCGTTAGCGCTTTATCTATATACCAACCGTCAAAACGAAAACCTTCCTTTGTTGGTACAGGTAAATCACTGACTCTTGTATTATAGGTAATCTCCATGTCCTCTAAAGATAGGCCACCATTTGTCTCGAAGGATATTTGAATAGACGTTGATGGATGAGAAGCACTACCTCCATGCGGCATTGAAGGACCATTGGCATTACCTCCACCAGGTGTTGAAGAATTCGCTATCCATTGAGCATACAAAATTATATCTGCCTCACCTATTATTAAAGGCGTATTTGCTATATAGGCTATACCCTTACCATCCTGTGCTGTATTCCAGCCCGCAAAAGTATAGCCTGTTCTTACTAGATTTCCACTATTTCCTTGTACCATTACTGTTTCATTTTCTTCATATAATGTACTATCCTTTGGCACTGTCCCACTTGTTGCACCATTTGCATTATATATGACTGTATAAGTTGGGTTCGCTGTCCACTGGGCATACAAGATGACATCGGCTTTTCCCATTTGAAAGGTTGCATTTTCGGCATAGGATATTCCCTTACCATCTGCTTGTGTATTCCAGCCTTTGAATGTGTAGCCTGTTCTTACTAGATTTCCACTATTTCCTTGTACCATCACTTTTTCATTTTCCTCATATAATGGACTATCCTGTGGCACTATACCACTTGTTGCGCCATTTGCATCATATTTGACTGTATATGTTTGGTTAGCTACCCACTCCGCATACAATATAATATTATCTGTACCCATTGGGAAGGTATCATCCACTGCATATGCTGTGCCTTTACCATCTGCTTGTGTATTCCAGCCTTTAAAGGTATAGCCTGTTTTCACAAGATTATCGCTATTAACCTTCACTGTCACAAGGGCATTTTCTTCATATTTCTGATCATCTTGTGGCACACTGCCTCCCGTTGCTCCATTTGCATCGTAGATAATGTTATAATAATTTGGCACTTCATACGCGCCTAAATCAATCGCCGCTCCTTGCACACGTTTTTTCCCAGCAAGGTCTGTTGTTATATCTGCTAATTCAGGATAACTAGCATTCCCTTGATCTATTACTGGAGAATCTGCTTTTAAGCGATAATCTTTCTTGCTTGAATCCATAAACACATCTGTTGGCAGATAAGTGGGCGTATCAACAGCCGTCCCAGTCGTATCAAATAGTTTCCCTCTTATGTTCTTTCCTACTTCCACATCGAGCAAGCTATTTTCAACTTTACCTTTATAATTATAAAAGGCAATTTTCTTGTTATTTCCGATAATAATACTATTTTGAATTTTACTAGCTGAGCCACCTCCAGAAATAGCACCCACTCCATATTTCGGAACATCGCCACTGATGGTCACATTCGTTAAGATGATATTACTAGTTGGAGAGTCAGTACTTATAGTAGCACCATCAAAATCTGCCTTGTTGCCAGTAAATAACGTATTTCTTAAATTGGGGCTGCTACTGCCATCATTGAACATACCGCCCCCAATATACGCTTCATTTCCAATGAATAGCATATTCGTTAAAATTGGATTACTGACACCATCATTAGACATAGCCCCTCCACCATAACCGGCCTTATTTTCACGAAATGTTACAGTTGTCATCATCGGGCTACTATTGGTATTGTGCATGCCGCCCCCATTGATTGCATTGTTTTGATCAAACGTTACATCAGTTAAGCTTGGGATACTATAGTTCGTATTAAACATCCCTCCTCCTAACTGACTTGCCTGATTTTTATTGAATAGCACATTTTTCAATAGTGGACTACTATTGCTACCAGTATTAAACATCCCTCCTCCATACTCCGCCTTATTCTCGCTAAATGTTACCTCCATTAAGTTGGGACTGCTAGCATCATTGTATAGAGCACCTCCATAAAAAGTAGCTTCATTTTCATTAAAGGTTACGTTTGTTAAAGTTGGATTATTGGCATAATTGTACATGCCACCACCATGTTGAGTTGCCTTATTTCTATTAAATTCAACTTCCGTTAAGATGGGATTACTCACGTTACCGTTGTATATACCACCTCCGTATACTGCTTCATTGCTAGTAAATGTTATATTTGTTAAAGTCGGACTACTGCTACCACCATTATAGATAGCGCCTCCATAGCCAGTCGCTTTATTTCCATCAAATTTGACACCACTTAATCTTGGACTACTACTAGCATTGTAGATAGCGCCACCTAGGTACGCTTCATTTCCATTAAATAGAACATTTGTTAAAATCGGGTTACTTCCTCTAGTATTATACATAGCACCTCCATAGCCTCCACCATCTCCCTGTGCCTTATTCCCGGTAAATAGGACATTTCTTAAGAGTGGGTTATTGCCATCGCTATTGTACATCCCACCACCATACATATGCGTCCCCTTATTAGCAAAACCTCCCGTAATGGTGACACCATCGAGAATGGCTGTTTCATTTAATACACTTACATCAGGGTCATATCGATGATAAAATACATGATAGGCATTTTCTCCACTAGGAAGTGCTCCACTTAGTATAGTTTTGTATGTGTTAAAATCTCGCTGCGCTAATGTCTCTTCATCACCTTTAAAACCGCCATAAATTTCCACACCATTTCTCATTCGGAATGCTACGCTGCGTGAATCATTTACATCCATTTTTCTAGTTGGTGTGTATGTTCCTTGGGCAATCCAGATTTGCTGTCCACTTAGTGCGCTATGTAAAGCGGATTGTAAATCTTGAAATGCATTGTCCCAACTTGTACCATCATTATTCCCAACAGTAGCAGTTGCGTCCACATAAATAATAGAGTTACCTGCTGACAATAACGATGGCTTTTGTTCTGCGATGCGAATTACATGCTTACTAATGGCGGATTGCCCAATGATTCTAAACCAAATATGATAGTCCCCTGCATCTGTTAAAACAAGTGGCGTTAAAGTATTGAATACTGTCCATGTATTTCCTTTGTCGTTAGAAGTCTCTATCTGTAGACTAGCACTATCAACTGTAGTTGTTGTCGCTTGAATAGTAACAGGACTTGAAGCAATGTCACCATCTATATAAGGCTCTCCATCTGTTGTGAGTGTGACAGTTAGTATGGGCTGTTCATGATCATTCGTTTCAGCATACACTGGGAAACTACCAACTACAATCTGTGCCATTAACAAATAGATGACAAATACCGATACTGCCTGCTGCCATTTTCTCATAGCATTCTCCTCTTTCTATACATTTTACTTCTACCAATATGTGATTGAAAAAGAATAGGAGCACTCTCTTACATCAATCATGTTCTAATGCATATACGAATAACAAACATATACGATAATTATATTATTTAAAAATTTTAAATTGCTATAAAAGCAAAATGCGACTCTATTTTGGATTAATTTTACATATTAAACATTAAACATCACTCCCATGTACAATCTTCCTTCTTCTTAATGGTGTCACTCATTCACTAAGTCTATTTAAAGCCCCATCGATTTTTACAGTAGTTTAGAAGGTTTGATTTGATCCTAAAAAATCTGGATGAACGTTAACAGAGATGTTATTTTGGTACTCATAGATCCTTCTTTCTACATCTTGATATAAAATAACAATAAGCAATTTTATATTACTCAAAAGTAATATTCAACTATATAAAAGAAAAATCATTTTCTTTTATATAGTTATTTCCTCTATTTTCTCTAGTAAATATCCTTTCTATTACTAAAGTTACAATTATCTATCTCTTGGCTTTTTACTTTGGCAACAATTGAATGAATGCTAATCATTCAATCAATTCACTAAAACACTCTGAAACCCATATGTGTAACTAAATCTTTCCAAAAACACCCCTTGTCCCCTGAAATTTCACTAATCCATCTACAGTTGCTAATTGACCAATCAATTGCTTTATACCTTCTTTTCTGTAGTAGAAAGTTACATTTTCTAACTTACTCTGTTCAAGCATATTAAACAGTCTCTTCATTTAAAAGATAAAGGTCTGACTAAATAAGCCAGACCCTTAAGTAATAATTACTTAACAGTAATACGGCCACCTTTATCTCCTACATATGGCATTGGTGGATACATCATTCCATTCACCTCCTCTTTTCTTCTTTAATTGAGTGAACCATTTGAAATACTAATGGTAATCACTACATATTCCTAATATTATATTACTCAAAAGTAATATTCAACTTTAAAAAAAGAAAAAATCAGTATTTTCTTTTTTTAAAATTATGAAGTGGTTGATTATTAGTCATGACTTCCCCTATCCAACATACCATCTATTAATAAATTCACAATATCAGTGGCTATCTCTTCTGGCTTTTTTTGCTTTGGCAGTAATTGAACAAATGTTAATCGCTCAATAATACCTATTAAGCTCTCTGCAACTATATGTGTATCTAAATCTTTCCGAAAATAGCCAGCATCTACTTCATAATCCAGATTCTCTTTAATTTGCTTGACGATTTGTGCCTTTATTTCATCAGCCTTTGTCGATAAATATAATCCAATTCTTGTTAAATTTGGGTTTTTAGCAAAAAACGCTAATAATTCCTTAACATTATGGATAATACGTGATTTTACTGTTGCTTGCTCTAATGCAGGCTGTAAGCGGCTTTTTTTGGCTAAATCCATCATTCGTAAACGAAAAAGATTCTCTAATTCTTCAAAAATGGACTCTTTATTTTTAAAATACAGGTAAAAAGTAGGCTGACTTAATGATGCACTTTTTACTATCGTACTCACCTTCGTTTCATGATATCCATGCTGCGCAAACTCTTTCGCTGCAATTTCAAGTAATAATGCGCGACTTTCTTCTCCACTTGCGCCTTTTGGTCTACCTCTTTCTGCCATAAAAAAAACTCCTCCATTTAAGTACCCTTAAAACTTTTTTCTATAAAAAAAGCCCTTTATAAGGATAGTTAGTTGTAAAACCTTACTTCCAATAAAAAGGACTAAATTTATTACTAGGGTAACATGAAGGACTTCATTAGAGCAATGACTTTGATTTCTACCCGCAGTAAATTGGAAAAAATAAACTGTTACTCCATCCTCATAACAGGAATAGTGACTGTCACTTTTCCTCCACCCGTTATCGAATCATTAGCGAGTGTCAATACCCCATCATGCTTTTTAATAATTGACTCTGCAATATAAAGGCCCATACCATGATGATTTGTTGTATTTCTACTTTGGTCTCCACGATAAAATTGTTTGGTAGCCTCTATTAAATCTTTTGATGAAAAACCAGTACCACTATCTTTCACAGTAAAATGAATAACATCTTCCTTTCCTTGAACAACTAAAGTGACTTTGCCGTTATTTGGTGTGTGCTCAACTGCATTGACAATCACATTTAATAGAGCCCGATAAAAAAGCTCTTCCTCTATCATAATGGAAGTAGGTAGCCTGACCTTTTCTACACTAACTTCAAGATTTTTTTCTAAAGCAAGAGCTTTCATTTGTTGTTCGACCTGTTGAATAAAAGAATGCATGGCTACATTTGATTTTGATGTGACAATACCTTGCTCCATATTCGAAAGATCCATTAATTGCTTTGTGAACTTTTCAATTTCAACCGTATTTTTTAATATATATTGGTTATATTCTTTTTGCATTTCGTCTAGTGCAGTGTCCGATAAAAGCTCGGCATTTCCCTTAATAATTGTCAGTGGTGTTTTCAGGTCATGTGCCAGTGCTGATATTTGTTCTCTGCGCAATCTTTCTGCCCGCCATTGCTGTGTCAAAGAAGTATTTAATGCTTCCTTCATTTGTTCGAAGGAAAGAGCAATATCATCAATTTCTTGGATTCCAGATGGTTGTAAATGAAATGCCAAATTCTGATGTTGTATTTTTTCAATAGCTTCTTGCAAGCCCATCATTTTTTGTTTTAGTCTTCTGCCAAAATGAACAGCAAGTACCGATGCTTGTACAACAACTCCAATAATAAAAACTAATAAAACCGTTAATTGTGGGTTAGGTAAATAATTTCTTATGATAGCAGATCGATACTCAGGGACTAAACTATAGCGTAAAATACATACTTCCTGTTCGCGCTCAATAAATGCATAAAATCGAGAACTTCCTTGCTTCTCTCCTTTTTGTTTTAAATGCCATGCATAGGAAGCCTCTTCTTTTGTTAAATTGCCTGAAATAAACTCTCCCTGCATAGAAACCACTGCATAATCTACAAGATCAGGGATCATCTCGTCCGTTACCGAGCTGCTTGTCGCAATTTTGTCTTTTGCTAAAGTGATTTGTGTCTCTGCATAATTTGCAGGTAAAATAATATTAGCTGAAAAGGCAAACATAAATAGACTTATTAATAGTGCTACTAAAAGAATGATGCCAATGCAAAGAAAAAATAAATATCTCAGGAAAAATGTATGCAGACGTGTTCCTTTCCTCGGTTTTACGGTTTCCACTTATAGCCAATCCCCCAAACCGTATCAATAAGTTCTATATCAAATGCATGTAACTTTGAACGAATATTTTTTATATGTTCTGTTATCGCTGTACTGTCACTTTTGCCATCAAATCCAAAAATCGTTTCGTATATTTGTTCTTTAGAAAAAACTTGCCCGCGATGACGCGCTAAAAATTCACATATTTCATACTCACTTTTGGTTAACGGAATCCTCTCATTTTGAACAAATAGTTCTTTACCAGAAAGATTAAAATGAACTTTACCATGATAAAGAACATTCCGTTTCTCTCTATTTTCACGTCGAATATGAGCATTTACCCTTGCCCGTAGTTCGCCAATACTAAAAGGTTTGATTAAATAGTCATCTGCACCTAAGCCAAGACCAAACATAATATCTTCCTCTAAGGTTTTAGCGGTAAGAAAAAGAATCGGACAATCTACAGCATGGCGAATTTGCCTACATAGCGTAAAGCCATCAATAGCAGGCATCATCACATCAAGTAAGATTAGATCAAAGAATCCTAGATCCATCTTCTCTACCTCTGTCGAATTAAACACAATATTTACTAAATGATTATCTTTATGTAGTGCATTTTTAACCAGCATTAAAATATCAATTTCATCATCAACTACTAATATATTTGCCATAATTTATCCTCAACCATCCATTCCTACTATTCAGCTGCTCTACCTTCCCATCTCCAAAACCATAGGCAAGATAATGCAAAAGCCAGTATGCTTCCAGCTAAGCACCATATTATACTAGTTTGGATACTTCCTTCGAGCAATGTTAAATTTGTGCCCGCCGAAGTTAAAATCCATAAAGAAACAAAGTGACCGCTCCATCCATACGGTAAAAAGGGCCAAATAGCATCACCTAAACCAGTAAGCAACAAAGCGACCAGCAGGGCTTCTACAATGCCTAAACCAATCGAAGCACCTTTTCCAAATTGGAAGCTTACAAATAAATGTAAAATATAAAAAATAATATGACTGCTGAATAAAATACAGGCAGCAACACTATAAAATAAATAGTCAAAATCTACTTCATGTAATAATTCTCTAAAGCCCATACTAAAAATAGCTACAGACATAAAGATGGCTCCAAAGCTATACATCAATAATAATATAAGCTTACTCAAGTATGCCTTTATTTTTATTTTTGTTGAGACTAGCATGCTTTGATAATGACCTGCCTTCGCCTCCTGATCGGATGCCATTGCACATACTAATCCTATAATCATAGGTAGTCCACACGCTAGGCCTTGAAAATAGGCAGTTACTTTTCCGTGAAAATCCCATGGTGAATAGGAATAGTAAGCTAAAAACAGTCCAGAAATAGCTATGGGGACAAGTAGATGTGTAAGTAACAATTTCGTGCGTTTTGTTTTAAGACATTCTGCTTTCAATAATCGTAACATGTCCATTTGCTATTTTGCCTCCCTTTTTTGAAACCACTTTGTTGTGAGAAAACTTATTATGATAAACCAAGCAATTGTTATCAATAAGCCAGGAAATATAACATCTTTATCGAGTAAAGAACTTCCTTCAGGTACAGGCAGACCATTTGGTAATATGCCGAGGGTTGAGCATAGTAAACGTGCACCAATCGTAAATGGATAGCAATACCATAGCTCTCCATCAGCAAATACTACAATCCCTACGATATTGGCCACTACATTAAGCAAAATAGCCAAATAGGTCCCTAATTTAGCTGACAGAAAAAGACATAAAGGAATTTGCCACAAAAATGTTACGAAAATAACTAGAGAACTTAATAAGCTGCTTGTTATTGGTAATGTATGACCAAATAGCCAGCCCCCTGCTGTAATTCCTCCAAAGAACATACTAGTGATAAGGAAAAGCCATATACCTGATGAAAGTATTTTTCCTAGCCAAACTTTTTTGAGGTCAAGCGGTAGTGCCAGTATACTATGGTATTTCAACTTCTTATCTTTTTCGACCACTAAGGCACAGCAAATCGTCAGTGCACCTGGCAGTAGCATCGTATACCACCAGTTATAAGCACCTGTTTGAAAGTAAGCACCTCCCATAAGTACAGCGCTTAAAACTAAGGTTATAAGAGGCGTAAGCCAAAGAAGTTTGGGAATAAAAGTTCGCTTCCATTTTAATCGTTCTGCTTTTATGATGGCTAACATGCTAGTGACCAGCCTTTCTGTTGGCAGTGACAACCTGCATAAAGAGTGATTCTAATTCATGACCTTGTGGAGCTGGTCCCTGATAGCCCAGCTTGCCATCAGCAATAATGCCAATATCATCCACGACTTGTTCTACCTCATGCAAAATATGACTTGACAAAATAACAGTGATACCTTGTTCTGGAAAGGCGCGAATGAGCTTACGCAGCTCTTGTATACCAATTGGATCCAAACCATTTGTCGGCTCATCTAAAATTAACAGCTTCGGTTTGTTTAACAGTGCAATGGCTATACCTAATCGTTGCTTCATCCCTAAAGAAAACTGACCTGCTCGTTTTTTCCTCGTGTTCGTTAAATCTACAATTTCCAATACTTCGTCAATCCGACTTTGCGGTAAGCCTAACGCGATCGTTCGAACTTTTAGATTTTCTTTAGCTGTTAAATTATCATACAAGGGTGGTGTTTCAATTAAGGCTCCGATATTCTGCAGATCTTTTCGAGTCCATATATGTCCATTAAAAATGATATCTCCTTCATTAGGTCGTAGCATGCCCGTTATCATCTTTAAGGTTGTAGATTTCCCCGCTCCGTTAGGTCCAAGTAAGCCATATACCGTATTGCGTTTAATTTCTAACGATAAATTGTCTACGATTTTTTGTCCTTTAAACGTTTTATTAAGATTGTTTGTTTTCAAAATCAAGTCTTTCATAATTAGTCATCATCCTTTCAATGACCTAAGTGTAAAAAATAAATATAAGGATTTTATAAGGATCATATCAAATACTCAAAGTGGCTATGCATTTACCCGCGATCAATACTTACTAAAGCACAAAAAAAGCATTTGGAATGTCATCATTCCAAATGCTTTGATTCTATTTTTTACATAAATTCTTTTATTAAATCATTAAAATCATTTTCGCTCATTTTGATATCGATATCTGTTAATGGTAACTCAGAGTAGCCAGGTACTTTTTCTTGATAAGACCTTGTTTCCGTATCATGATAAATAATGCCTGTTACTAAGCCCTCGTGCTCCATCACTGTACGCATCGCCATACCACGATCTGAGTGGTCATAACCTTCAACATCCGCTAATTTTGTTAGGTTTTCTTTAAACCAATCATATGTGTTCACTTTGTTATACGTTACACAAGGTGAAAAGACATTGATAAACGAGAAGCCTTTATGGTTAATACCAGCTTCAATTAGAGCTGTTAATTCTTTAATGTCAGTAGAGAAGCCCTGTGCCACAAATGTCGCACCACTTGTTAATGCTACCTCTAATGGTTTCAATGATGGCTCTATCGCTCCACCTGGTGTAGATTTTGTAATAAATCCAGCAGCAGAACGTGGAGATGTTTGACCTTTTGTAAGACCATAGATTTGGTTATCCATCACGATATAAGTAATATCAATATTACGGCGGATTGCATGAATTGTATGCCCCATACCAATTGCAAATCCATCACCATCACCGCCTGAAGCGATGACATGTAAATCACGATTAGCCATTTTCAAGCCCTGTGCAATCGGAAGTGCACGACCATGAATACCATGGAATCCATAAGAATTGATATATCCTGAAATTCGACCTGAACAACCAATTCCTGAAATGACAGCAAGTTCATTTGGTTCAATGCCAACATTTGCAGCAGCACGTTGGATAGCTGCTTGTACGGAGAAGTCTCCACAGCCTGGGCACCAGTTTGGTTTCACTGTATTACGAAAATCCTTAAATGTTGCCATTAGCGAGTCAACTCCTTCACACGATTTTCTAATTCACCTGGCAAGAATGGTGTACCATTATATTTAGTGATTGTCGCGATTTTATCGTGACCACCAACATTCATCTTCATAATATTAGCTAATTGACCTGTATAGTTATTTTCTACAACGATCACTTTTTTCGCTTGTGTAATAAGAGGTGCCATTTCCGCAGATGGGAATGGGTGAATTAAACGAATATGTGCATGATTCACTTTCATTCCTTGCGCATTCAGTCGTTCTTGCACTTCCTCAATAGCTCCTCTTGTTGAGTTAAAGCCTACTAATAAAATATCGGCTTCCTCATGTGGTGCATTGACATAGACTGGGTTATCAAATTTCAAGCTCTCTAATTTGCGGAAGCGTTTATCCATTTGAGTTTGGCGATTACCCGTTGCCTCAGATGGCTTCCCTGTTTCATCATGTTCAACACCTGTAACGTGATGAATACCATGTAATGTTCCTGGTAATACACGAGGTGAAATGCCATCTTCTGTATCTTCATAACGCTTGAAGTAGGCTTTATCTGCCGCTTCCTCAAGATCATCCATCACAATTTTACCGCGACGAATTTCAATTTTATTATAATCAAATGGCTCAACAGATTGTTTACCTAGAGATAATTGTAAATCTGTCATTAAGATTACTGGTAATTGTAATTCCTCTGCAATGTTAAATGCTTGGATCGTATCAAAGAAAGCTTCCTCCATCGTAGAAGGTGCAATGACTACCTTAGGAATTTCTCCATGTGTACCGTAAAGCATAGCCATCAAGTCAGATTGTTCTTGCTTAGTTGGTAACCCAGTTGAAGGGCCACCACGCTGTGTATCCACTACTACTAAAGGTTGCTCAGTCATACCTGAAAGACCAATTGCTTCCATCATTAATGAAAGACCAGGACCAGCAGAAGCGGTAAAGGAACGTACACCGCCAAAGTTAGCTCCAATAGCCATTGTTGCTGCAGCAATCTCATCTTCCGTTTGGATGACAGTGCCACCGAACTTCGGTAATTTTTTAATTAAATATTCCATAATTTCAGAGGCAGGTGTAATTGGGTATGCTGCCATAAAGCGTGTCCCAGCAGCTATTGCGCCAAGTGCTATTGCGTCGTTCCCAATCATAAACATACGACGTTTACCATCCGCAGGTGCAAGCTCCCATTCGCCTATACGATCAACTAAAAGCTCATTCATAATTTGACGACCACGTGTAATGGCTTCCATATTTTTTTGAACGACTTCTTCGCCCTTTTTACCAAAAATATCATCGACAACATTTTGGAAAACTGCATCTTCTAGGTTTAGCAATGACGCAGTTGCTCCGATAGCCACCATGTTTTTCATTAACGAAGTACCAAGCTCTGCTGCTACTTCTGTAAACGGTACTGCAAATAATGGAGCTTTTGAATCCTCTGGTTTAACAGGATCAAATTTTGCATCGGCTAAAATAATACCCTTTTCTGTAAGCTCTTTATAATTGACATCAATTGTTTCTTGATCGAATGCCACTAAAATATCTAAATCATCCGCAATTGAACGTACTTCTGTTGGACGAACTGTAATTTTATTATTCGTATGGCCACCTTTAATTCGAGAAGAGAAGTGACGATAACCGTATAGGAAATAGCCTAGACGATTCATTGCCATTGAGAAAATCTCACCTGTACTCTCAATCCCTTCACCCTGTTGCCCACCGACTTTCCATGAAAGCTGATGTAACATGTCAACAACTCCTTAAATCCAATGTGTACTATTATTTTTCCTTCATAAGTTTAACACGAAGAAACCGTCTGGACTATTGTTTCTCCACGATTTAGGCGAAAATCAGACCTTTGACTGAAAATCCTGTTCATAAAGTTGTAATTTTCAAATCTAAGCAAAATCACGCCCCTATTTCAAGTGACATCTATCATATGTAAATAGGAAAACGAAAAAATGCTCCACCACAATATTATGTGACAGAGCATTTTACTTCATTACTTTTTTATCGAATACGTTTTTCCACTAGCAGCTTTAATGCTGTTCGTTCTTCTCCAGCAATCAAAATATCGGCAAACGCCGGCGCGCAAATTAAATCTGTGCCACTTGGCGCTACAAATCCGCGTGCAATGGCCACTGCTTTCACGGCTTGGTTAAGTGCACCTGCCCCAACTGCTTGCATTTCTGCCTGCCCTTTTTCTCTGATTACCGCGACTAATGCACCTGCAACTGAATTTGGATTAGAGCGTGATGATACTTTTAATGAATCCACAATTATTCCTCCCCGTTTCGCGAATAGTGTTTACGCTCAACAACTCATGTGTCCCCCTTTTTGGACCTCAAGTTATTGTCCGTAGCACATTTTATGCTCCGCAAAACGGAAATAGACTAGTTTGACAAAGAAACCTATATCCCTGAAAAAGAAACGTAAAAAAACATTCTTCGACTTATCTACCCTTGAAATGGATAGTCTTCATTTATATAAATGCGTTCACAGGCAATAGCTTTCCCTGTGCGATCATTTATCTCTACAAAGAAACCACTTAAAACCTCTCGCCCTTTTTTCGGAACTTCAAAACGAGATGGCATGTTTGTTTGGAATTTGTAGATGACACTTTCCTTCGTCATACCTAAAATTTCATCATATGGACCTGTCATACCAACATCCGTGATATAAGCTGTACCTTGCGGGTAAATTCTTGCGTCTGCTGTTTGCACATGTGTATGTGTGCCTACAACGGCTGAAGCCTTCCCATCTAAATGCCAACCAAGAGCAATTTTTTCACTAGTCGCTTCAGCATGAAAATCCACGAAGACAAGTGGAGATATTTGTCGTGCTTCTGCAATCAATTGATCTGCCATTGCAAACGGATCCTCATGTGGAGGTAAAAATACACGACCATGTAAATTAATGACGGATAATGTCACACCATTTTTAGAAATTTGAACCATACCTTTACCAGGTGCTTCATTTGAAAAGTTTGCTGGTCGAATTAAATAATCCGCATCATCAATAAAATCAAAAATGTCTTTATTGTCCCATGTATGATTCCCCATTGTAATGACATCTACACCTATTTGTAGCAGGCTGTTATAAATATTACGAGTAATCCCTCGTCCAGCTGCAGCATTTTCTCCATTTGCAATCACAACATCTGGATTATACTTCTTTTTTAAGCGAGGTAAATATTTTTCCACCGCATCTCGACCAATTGAACCAACAATATCACCAATAAATAGAACTTTCATTATGCAAGACCACACTTTCTCTAAATAACAACTTTTAGTTTACCATCTTTGCTTTAGCAATCGCAAAGTAAAAACGTAAGCCATACTCAATTTACGTTTTTGGATACTTTTTGGATAGCACCAATTTATCTAGGATTGCTGGATGGGTAATTGTGCATCTTTTTTATTAGAGGAGTACCCATTGTTGGTGAGTTGCCCTACAAAAAATGCACCGAATTGCCATTTACTCATTACATAGGTTATACAAATAGAGCAACTAATACTGATAATAAATGAAATGGCAATAACAGAGAAGACACTTAATGTTTCGATAACATTCGTTAAAAAAATTTTAAGTAGGCTATTAACTAGGGGATGTAATAAATAGATACCGAAGGAATATCGACTAATAAAAATGATAAATTTCGGCATTTTTCTTCTGTTACTCGCGATGAAAAATAACAGAAAAGCTATACTGAATGTATAAAGGATAACGTCTATTCTCTTAGAATGAACTTCCGTAATGATACCTGATAGCTGGGAGGCTAGCAAAATGCTTACTGTAATTAGCGATACTATTAGCAGCAGATGACGAAAACGCTGTAACAACGATAGAAATTTTTCATAATTTTTTCCACAATAATAAGCTACTACAAAATAAGCAATCCACGCTGGAAATGGCATCTTATTAAAGAAATCCCATTGCAAACTAATATAAGACAAATACGGAAAATACTTATATGGATCCAAAAAATTAAAAAAGGCTAAGTAACCAAAATTAATAATAAACGCAGTTATTATTACTTTATGGGCTGGATATCTCGATACAATAAATTTTACAAAAAATGGATGTATGATATAAAACTGAAAGATAATAACGATAAAATAACCGTGAAAATCACCTTCTAAATAATTCAGTAGGAGTTTTTTTGCAAATTCAATAGTAGGTGATTCAATTGATTTAAGAACTGCATCAAGGAACCCAATAAAAAGAAACGGAACTAAAATATATTTATAACGTTTTACATAAAACTTTTTCGGCAAACGATCTGAATAGGAAAAGGCAATGACAAACTCTGAGATAAATATAAAAAGAGGTGTCCCGAACATAAAGATCAGCTGAATTGATGTCAGGATTACGAATTGTGGGCCTTCTTCTATGTTATACATGTTCAACGCCAACGTAACACTATGCATTAACACAATTCCTAAGCAAGCAACGAATCGTAGTAAATATATTTCTTTGACTTCTCTTTTCATCATCATCACCTGCCATTTCAAAGGAATCTATTTGCCTTTCAATTATGCTTCTTACCTTACTAAAATGCAGGGATAAAATTATTAGCTATTGGTAATTGTCCGCTTTAATTGCATCAAAATATCTCGCATTGCTTTAGGCTCAATAATAAAATTACCTATTAATACAATAAACATCGTCCACAGGGAAATACATATAGCTGCTACAAGCCATGAACTGGCACTTGTAATATGGAGCTCAAAAAAGAATATAAATGGTGTCGCTGCAAGAAATGCAAAGATACTATTACGCACAATTTTTTTGACAGTATCTAAAGGGGAACTTTGTAAAATCACTTTTGAAGAATAAATGATTAAATCATAAGTTCGGTAGACGTATGAACAAATTCCTCCTAGTAATATTCCTTCTGCGCCAAAAAACTGTACAAAAACAAGAGACGCTACTAGGTTAATTAATGCTTCCATAATGGCACGATTTTTCGTCTCTCCAAAATGCCCTGCAGCGTTCACTAACGTATTCGCAGGAATCCGAATTGTATTCACAATTCCTACAATGACAAACAATATTGCCAGCCATGGCCTTATGTAATTGGCATCTTCAATACCCGCTGTATAAATCGTTATAAAAGGCAATATTAAAATAGCCGTACATGTGTAACTAAAAGCAATAATGCCATAAAAAATATATTCAAAATGATGAAACTGTTTCCGAAGTGCGTCCTTATCCTCTTTAACGAGAATATCGCCAAAAGCTGCTAATATCGCCCCTGAAAAAGTGGAGATGAACAATGTGACTGCATTAAACACCATACTATAAACTGTAAATACACTAACTTCTGTTAAGCCTAAAAAAATCGTTATTAAAATAAACGGTGTGTTAAATATAATTAACGAGGCAATTTGATGAATTAAAGCATCCCATTTATTTTTAATTGCTAACGTATTAGCTTGTTCTTTACTATTGAAATACGGATATTTTTTTTTAACATATAATTTTAAAAAAAGAACATCAAGTAACATTAAGGCACTTGAACTAGCAACGACAACGACGATGGAAAAGCCAAGGACTATCAAAGCAATTGACAATAATGCACTCATAAAAAGCAAGATTGTTTGAATGCGAAAAATAACATAGCTTTTTTGATCTGCCGACAGTAGGACTAAATATTTCCCTATAAAAAAATACTCCCACATGCCACTTATCCCCAAAATAAGTACCATGTAAAAAGCTGTTCGAGGGTTCACCTCATCGCCTACTATTAACGGATAACAAATGGCCAAAATGGCGACTAACCCAACAAAGACATAACCCGAGCGTCTATAAAAAAGATTAGTTGCTGAAAGAATTCCATTTATTTGGTCCTTATCTCTCTGGGCTAGTGGCTTATAGAGCGCCACTATGGATGCACTACCAACACCTGCCTCTACTATTTTTAAATAACTTAAAAATTGCTTAATCGACGAAACAAGCCCGTTTGTAGCAGAGCCATATGTTGTCATAAATAGTCGAGGCAAAATGAAATTAATAACCGCTGCAACAACTTGTAGCAATACATTAGACATTAAATTTAAAACTACCCTCTTAGTTCTCATGCTGGTAAGCACCTTTTCTTTTAGTAAAAGTGGGAATTAATCCTTTACAATCAATTAACCACCGATTGATCCTATTCAACATGAAAAGTAATAGAATTTGTTTTTTCCTTAATAACCAAATGTAGGCCTTTGATTTGAGCGGCATATTTGTCATACGAATAGTGTGCAACGATTCATGAAACACTTCATGAATCAACATTTTCTTGATAAAGATACGCTTTTCATGTAAACGCTTATAGTTAAATCTATTCAATTCATTATTCACTGCTACAATCATTAAATAAGTAAAATAATACTGAAGTTGTTCAGTAAAATTAGGAACCAGGTCTGCTTTTCTGTGCTTTAAAACTTTCAATTGTTCATACAAAATAAGTATTTTGTTAAAAAACAGCTGATCATAACTAGCTGTCATGGAAGAAGTATGCTGACGGTAATGGTAGAGGTATTGATTTTCTAATATATAAATACTTTCTGCATCAAATAAGCTTGGATACGTACAAGCAGCATCGTCCCCCATGCAAATTTTTTCATCCACATCAAATAGATTTTTCTCTAATAGGTCTCTTTTAAATATTTTATTAGACAAAGATGGAAATAATCCAAAACGGTAATACTCGCCCGAATATAGCATAATCGGATACACTTCTTTTTTCAGCCTATCCTTCCTGTACAAACCGGGCGCGACAAGCTGCGCTCTCTTCACTTCTTGGAGTGGATAATTTTCTACAATGTCACAAATGACAATATCTACATCAAAATCACGTGCAGCATTGCATAATGATTTGTACATATCCACTTCAATCCAATCATCACTATCTACATATCCAATATACTGTCCTTTGGCGGCGCTTAGCCCTGCTTTACGGGCACTGACCGCACCACTATTTGCTTGATGAATGACAGTAATTCTTGTATCAGCTTCGGCATATTCATCGCAAATTACTGAGCAGTTATCAGTCGAGCCATCATTCACTAATATCAACTCAAAATCCACGAATTCCTGTCTCAAAATGCTATCAAGACACATATTTAAGTAAGGCTCCGTATTATAGATGGGGACAATAATGCTTAAAAATGGCACTACCTCACCTCTCATTCATCGTAAGTAGTTCCGTCTTACTTTTACTCATAGTCAGAGCTAACATAATTAATAAAATATGATATGGAAAATAATCCATGACAAATGAATCAAGTCCTATATTCGCTAGTAACACGATATAGAGAGGAATAGCGTTAATTGAGAGGATTTGAAAGCCTGGTGTATTAATAATACCGACATTCTCTCTAAGTACTTTATAGAGGCTTGAAATGTATAGTACTGACAAGGCTACTCCAAGTAAGCCTATATAATAGGGAGTTGATAAGTACATTGTATGTGCCATCTTCACCTTCGCAAAGCTTGTGCCAAATCCTGCTCCCAAAACAAATACTTTCGTGTT
Organism: Lysinibacillus sp. PWR01; assembly: GCF_043359455.1. Classification (NCBI taxonomy): domain Bacteria; kingdom Bacillati; phylum Bacillota; class Bacilli; order Caryophanales; family Bacillaceae; genus Lysinibacillus; species Lysinibacillus sp. PWR01. Next base: position 239,342 of record NZ_JBHERJ010000047.1, on the reverse strand, counting down.
TTGAAGGATTTCATTGATAAATATGCTCCAACTACTCACTCGACCAGTGGTAATAGCATCTGTCGATATTCCTGACCCGAAAAACCGAATCCAATAAATTTCGAATAAAGACTCGTAAAAAAAATAGAGTACAACCCCACATATGATCACTATAAAAGTTGAAAATTTAATGGCTGTCTTCACATTATTTTTAATGAATACGATGAATGTCATCAAAATGAAAACGACGAATGTAATAATAAACATTTTGGAATATGTCAGTATGCCAAAAAACGCTAATATTACGAGTAATACAATTGACTTTTTCTCCTTTTTTCCATCCAGATTAAAAAGCACTAATAAACAAGCCATTGCTATTAATACTTGCAAACTAAAGTAGTTTGGATCTAAATCTAAACCCGTAAATCTTGTACTAATTGAGTTCATTGTCTTCACTGTATTCACAACGGTCATTGACTCTATAAAATGATCAATTTTTGGAACAGAATAACTGATTAATCGAACGATCGAAGCAGCTAGTAAACCCAATGCATAGATATACGTATACCTTCTGAAATATGTCCTCTCATTGATAGTCACTACTGCACAAAAGAGCACACTATAATTCAACACAAAGCCTAAAACTGCTATAAGATTGCCACCACTAATTAACGTTACGGCCACCGTATAAAACGCAAATAAGAAAAAGGTCAATAAGAGACGTTTTGATATACCTTGCTTTTGTAAAAAGATCGTCAAAATACTTAACAAAATATAGAAAGAACTAAGTACGACAAGCAGTGAATAGCCAGATATATCAAATTTAATGACATAAACCCATGAAATAAAAAACAATAAATAGTCAATTCGATGCTGCTGCTTATCTAGCAACATCGCCGTACTTGTTAAAAGAAAGAAGATCCAGAGAAATAGATTACTACCTGTATATATTTTTAATAAGACAAAGATACTAGAAATAATGCAAATGAGCACACTAAAATTTTTATTTTCCACTATCATATAGCATCAAACTCCAATTCTAGTTGCTCTTGAGCTTTTTCGTTTGTGTAGTGATTTTCTTCTATGTAATTTTTCATATTATTTAGTAATTCTGTATTTTTCATTACATTGGCAATGACTTGAAAGATGTCTTCAACATTAAAGCCTGTTATCAACCCGTTATGACCATTACATATTTGCTCACCTGCTGCAGCAAAGTCCGTTGTAATAACAGGCGTTTGTACAATTAATGCCTCCCCTATGACCATTGGATAGCCTTCATAGGCTGATGTTAAAATGAAAACATCACTACATTTTATATAGGGATACGGATTTTTTATTTCCCCTACAAATTCAACTACATCCTCTACGCCTAGTTGCAGAGCTAGTTGCTGATTGGCCAAAAGGTCTGGTCCATCCCCTAAAATGCGCCAGCGGAAATTATTTATAGACGCTTCCTTTAACAACTTACACAGATGTGGAATAAGGTCGAACCTTTTTGTACTATTTTCAATGCGACCAACAGATATTAAATCCAACTCGCTTTTTAGAAACGGTGTATATTGACATGCCAGCTCTTTAATCTCTTCAATTGGGAAAAAGTTATAAACCACTTGAATTTTATGTTGATATTCAGGAAGAAAATTTATCAAATTTTCCTTACATGCTACCGAAACACAGAACAATCGATCAAAATTTTTATAGGTTTTGACACAAGCGTCATAATTAAAATTCGCTTTAATGGGATCTGTATGGATCCATGCGAACTTACGATCTGCTGCCACAAAGTGATCTACAAATAAATTGGTACCTCTATTGAAATATTGATTAGGTACATCATTAAAATAAGAAATGGCGATATCATAATGACCATTAATACGATGTTTTTTTAATAGCATCGAGTAGAGGTTGTGGGAACCTATCAATCGAACGACTATCATACACACAATTCGTAAAATAATATGCCAGATGTTACTTCCTTTTTTCACTTCAGCAAAAGGTGTAGCAATTAGTTGCAACAGTAAGTTCCCTGTATTTACCTTCACATTGGAGGGAATATCGTTCATTAATTCCCCACCACTAAATGTAAAAACATCTATCTTATATTGCTCGTAGTGGCTGATTTCTTTTAGCATATTAATCAATGCCTTTTGGATACCACCCATTTGAAAATTTTGTGCAACAAATAATATCTTCATATTTAGTCCCCCTAAAAATCCAATACTATTGTAAATTTTCATATTGCTCTTACGATTGTGGATGAACAAATTTCCTCAATTGGGATATCGATTGCCGCTACGAGTCACTCCGTCCTTCGCACAGCTTTTATAAATTACTGTATAAATTAGTGATTCGTTTCTCCATTTTCGCCCAGCTATAACTTTCTTCGTACAGTGCCTTCATTTCATGAGAAATATCTGACCATTCTTTTCTACGCTTTACCAAATTCTCAATTCCTTTTTGTAAACTCTCTCTATTATAATCAATAAGTTCTCCAAAATTATTTGCTGCAACTACTTCCGACATTCCCGTATTTTTTACCATAATCAAAGGTTTACCAAGCATTAATGCTTCATAGAATTTATTGGGTGCAGCATAATAGTGGTTAGAAATGTTAGGATCATAAATAGCCGTCATAATGTCACAACTATTTTCTAACTCTATTGTTTTTTCATAGGGTAACTTACCATAAAAGTGAATGTTGTCATGCATTTTTGAAGTTTGCAGCAATGAATCGGCTAATTTACCAAATCCACCAATATGCAGCTCGTAACTTGGCGTATTCTTTACTACTTCAACCAATTCATTAATCAACCGATTTTCAGTAAGTATGCCTACATAAACTATTTTTACTTTTTTCGGATTCAAATCTAAGCGATTATTTGAATCTATATAACGCGGGGTATTATATATGATCTCTATTTTTTTAGGTGAAGCTTTAGCAATCTGTTCTTTACGCTTTTCTGTACATATAATGACTGCATCTACACTATTCAAAAGACGTAAATCTATACTTTCAATGACCTTTCCAATACTCGCTGGTCCATAAAATGGTGAGGTATACGAATCAAACATGTCATAGATTACTTTTTTACGCAGTAATTTCCCACATATTGTACCTATTAGTGCTGTATCAAAATCACAAGCGTGAATCATATCATACGTATTTTTATGGCGAAGTAACCACTGAAAAAGTTTAATCTGAAATTTTATAAATGGAAATAAGTTCCTTTTCAAACCTCCCCCAAATGTTGCAGGAATACCAAACCTTGTAATACGGATTGCATGTTCACCTTCTAGCAGTTGGTCCTTTACTTTATATTTATTATCTCTATCCCAAGCTAAAATGTGGACATTCCAATTATTTTTCACAAGGCAAAGTGCTTCTTTTTCAACCCTTGGGTCTGGTGAAACAGGGTTACTCCTCATAAAAACAACTCGCATCCCATACGGCCCCCTTAAACACTGAATGTCTCCAGCGCTTCAGCTACTTGTTGCTATCTTTTATATCCTTCCAGCTGAAAGATGCTCTCGCATTTTAAAAAAACTTCCACCATTTTTTTGTGAAAGTATCATCTGGTTCATATACAATTAATGGCTGATTGTTTATGATTCGTTCGTTGTTCTCAAGCAAAAAATCTACCATATCTAAGTCTTTTTGCTTTTCTAAATATCGAAGACCCCTTTCAAATAAGAAAGGACGTGTACTTAAGTTATGTACATCCGAACCATATGTATGGACAAGATTCGAGCGCACAAATTTTATTGAAAGCTTTTGGATGGCTTTTCCAAACAATCCTGCTAAACTTCCTGCTGTAATTTGTGCAAGTGCCCCCTCCCGTATAATTTGTTCCAAATGACTTGGATTTTCTGTAATGACTCTATTTCGCTCTGGGTGTGCAATAATGGGTGTTATGCCTGCTGTTAATAACGAGTAGATGATATCCTTTGTATATTTTGGAATATGATTAGAGGGGAGTTCCAACAGCAAATAATTGGAATGTGCTAGTGTATGTAATTGTTTTTTTTCATACAATTCTAGTATATTACCCGCCAAGCGTACCTCTTGTCCCGTGTAAAGTTTTAACGGCATGTTACGTTGGTCAATTGCCATTTGCAACTGTTCGATTTGTTCATTCACTACATTAAAAGGAACATTATACAATGGATGTAAAGCATGCGAAGTGGAAACAATCGTTGTAATCCCCTCCAAAACTGCCTGCTCAAATAAACAAAGTGTCTCTTCAATCGCTTTCGGACCATCATCGACATCAAATAATATATGACTGTGTATATCAATCACTGTACTTCACTTCCCTGTCTAAGTACTTGAATTAATAATAATATTGCTCATAATATTGATGGAGTGGCATTTTATAGTTATTTAATATGACGCCTAAAATATTTGCTTTTGAGGCTTCTAGGTTTGACTTTGCTTTTAACACACTTTCATTTTCTGCAACTCCACTGTTCACAATTAATAATGTACCATCACATTTATTGGACAAAATTTGAGCATCCGTCACAGATAAAATCGGTGGCGCATCAAAAATAATGATGTCAAACTCTTTCTTTAGGTTTTCTATAACACTCTCCATTACATTAGAAGCCAGTAACTCTGCTGGATTGGGTGGAATAGGCCCACTCGTCAAGACAAATAGATTAGCAATATCTGTACTATTGATAACTTCGGACATTGTAAAATGTCGTGTTAGTAAATTTGATAGTCCCCTAGCATTTTGCAATAGAAACGTATAATGCATTGTTGGTTTACGTAAATCTGCATCTACGATGATGACTCGTTTTCCTTCTTGTGCAAAAACAACGCCGATATTCGCTGCATTGGTTGACTTTCCTTCACCTGGTGTTGCAGATGTCACTAATATTGTTTTAATCTCTTTATCTGGCATTGAAAATGTAATGTTTGTACGGATTGTTCGAAATTGTTCAGAAATAAAAGATTGGCCATTTGCAATCGTCACAAGTTTTCGTGCCATTTTCACTAGCTTCTTTTTTTTCTTTTTTTTCCAGAACATTATGATCCCCTCCTCGTTTTACGGGATTTTATCCTAGCGCTTTTATTGTGAGCATCACTAATTTGACTAATCAAGCCTATAATCGGTAGCCCTACCAACTCTTCAATATCTTGCTCTGTCTTGATTGTAGTATCTAAGCTCTCTATTATAATTATGAAGGCAGCACTTAAAACAAAACCAATAAACGAGGCTGCTACTACATAAAGAGTTTTATTTGGCGCAATCGGTACAGGCTCCTTATCTAATTTTGCAACGGACAAAATATTAACATTATCAACCGTCATTAAAACTTGGATCTCCTCTTGAAACACATCTGCTATTGTATTGGCAATTTCTACAGCCAACTCTGCTTGCTTGTCTACAACATTAATATTGACGACTTGCGAATTATTGGCACTTGATACAGTAATTTGATCCATTAACACTTCAGGTGTGACATCCAAATCTAGCTTATTTATAACTTTAGATAAAATAGCTGAGCTTGTAATGATAATGTTATACGTATTAATAAGTCGGAGATCTGTTTCAACCTGTTGTACGCCTAAATGTGGTTGCTCTATATTCTTTTGGTTAACTAAAATTTGCGTTTCTGCCTCATAGGTAGGTTTTAAAATAAAGATGCTAATAAAGGCCGTAACCAACGCTACGAAAAGTGTAAAACTTATGATAAAAAGAAGATTTTCTCGGACTATTTTCAATATATCTTGTAATGTGATCGTTTCTTTCAATGCTTCTCACTCCTTGTCAAAACATAAACCAGTTGTAAAAACGGAGTATAACTAGGCTGGTTAATTTTTAAAAGGTATTCATGTTGAGGCTAGTTCACTATGCTTTATTCCATACTATATTGTTGGAATCATCCATTTATTCTTACTGGGTAGATTACATCGAATTTTATTCACATACAAAAAGGCATCCCCTGACCTCGGTCAAGGGATGCCTAATATTTTATTATTTATTTCGCGTATTCCACAGCACGTGTTTCGCGAATAACTGTTACTTTAATATGACCTGGATAATCGAGTTCTTCCTCAATACGTTTGCGAATATCACGTGCAAGACGATGAGAGGCTAAATCATCAATTTTTTCAGGTTGTACAATAATACGAATTTCACGTCCAGCTTGAATCGCAAAAGATTTTTCTACGCCATCATAGCTTTCTGAAATTTCCTCTAACTTTTCAAGTCTGCGGATATAGTTTTCAAGTGTTTCACTACGTGCACCTGGACGAGCTGCTGATAATGCATCAGCTGCAGCGACTAATACCGCAATAACAGATGTTGCTTCAGTATCACCATGATGCGAGGCAATACTATTAATAACAACTGGGTGTTCCTTATATTTTGTTGCTAATTCCACACCAATTTCGACGTGGCTTCCTTCAACTTCATGGTCAATTGCTTTTCCAATATCATGTAATAAGCCTGCACGGCGAGCCAATGCTACATCTTCGCCAAGTTCAGCAGCAAGTAATCCTGCCAAATGTGCGACTTCAATTGAATGTTTTAGGACGTTTTGTCCATAGCTTGTACGATATTTCATGCGGCCTAAAATTTTCATTAAATCTGGATGTAAGTTATGAATACCAATTTCAAATGTAGTTTGCTCACCTGTTTCGCGGATTTGTTCATCCACTTCACGTCGAGCTTTTTCCACCATTTCCTCAATACGAGCTGGGTGAATACGACCATCCTGTACAAGTTTTTCAAGTGCAAGTCGTGCTGTTTCACGGCGAATTGGATCAAAGCCTGATAATATAACCGCTTCTGGCGTATCATCAATAATTAAATCAATTCCTGTTAACGTTTCCAATGTGCGGATATTACGGCCTTCACGACCAATAATACGTCCCTTCATTTCATCATTTGGCAAGTTCACAACAGATACAGTTGTTTCTGCTACGTGATCTGCAGCAAAGCGTTGTAGTGCTAATGATAAAATTTCACGTGCTTTTTTATCTGAGTCTTCTTTCGCACGCGTTTCAGCTTCTTTCGTCATCACAGCAATATCAGTTGATAACTCTTTTTCTACTTCATTGAGGATAATTGATTTAGCTTCATCCCTAGTTAAAGCAGAAATACGTTCTAGCTCTGTTTTTTGTGATGCCATGAGCTCGTCCACTTTGCTCTCCATCTGTTCAATATGCTGTTGTCTTTCAGCTAGAGCTTGTTCTTTGCGCTCTAAGCCAGCTTCTCTCTTATTTAGAGCATCATCTTTGCGATCAAGATTCTCTTCTCTTTGCAATAAACGGTTCTCTTGTTTTTGAAGTTCTAAACGACGTTCACGAATGTCATTTTCAGCTTCAGTACGAAATTTGTGAGTTTCATCTTTGGCTTCAAGTAGTGCTTCTTTCTTCATTGCCTCCGCTTCTCGTTTTCCTTCTTCAACGATTGTTTCAGCGACATGTTTAGCACCAGTGATTTTTGAGTCATTCACTTTTTTCATGTAGATATAGCTAACAGCGGCACCAACGATGAGTCCAAGCAAAGCGGAGATGATAGTAATTCCATCCATATGAACACCTCCTCTTGCTATTTGGGTATTACAGTTTCAGTCGGCGCATACATCTATGTCGCCTTAGCTAAAATGCACCAGATTTTTTAGAATTTGTGCAAAACCCGTTTCATTGGCCAAAGGCATTATCTTCATCCACTAGGCGTTTAGACATCCATTTTAAAGGATATTTCACTATAAAACATTTGCTAAATGAAGATAAAATGTACTGCCTATTTAAAGTCATAATTCAGAAATTATACATATTTAATTGTATAGCTAGCCTCAAGCTCTGTCAAGGATAGTCGGGCGTCTGTTCGCCACCTTAGCCAAAAAAAAGTAAGTCCTATCCATTCAGCGAATTTTTTTCCTATTACTATTTCACTAGAAAATTTTCACGTTAAATACAATTAATAAAAAAACAGTACATTAGAAATAAACACCGAAATACAGCTTCTCTCTTATTATGTGTAAAAATTTAAGAATATAGACAAAAAAATGCATTGTCCCCTCAATAAAGTGGGAACAATGCAATCATTAATTATTCTTCTTCAAGAAGTAACATTAATTCTTCATCCATCTCTTCTTCATCATCATGTGCAGCAATTGTATAAGAAGAAGCCGCAATACCATAAGAAGCTCGGATTTTGTTTGCTATGTCTTCCAGGACAGCAGTATTTTCCTTTAAATACTGTTTAGCATTTTCTCGTCCTTGACCTAAGCGCTCATCGCCATATGCATACCAAGAACCGCTTTTTTGTACAATGTCTAATTCCACACCTAAATCGACTGTTTCGCCTTCTTTAGAAATTCCTTCTCCATACATAATATCTACTTCAGCTGTACGGAAAGGTGGTGCTACTTTATTTTTAACAATTTTAATTTTAGTTCGGTTACCAACAATATCATTACCTTGTTTAATAGCTTCTGCACGACGCACTTCTAAACGGACAGAGCTGTAGAATTTAAGTGCACGTCCACCTGGTGTTGTTTCTGGATTACCGAACATAACACCAATTTTTTCACGAACTTGGTTAATGAATATAGCAATCGTTTTTGATTTATTAATCGCACCTGATAGTTTACGTAAAGCTTGAGACATTAAACGGGCTTGTAAGCCGACATGAGAGTCACCCATATCCCCTTCAATTTCAGCTTTTGGTACTAAGGCAGCAACAGAGTCAATTACGATAATATCAATAGCACCACTACGCACTAATGCTTCTGCGATTTCAAGTGCTTGTTCACCTGTGTCAGGCTGTGATAATAATAGCTCATCAATATTAACACCTAATTTTTGTGCATAGATTGGGTCTAATGCATGCTCAGCATCGATAAATGCTGCTTGTCCACCTGTTGCTTGTACTTCAGCAATGGCATGCAGAGCAACAGTTGTTTTACCAGATGATTCTGGACCGTATACTTCAATAATACGTCCACGTGGATATCCACCCACTCCTAATGCAGCATCAAGTGCAAGTGAACCACTTGAAGATGTGGCAATTTCTAAATCGGTTTTTTCCCCGAGTTTCATGATGGAACCTTTACCAAAATTCTTTTCAATTTGTTTTAGAGCCTGTTCTAAGGCTGCTTTACGATCACTCATTCATTTTCCTCCTTCGAAAACTGTTCACTGTTTTTATCTATCTCTACTATACTTGTTTTTGAGAAAACACGCAAGAAAAAAGCGAACATTTATTCGATTTTCCTTCAAAATAAAAATTTGGATAGTTTTCCTCTACCCAAATTCCTATGTTTTAATCTATTTTAATAACGTTTTGTGTAGCCACGTTCTTCTAACAGCTGCATTAAATAGTGGCATGTAAATTTCACCGCACGGAGTCGATTCGTATTCCGCATGCCTGATAAATGAAGTAAATATGTAAGCGGCTCCTCATCATTTATGGCAATACCAATCCAAACAGTACCTACTGGCTGATGATCATGCGCAGTGGGACCTGCTTCTCCTGTAAGGCCAATCCCAATATTTGTAGCAAATTTCTCACGAACAGCACTTGCCATTGCCGCCGCACACTCAGCACTCACAACACCATGTGTATCAATTAATTCTTGTGAAATGCCTAGCTGTTTTACTTTCGCATCTGCTGCATAGGTAACAACGCCTCCTATAAGAGCATTGCCTACCCCTGGAATTTCCGCAAGCTCAGATTGAAATAACCCAGCAGTTAAACTTTCTGCAGCCGCGATTGTTAGCTTATTATCCAATAGCATTTCTACCGTTTTTGAGGCAAGGGAATCATCATCTACACCATATTGATAATCACCAACAAGTGCTTGTATTTCCGCAACCTTTGCCTTAATAAGCTGCCTAGCTTGCTGCTCTGTTGCGGCTTTAGCTGTTACGCGTAACGTTACCTCACCATCAGAAGCAAGTGGAGCAACTGTTGGATTGGTTTGTGCATCTAAAATATTTTGAACTTGTACTTCAAGCTCGGCCTCACCAATTCCATAAAATCGCATAACATGTGATGCAATGATCCCTCCATCATTAAGCATCGCAGCAAGTTTAGGTTTAGCCTCAAATTGAAACATTGGTTCTAACTCTTTTGGAGGTCCTGGTAATAAAATATAAGTGCGATCATTTTTTGTGAAGATCATACCTGGAGCCATTCCATGGTGATTAGCTAATACTTCACTCCCTGCTAAAATTAATGCCTGTTTACGATTATTTTCCGTCATTGGACGTCCTCGTTTAGCAAAAAATTGCTCAATATACGTCAATGCTACTTCATCAAACTCAAGAGAAACACCAAGATGACGTGCAATCGTTTCCTTCGTTAAATCATCTTTTGTTGGACCCAGTCCTCCCGAAAAAATAATGAGATCTGCACGAGACTCTGCCACTTCGATAGCTTGTTCTAAACGCTTTGCATTATCGCCCACTACGGTATGATAAAAAACGTTGATGCCAAGCTCGGATAGCTGGCTTGAGATAAATCTCGCATTTGTATTCGTAATTTGACCTAATAATAGTTCTGAGCCAACCGCAAGAATTTCAGCATTCATGATCCCAAGACCTTTCTTATTTAGACTCAAGTAATACACGTCGATTTAGATAGAAATAATCCCACCCTGACCAAAGTGTAAAGAACAATGCAATATAGAGCATGATTTTATCAAATGGAATACCAACCAATGTAAAGATTGTATTGTGTAAAAGAGCAGCAGCAATCGCTACAATTTGTGCCCAAGTTTTAATTTTACCAAGCTGATTGGCAGCGACCACTTCTCCTCCACCTGCCAAAATCAAACGTAAACCCGTAACAGCAAATTCACGACTAATAATAATGATAATTACCCAAGCAGGTGCCATCTTAAGCTCGACCATTAAAATAAAGGCTGCTGAGACAAGTAACTTGTCAGCTAAGGGATCTAAAAATTTCCCAAATGTAGTCACAAGGTTATACTTACGTGCGTAATAACCATCCACCCAATCGGTTGTTGAAGCAAAGATAAAAATAAGTGCACCTATAAAATGATGGATTGGCATCTCAGCACCAAAAAGCGATAATGTTCCCCAGCCAAAATCAAACATCATAACAATGACAAAGAATGGAATAAGCAAGATTCGAGAGATGGTAATTTTATTTGGAATGTTCATTTTTCTAACACCTTTCATGATGAAAGAAAGTAGTCATCATAGGATGACTACTGTTCTTTATTGAAATTGATGACGATATTTTGCGTTACAATTTGTTGTGCATACGTTAGAAGTTCGTCATTAATATAGATTTTAGCTTGCGTTGAATTACCGAGACGAATACGAACATAGTTTTGTGTTGAGGCGTCAAATTCAACTACTTCCCCGGCATTATAGACACGCGTATCTGTTAAGATTTCTTGTTGCTGTTGATTGCGAATACCAACAAATGTAGGGCCTGATATTTCGATTTTAAGTTTCATTGTATCCGTCCCTGTTAACGTATAAGAAGTTGTCGCTCCATCTGCTTCAACAGTACCCGCGGAAATTGTTTGCTTCATCTCTTCAGTTTGATCAGTGTCATCTTCATCAGTTGGTGTTTCTTCTGTAGCTTTTGTATCATCTTTATCTTTATCATTTTTCTGTGCATCTTTATTTTCTTGTTCTTTTTTATCCTTCTCACTATCAATTGGATTGACATTTGTGTCATATTCCATCTCAGGAGTTGGATTTACTTCTTCGCTTGTCCCTGGACTGTTTTTTGATTGCCATAGCACCCATATAGCCACAATAATGACTACAATAAATAAAGCAACAATGATTTTTGGCATAGCCTCCATCATTTTATTCGAAGGGCCTTTCGTTACTTTTCTTCTGCTAGGGCTATTCGTCATCGATTGACTTACTTGATCATTTGGAGTGCTCGGTAGTTCATTTTTATATGTCTCTAAAATTTCTTCCGCGTCCAAACCAACAGCTTCTGCATATTGTTTAATAAAAGCTCGTACATAAAACGAGCCAGGCATAATGGAATAATTGCCCTCTTCAATTCCTACTAAATAACGTTTTTGAATTTTCGTTATTTCTTGTAAATCGTCTAAGCTGTAGCCTTTAGACAGTCTCGCCTCTTTCAGTCGAGTCCCTAATTCTGCCACTAATAACACCTACTTTAACATCAAATTAAAAATTAAATCCACCAAAAGAATCGGATTCGGACATATGATTTTTTTCCATTATTTCATAAGTAATTTCTTCATCAGTGTGATGACGTAATTCAATGATATAATCAAAATCCTCTATTTTATATTCTGAGTGCTGAACAAACATATCTGGATGCTCTACAACTTTTATACAAGGCATATTCATCATTTCACGCACTAATTGCAAATGTTTCTCATCAGATGAACGTCGAGTCACAATACCATCTAGAATAAAAATATTGTTACGACTAAATTCATCTCCCACAAGCTTATTACGAACTGTTTGCTTAATCATTGTAGATGATAAAAAGATCCACTTTTTATTGGCGCAGACACTTGCGGCTACTATGGATTCAGTTTTTCCCACACGTGGCATCCCACGAATACCAATCAGCTTATGCCCCTCTTTTTTAAAGAGCTCTGCCATAAAGTCAACTAAAATACCTAGTTCGTCTCTTACGAAATGGAATGTGTTTTTTTCGTCTGCATCTCGAGGAATATAACGACCATGCCTAATGGCTAATCGGTCACGAAGTTTTGGTTGTCGAAATTTGGTTACGTTAATATGTTCCATTGTCGAAACAATTGTACGAAAACGCTCAATTGCCTCATCATTGTCTGTATGCACTAACATACCACGTCGATCCTCATCTACACCATTTATTGATATAATATTGACACGAAGCATCCCTAAAAGTGAAGCAATATCTCCTAATAATCCAGGGCGATTCACCTGAATTTCATATTCAAAGTACCAATCGCTCAACACACTCGTTCCCTTCCTATTAGTTAACGTAAAAAATCCTTTATAAGTTCCATCATAGCTGATTTTTTATGTAATGGAAAGTTAGAATACATGGAATTACAGCGTTATTTGCTAATTTTTTTTGATGCCTGTTAAAAGGCTTACATATGTTCCCGTTTTTACAGATAAAAAGTTTATTGTATAACAAAAAGAGGAGATTGGCTCTCCTCTTTTATTTACTGCACATGCTTATTTTGTACAAGCTTAATGACACAATTCGCTAATGCATGTTTTTCATCTTCAGAGGCAACGCCCCATAAATCCGACAGCACTCGCTCTTGTTCGTTTTTAGGATCGACATTTGTCGCCAAATATTCCCCAATTTGGACAGCAGCCGTTTGAATCATTTTCTTCGGCATACCGCTTGATTCAGCTTGCATAACGTTTTGCCCTAAAAACGATGTCCATTTTTGCCAGTTTTCTAAAATGGTCATATTCTTCCTCCTCCTTTACACAAGTAGTATGTGCAAAAGAGATTATTATATGTACCAGCCTCCATTTAATCGTACGATTTGTCCTGTCACATAATCAGCTTTACCAGACAAATAAAAACGTACCATTTCAGCCACATCCCTTGTTTGTCCAATGGAACCTAGTGGGATATCGTCCAAAATGTATTGAAGCTCTTCTTGACTTAGATGGCTGTTCATTGAGGTATTTATAAAGCCAGGAGCAATAGCATTCACTCTAATCCGAGATAATGCCGCTTCTTTTGCATAGGATTTAACAAAAGCATGTTGCGCACCCTTAACAGTTGCATAAAGTGCCTCCCCTGCTGAGCCAGCCTCTCCCCAAATGGAACCTATAAATAGTACATAGCTTACTTCATGCTTGCGAAGTTTTCCAGAAAGTAAAGCTGTTAATCTCATAGGATTTTGAACATGAACACGCCATAAGGCATTCATATCCTCCACTGTCGTATCTTCGAGCAATGAATAATGGGCTTGTCCATTGGCAAAAACAATTGCCTGCACATTGAAAATTTGCGCGGCTACTAATTCTGCTCCATTAACGATTGAAAAATCCCCCTGTACAAGCATAAATTCTTGTGCAGGGAAATTTTCGGAAAGCATTTCACATAATCTCTGTGCCGCATTTTGATTGTTTGAATAATGTACATAGATGGACCAGCCGTCCTCAGCTAAGCTTTGACAAATGGCGTGACCGATATCACCTGATGCACCTAAAACAAGGGCAAATTTTTTCACTGTGCATCCTGCTTACTTGGCAGAATTTTAAAGACTGTTTGCTGTGTTTCACCTTGGATAGAAGCAAATGCTTTTTGTAAGTCCTCAACGGTTAAAGTCTCAAGTACTGGTACTACATCAAATAAATTCATGTCATTAAAAGAATATCGTGTGAATTGGTTTGCGATAAACTCGATCGAATTTAGTGCACGTAGGAAGAACCCAATTTTTTTGCGTTTTATACGATCCAAACCAGCAGGATCGAATTGGCTATTTCCTTCATATTTTGCTAATTCGTCCATAATCGTTTTTGCCAATTTATCAGGCTCTGCTGAATCTGAACCAATCATGGCAAATCCAAAGCCATTTTCTAAGGTAAAATCAAAAGCATACGTCTCATCAATTAAACCTTCCTCGTAAACACGTTCATAAAAATCAGAAGTACGTCCAAAAATAAGTTCAAGCGCAATTTGAACGGACAACTCATGCTTTAACATGTCCTGACCTGATAAATTAGTGTCTTTCGCTTTTAAACCAACATAAATTTTTGGTTTTTGAACATCCATATTTAATGTACGTTCCTTAATGGCTACCTCTGTTGGTTCTATATCAAAGAAGCGTTGAATTGGCGTTGGTTCTGGGAACTCTTTTTTACCTTGATTGTCACGAATAAACGTCATCATTTGCTCTGGTTCTACAGCACCAATCACAAATAACAACATATTCGAAGGATGATAAAACGTATTGTAGCATGTATATAAATGCTCTGCTGTAATGCCATCAATCGATTCAATCGTACCAGCAATATCAATTTTCACAGGATGATGATGATACATATTTTCGATTGTACCAAAATATAGACGCCAGTCTGGTTGATCGTCATACATTGTAATTTCTTGCCCAATAATTCCTTTTTCTTTATTGACAGTAGCCTCTGTAAAGTATGGTTCTTGGACAAAATTCAATAAAGTTTCCGTACTTTTATAAATATTGTCGGTAGATGAAAATAAATAAGCCGTACGTGTAAACGATGTAAATGCATTCGCAGAAGCACCATATTCGCTAAATTTTTGGAAAACGTCTCCATCCTCTTTTTCGAACATTTTATGCTCTAAAAAGTGCGCAATACCATCTGGTACAGTAATACTTTCTGTTTCACCAATTGGTACGAATGTACGATCGACAGAGCCGTACTTTGTTGTAAATGTAACAAATGTTTTAGAGAAGCCCTTTTTCGGCAATATATAAACATCTAAGCCATTGTCTAGCTTTTCATAATAAAGTGTTTCATCTAATTGTTTAAATTCTATTGTTTTCATTGTGCGGCTTGCTCCTTTCCACATAAGAAATAGACCGCTTCAAGCTGCACTTGCTTTGCCATTGCAACAACATCTTCCTTTGTCACAGCTTTCCACTTATTTGCCCAGGCTTCAACTGAGAATTCCTCAGGTAAATCTTTATATTGATCAAAAATTTCGATTTGTCCTCGTGCAGAATCTAAGGACTCTTTTAGCTGATTCGTCAGCATAGCCTTTGTTTGTTCCAATTCTAAATCTGTAATGTCTCCAGCCTGCATGACGGCAAGTTGTTCTTTAATTAAAGATAGCGCTTTTTCTTCATTTTTAGCTTCAATACCAGATACAACAAATACAAGTCCATAATGCGATGCATAGGAACTAGAAGCATAATAAGCAAGGCTCTCTTTTTCACGAACATTCATAAACAACTTGGCATGTGGATATCCACCAAAAATGCCATTAAAAATTTGCATCTTAGAGAAATCTGCATCACCAAATCTAACAGGTGTGCTAAAGCCAATATGAAGTTTACCTTGTTTCATTTCATGCTGTTCTCTTACATAATCATTAGCAGGATGTTGTTGTGGAAGTACTGCTGGCACTTCCTCAGGTGTACGATCATTAAATGGTAGCGCTTTTTTTAATTTCGCAACAATTTCCTCTTCATTAATATCCCCAGCAACATAAATATCAATTTTGTCGTTAGCTAGCATCGATTGATATGCCTCAAATAAAGAGGCAGGTGTAATTTTTTGAATTTCTTCGACACTACCATTCGCTGAAATTGATGCTGGTTCATTTGGTCTCAGGATTTGTTGTAGACGGAATTGAGCAAAGCGAGATTTATCATCAAAAATAGATTCAATACGTTGAATAACAGTTTTTTTCTCACGCTCTACAACGGATTCCTTAAAGACACCATTTTCTAGATTAGGCTCAAAAATAGCTGTATGCAATAAACCAAGTACCTCGTTTAAGACACTCGTATTCGCTAGATAATGATCATTAACAGTCTCTACATTCATAAGAACTGTATGCTCATTTCCGCGCTTCGATGTATCAAAATACAAAACTGTACCATACAAGTCATCTAAAAAGCTTCGAAAAGCAGCCGTTGTCTTATATTTAGCATTACTGTGCTGCAGTACATTTGTTAACACTGTACGCTCTGATGCACTTTTAGCTGTTAATGCTCTTCTCCATTTAATTGAAAAATTTACGGTTTTAAATTGGGTCGTTTGTCGGATATGCAAATTGACACCTTTGGCAAAAGGTATTGTTTTAAACATATGAAACCCTCCTATCCTTCTTAATATAACGATGTACTACACATACTATACATGTCTATTGTCTATAATTGCAAAAGGAATCCAAAGTATGTATGGGAAAAATTAAAAATTACGCCAATCCTATATAAAAAGGACTGAGCATAGCTTGCTCAGTCCTTAAAATGCTTTTCTTAACGTTTACCTTTAATATAAGGCTGTCCACTCGCTTTTGGAGCGTTTGCTTTACCAATAAAGCCTGCTAAAGCAAGGATTGTTAATACATACGGTAAGATTTGCAGATAAACGGCTGGAACATTTTCGATAAATGGAATCTGGTTCCCTGCAATACTTAATGTTTGTGCTAAACCGAAGAATAAAGCTGCACCTAGCGCACCAATCGGATGCCATTTCCCGAAAATCATGGCAGCAATCGCCATGAAACCTTGCCCAGCAATTGTTGCATGTGAGAAGTCGTGCGTAATTGTTTGTGCATAGACAGCACCACCAAGTCCACCTAGAGCTCCAGAAATCATAACAGCAATATAACGCATTTTATTGACGTTAATCCCCATTGTATCTGCCGCCATTGGGTGTTCACCTACAGCGCGAAGGCGTAAGCCAAATGGTGTTTTATAAATAATAAACCAAGCACCAAAAGCTACCACAAACGCCAGAATAGACGTACTGTAAACATCATGGAACAATAAACGTCCAAAGAACGGAATGTCCTCTAAATAAGGAATACCAAAACGGCGAATCGGTTGGTCAATCATATCTGTTTGACCTTTATCATAAATCATTTTTACCAAGAATACAGTAGCAGCTAAGCCTAATAAGTTAATAGCTACCCCTGATACAGTTTGATCGGCACGGAATGAAATAGAAGCAACGGCATGGAAAAGTGAGAAAATCGCACCAATTACAACAGCCGCTAGCATTGCTACCCAAACAGTTGCCGCACCTAATGATGAAGCAAATTCTAAATTGATAAATATACCAACAAAAGCACCAACAATCATTAAGCCCTCTAGCCCGATGTTGACAACACCAGAGCGTTCAGAGAATACCCCACCGATGGCTGTAAAAATCAAAGGTGTTGCATATAGAATCGCCGAAGGGATGATGAAATATAACATTTCTAAAAAGCTCATGTTATTGTCCCTCCTTTTTCTTGCTCAGCTTTTGTAAGCCTACTCGAATAATATAGCCTGATGCAACGAAGAAGATAATCAATGCAATGATAATGGATACGATCTCTTCTGGGATACCCGCAGCATTTGGCATATTTAATGCACCATATTTTAAAGAACCGAAAAGGGATGCCCCAAATACTACGCCAAGTGGTGTATTGGCACCAAGTAAAGCAACGGCGATACCGTCAAAACCAATTCCTGTAAAGCCAGGTTTAATGGATGCGTTTTGGAACGTTCCTAATGCTTCCATCGCGCCGCCAAGACCTGCAAACATACCAGAAATCGTCATAGCTAAAATAATATTTTTATTGACACTCATACCTGCATAATCAGCAGCATTTTTGTTAAAACCTACTGCTTTTAGCTCGTAGCCCCGTGTTGTTTTTTCTAGAATGAACCACATCACGACTACCATTAAAAGTGCAACAATGATCCCATAGTGAAGACTTGAATTGTCTGTAAGCTCTCTTAAAAACGGAGAACGTAAAGAAGCTGACTCATGGATACGTTCTGTTTTAAAGCTGCCATCGGACAATTTTTTAATCACTGCATTTGCAATATAAAGTGCAGTGTAGTTTAGCATAATTGTCGCAATAACTTCATGAACTTTAAATTTCGCTTTTAAGAAACCTGCAATAAAGGCCCAAAATGCACCTGCAGCTGCTGCTGCAAGCAATGCTAATGGTAAGTGAATGATTTTAGGAAGTTCAAACGCATAACCTACCCAAGCTGCGGCTAACCAACCTAAAATTAGCTGACCTTCAACACCGATATTGAAGAGCCCTGTGCGGAATGCAAAGGCTACTGCGAGACCTGCTAAAATATATGGTGTAATTTGACGAATTGTGTTCCCGATTGAATATGAATCTCCAAAAATACCTGTCCAAAGAGCGATATAACCTTGCACTGGGTCATAGCCACTGACTACCATGACGATAGCCCCTACAATTAAACCGATAATGATAGAGATGATAGGAACGAGTATATTAATGACACGATTTGACATTAGTCGTTCCCCTCCTTCGCATCACGCTTGATATTTTTTTTACTTTGCCCTGCCATTAGTAAGCCTAGCTCTTGTTCAGTCGTTTCTTTCGGATTTAACTCATCGACAATTTGTCCATCATAGATAACGGCAATTCGATCCGAAACATTCATAACCTCATCTAATTCAAATGAGATTAACAAAACGGCTTTCCCTTTATCACGTTGCTCAATTAGACGAGAGTGAATGAATTCAATAGCTCCTACGTCAAGTCCACGTGTTGGTAGAGCAGCAATTAATAGATCAGGGTTACGGTCAATTTCACGACCAATAATTGCTTTTTGTTGGTTACCACCAGATAATGCACGAGCTGGTGTCATCTCCCCATTACCAGTACGCACATCATACTCTTTAATGATTTGGCGAGCTTTTTCTGACACCTTTTTATAGTCCATGACAAAGCCCTTCGCTATTGGAGATTGGTAATATGTTTGCAATGCAATATTATGACCAATTGGGAAATCTAAAACTAAACCATGCTTATGACGGTCTTGTGGAATATGTCCTACGCCTTCCTCTGTAATTTTACGAGGCTTCATGTTAGTAATATCTTTACCATTCAGCTTGACTTTACCACTTTTAATTTTGCGTAGACCTGTAATGGCTTCAATTAATTCGGATTGACCATTACCATCAATACCCGCAATACCTACGATTTCACCTTTACGAACATTTAAATTAAGACCTTTAACTTTATCAATATTTCGATAATCCGTAACAACCAAGTTCTCAATTGCAAGCACTTCGTCAGTTGGTGTCGCATCCGTTTTTTCCGTTTTGAATTCAACTTGACGGCCAACCATCATTTCAGCAAGCTGATCAGGATTTGTGGCAGCGGTTACAACAGTGCCAATCCCTTCTCCCTTACGGATAATCGTCACACGGTCTGAAACTTCCATAATTTCTTTTAGCTTATGCGTAATTAAAATAATGGATTTACCTTCTTCGATAAGACGACGCATTATTTGAATTAATTCGGTAATTTCTTGCGGTGTTAATGATGCAGTTGGTTCATCAAAAATTAAAATTTCGGCACCGCGATACAATGTTTTTAATATTTCTACACGTTGTTGCATACCAACCGTGATATCCTCGATTTTGGCGTTTGGATCAACATCTAATCCATACTTTTCAGAAAGTGCTTGTACTTTCTTTGCCGCATCTTTTATATTCACAATTCCCATTTTAGTAGGCTCAGTGCCTAAAATGATATTTTCTGTTACTGTAAAGTTTTCTACCAACATAAAATGTTGATGCACCATGCCAATCCCTAAATCATTGGCAATATTCGGGTTTGTAATTTTTACTGCCTTCCCACGTACACGAATTTCGCCACCTTCTGGTTGATACAAACCAAAAAGGACATTCATCAAAGTCGATTTACCTGCACCATTTTCACCTAGCAATGCATGAATCTCGCCTTGTTTCAGTTGGAGGGTGATATTATTATTCGCCACGAAATTACCGAATTCTTTACGGATTCCTAGCATTTCAATCACATAATCCAAATTTGTCACTCCCTTAATAGGCACTATTATTAAGTATTTTTGCCTTAGCGTATAGTATCTGCTGCTACATGATGGATGGTACAGATAAGCCATACGTCCAGTAATGAATTTTCTACCAGAGGCTATATTTTATTGACCGATTTAATATCCCACGTATAGAGGTAGATGTTTTGCTAAATTAATACAGGAAAGGTCATCGTTAGAAACCTTTCTTCTATTAACTTGTTACCATCATTATTCAAATCATAATTACTACCTCTATAAGGTTCCTATAAATCTAGCTAAATAGAGTATTGCGAATAATCTAAATATAACGATAGATTGAAAAATCATCATAAGGTCCTTCTAAAAGTCCCTTATGATGATCAAAAGATGAATTATTTTTCCACTTTTTCTGGAACTTTGATTTCACCCTTAGCAATTTTCTCTTTATATTCGTCGATTACTTTTTGTACATCTTCTGGAATTGCACCGCGAGAGTCCGCAAGTTTAACGCCATCTTCAGCTAAACCGTAAACAAGTGTTTCTCCACCTGGGAAATCACCATTTTTCGCTCTATTTGAAATATCTACTACTGCTGTATTAACACCTTTTAACATAGAAGTTAGTGTAACGTTTGTTTTATCGTCTACTTTACCTTCTTCGTATTGGTCAGCATCTACACCGATAACCCATACATCAGCATTTGGATCTTTCGCTTTACGCTCTTTTGCTTCAGAGAATACACCGTTACCAGTTGCACCAGCAGCGTGGAAGATTACATCTACACCTGAAGAATACATGCTGTTCGCTGTAATTTTACCAAGATCCGCTTTATCAAACGCACCAGTATATTTTACTTGAATTTCGATATCTGGGTTTACTGCTTTAGCACCTTCAACGAAACCAGCGTGGAAACGGTTAATAACTGGAATATCAACGCCGCCTACGAAGCCGATTTTACCTGTTTTAGATGTTTTCGCTGCAGCAACACCTGCTAAGAAAGCACCTTCTTGCTCTTTGAACAGTACGTTTACTACGTTGTCTGCTTCTACTTCAGCATCGATTAATGCAAAGTGATTATCTGGATTTTCAGAAGCAACTGCATCAATTGCATCAGCCATCATGAACCCGATACCAAATACTAGGTTAAAGTCACGACGAACTAAGTTGTTTAAGTTTGTTTCATAGTCAGCATCTGAAGCTGATTGTAGGTAGTCAAAACCACCATCACCTTTTGATAAACCGTGTTCTTTACCGTAAGCTTGTACACCTTCCCATGCAGATTGGTTGAATGATTTGTCATCCACGCCACCTACGTCAGTAACCATTGCTACTGAGAAAGCTTCTTCTGTGCTTTCGCCGCCTGAAGCTTTGTCATTTTCTTTCGCTGGCTTTTCGTCGTCTTTCGTACCACAAGCACCTAAAATAGCACTTGCCGCTAATACTGATGTTAATACTAAACCAAATTTACGTTTTTTCATTTAATTAACCCCCCAAAGGTATTGTAATTAGCAGGAAAAAATTTAGAAATGTTCTACACCCGTTTACGAACTACATGGAAGCTGAATTTATCAGCTCGGAAATAATTTTTTGAATAGAGCACTACTTGATCATGATCATCATAATGCAATTGCTTTAACACTAAAAGAGCTGTCTCACGTCCACAATTTAAAATCGGTGAGGCTTGTTCATGATACCCAACTGGATCAATATAGGTTACAGCATAAGCTACATGAATTTTGCCAGATTGCTCAAGTGCAGAGAACAGTGAAACTTCTTTTTTTTCGACAAAGTCAGTAGGCAGGAAGCTTGCAGGTAGCCTGTCTATGCAGTATACTACTGGCTCACCATCCGCTGTTCTGACACGTTCAATCGTGAGTATTTTATCGTCGCCATCACTTTGGAAGCGTTTTAAATCTTCCTCAGAAGGCACATGCTCAGTCGCTTTTAAAAATCGCGAACCTGGCTCCATACCTGCTGCCTCGATCATAGAAGAAATACTAGATAAATGCTCGATGCCTGATGTAAACAACGGCTTCGGGTTGACAAAAGTCCCAACCCCATGTCGGCGCACAATCACATTTTCCTCTTCCAACAGTCGAAGTGCTTCTCTAAGTGTTGCTCGACTGACTCCTAGTGATTTCGATAATTCAAATTCTGAAGGCAGCTTTTCATTTTCTAAAAAAATGCCAGCCTCGATGTCAGATTTTAAACGATCGATTACTTGAAGATAGAGATGACGATGATCTGCTTTAATAGTCACATATATCACCACCAAAATCAGAGATCAGACATCTGATGTACAACATTCCTACTAATCGTTCATAAATATAACATTTTTGCAGAATGAAATAAACAGTTTTGAGTAAAATCTGTTATAGAATTCATTCTTTCTTTATTTTATCTGCAAATTTTTGGACAAAAATACAAATGCTCTCACCATTTTCGTCTTCATTTTTTGCTTAGTTATCGTATTGGTGAACAAGTACTTGACGAGGTTTACTACCCTCTGGAGGCCCAACAATACCGCGTTGCTCCATCTGATCAACAATACGTGCAGCTCTTGAATAACCAATACGGAAGCGACGTTGAAGCATAGAGACAGATGCTGTTTGCATATTGACAACTAATTGGACTGCTTCATCATACAAATCATCTGTTTCCTCTAAAATGGTCTCTTCTTCAGAAGGAATCATCTCCTCCTGATACTGAGCTTTTTGCTGTTCTATAACAAAATGAACGACTGCCTCCACTTCTTGATCTGATAAAAAGGCACCCTGCACCCTTTTTGGTTTAGAAGCTCCAGCAGGTAAAAATAACATATCGCCTCGTCCTAATAATCGTTCAGCTCCACCCATGTCTAAAATTGTTCTTGAGTCAATCGCGGAAGAAACTGCAAAAGCAATTCTGGATGGAATATTTGCTTTAATGACACCTGTTAAAACATCTACACTTGGTCGTTGTGTGGCAATAATCAAATGAATGCCAGCTGCCCTTGCCATTTGCGCTAAACGTGTAATCGAATCCTCTACATCACTTGATGCGACCATCATCAAATCCGCTAACTCATCTACAATAACCACAATATAAGGTAGCTTTGGATGCTTTTCCTCTGTTTGATCATTAACCTTTTGGACATGTGCATTATAGCCCTCAATATTTCTTGTACCTGTATGAGAAAACAAATCATAGCGACGTTCCATTTCAGATACCACTTTT
The DNA here is from genome assembly GCF_043359455.1 of Lysinibacillus sp. PWR01. NCBI lineage: Bacteria > Bacillati > Bacillota > Bacilli > Caryophanales > Bacillaceae > Lysinibacillus > Lysinibacillus sp. PWR01. The sequence goes on along the minus strand of NZ_JBHERJ010000047.1, from coordinate 215,687 downwards.
TTCAGTGCTTGCGAAGCTTTACGGGCATCCGTTACGACAGGCGCTAATAAATGTGGAATCCCATTATAAACGTTTAATTCAACCATTTTTGGGTCTATCATCATGAGCTTCACTTCATGCGGTTTTGTACGCATTAGTATGGATACAACAATGCCATTTATGCAAACACTTTTCCCACTACCTGTAGAACCAGCTACAAGTAAATGTGGCATTTTATTGAGCTCTGCTAATACAGCTTGTCCTGTAATATCTCGACCAAATGCTACTTGTAATAATGCTTCAGGCTTAGCACCATCTTTCGATTCTAATACCTCACGAAGTGTTACAATGGCTACCTCACTATTAGGTACTTCTATACCAATCGCAGATTTCCCAGGAATTGGCGCTTCCATACGAATATCTTTAGCTGCCAATGCTAATGCAAGATCATCTTGTAAATTGACAATTTTGCTTACTTTCACACCGATATCTGGTAAAATCTCGTATTTCGTAACAGCAGGACCTAAATGCACCTGTGTCACCTTTGCCTTTACGCCAAAACTTTGTAATGTCTGCTCAAGCTTTTTGGCATTTGCCTGAATCACTGAATATTCACCACTTTGATCATGTTGTGGAGGTAATTGTAATAAATTATATGATGGGAGCTGATAATCTGCATTTTCTACTGCATCTGTGCCCTGAATCTGGACATCATCCGATGCTTCTTCAAGTTCATTTTCCACCATGTGAGTTGTATCAATCACTTCTCTTTCTTGTGAAACATTCTGTGTAAAAGCAGAAATAATCGGTTCATGTGGTATTTCTTCTTCTTGTTCAGGCATATCTATAGATTGATTAACAGCTGCTACTTCATCCCTACTCTCTACTCTTGAACGACGATTATTTGGTTTTTTCGGTGTATTTTTTTTCTTATCACGATGCTTTTTTTTCCATTTACCAAATATATCTGGCGTTTTTTCTGCTAAATAAGGCACTAATGCTTTACCAGTGACAAGAATTAAACCAATAAAGAAAATAACCCAAGCAACAACTTTTGCCCCCGAGGCTTCAAACAGCACATGAAGCCCACTAAATAGTAGGGCACCAATCATGCCACCCCCTAAAGCATTACTACGATGAATGATACCATCTGTATTAATCAAAATTCGCCATGATTCACGTAGTACAGAATCAGATAGTAGACCACCTGATTTGGACAGTTGTTCAAATAATATGCCATGACTAAAAATCGTTAAGCTCATAACAATGAGGAACATGCCAAGTATTAATCGATCCTTTATCCCAACTTTTTTACGACCAATCATCATTAACAATGCAACAAATATAAGCATAAATGGAACAGCAAAATGTAAATTACCAAAAAGGAACATGGCGATTGTTTGTAGAATCCGCCCGATCATGCCGTATTCAAAAATCATAATGACTGCTAATGCAATTAAGAGCAACCCTAATATTTCGTACATAAGCGGATGCATTTCTTTTTTTTCTGTTGTCGCTTTACTTTTAGTAACTTTTTTTCTCTTACTAACTGCCATCAAATTCACCTTCTTCTGCAATCCATTCTATATATGTAGCGAATCATCACATGTAGAACTTGAATATTTCAAAAAAAGGATTTTCCACCGCAATTGGGAGAAAATCCTTTATCATTTATTTTTTCCTCAAAGCATATACGATGAGCTTGTTCAATTAATATTCCATAATAATAGGAATAATCATTGGGCGACGTTTTGTTTTTTGGAATAAATACGTATTTAGCGTATCTCTAATTTCTTGTTTTATGTTCGTCCATTCAAAGGTTTCTTTCCCAACGTACTTTTCAATCACATTCCTCGCAATGTCAGAAGCCTCAATCATTAATTCCTCTGATTCTCGTACATAGACAAAGCCTCGTGATAAAATTTCTGGCCCAGAGGCAATTTTCTTTTGTGCTCGATTTAATGTTACCACCACAATGAAAATACCATCCTGCGATAATAATTTACGGTCACGAAGGACAATATTACCTACATCGCCTACACCAATACCGTCAATTAAGACATTACCAGCTTGTACACGACCACTCATGCGCATTTTATTATTTTTATATTCTACGATATCCCCTTTATCAGCGATAAAAATTTGGGATTTTTGCATACCTAGCTGTTGTGCTAATTTAGAATGCGCAATTAGCATACGGTATTCTCCTTGTACGGGAATAAAGTACTTTGGTTGCATCAAGTTTAGCATCAGCTTTAAATCTTCTTGGCTACCATGTCCTGAAACATGGACATTTTTGCTAGAAGTCAAAATTTCAGCGCCTGCTTTTGACATAGAGTTCATTGTATTCGCCATTTGAACTTCCATGCCAGGAGAAGGTGTAAAGGTGATTAGTACCGTGTCACCTTGTTTAATTTTAATATCACGATGGTGCTTACGGACAATTTTTTCTAAAGCATCGAGAGGTTCTCCTCTGTTGCCTGTTGCAATAATGATAATTTCATCATCTTGATATTTTTGCATTTCCGAGATCGGAATAATTGTATCTTCTTCGACTGTTAAATAACCAAGCTGTACGCCTAAATCAACTGCCTTTTCCAATGGTTTGCCCACAATTACAACCTTACGGAATGATTTCTGTGCTTGAGCAAATACTTGTTGAATTCGAATAAAATTCGATGCGTAAACAGCTACTAAAATACGACCTGGTGCTGAGTGGAATGTTTTTGATAATTGTTCTTCAATGACAATCTCTGATGTCGTATATCCTGGTCGCTCAGCTTCGCAAGACTCAGATAGTAAAATGAAAACGCCGTCTTCTCCTAGCTGTGCCATTTTTGCTAAATCAGGTTTAAATTTACCTGTCGCTGACTGATCGAATTTAAACTCTCCTGTATGAACAATCGCGCCTTCAGATGTATGGAACACTACCCCTAACGAATCGGGAATACTATGTGTTGTGTGGAAGAATGTTACATACGTTGAGTTAAAATTCATACGACTACGGTTTGTTACTTCAAAAAACTTCACTTGATGTGGTGCAGGTAATTCTTTTAAATGTTCCTTTGCTAATGCAATAGTTAATTTCGATCCGTACACAGGTGCCTTTATTTTTTGTAATACATAGGCAATAGAGCCAATTGCATCTTCATGACCATGTGTTAAGAAAATACCTTTCACACGTTCTTTATTTTCTTCTAAGTAAGTAATGTCAGGAATCACGATATCTATACCTAGCATTTCATCTTCTGGGAACATTAAGCCGCTATCCACCACAAATAGCTCTTCATCAATTTCTACTACGTACATGGCTTTCCCAATTTCGCCTACACCACCAAGAGGGATGATGCGGATTAATTCATTTTTCTTTTTTGTCAATTTATTTCCTCCTAAAAAATATCCCGAACAGCAACCACTTAACATTTATTATACGGTTTGCAAAGCTTTTGCACAAATTAAAAATACATGTTTCACGTAGGAAATAGATTTTCCTGCTATTTGCTTATTACTAGCAGATGGAAAACAAATATTGGCTATCCTGTATAAATAGAGCTAAATAAGTATTTGTAAGGACGAGGAGTTACAAATTTTGTACATACTTTTTATTTAAAAAATATAAAAAACGAGACTGAAATGCTATCAGCCTCGCTCCTATTTATCTAAAACTTTTCGCTTTTTCTTGATACGTATCCCAAATTCGGTCAAAATTAGCTTTCTCTTCATCTGTCATTTCCATCATCGGCAAACGAACATTGAGTGTATCAAATCCTAATTTTGTCATCGCATATTTAATCGGTGAAGGGTTGGGCTGAGCGAACAGCGCACGTACTAAAGGTAATAAGGCTCGGTGAATTTGGGCTGCTAGCTTATGATTTCCTTCTTCAAACGCTTTAATCATTAATTGCATATCATTGCCTACCACATGGGCAGCTACAGAAATAACACCTGCTCCACCAATGGCCATTAGTGGGAGTGTTAAACCATCGTCCCCACTATACACTAAGAAATCATCAGCTGGATCAACATTCTCAATAACATCACCCATCTGATCTAAGTTACCGCTCGCTTCCTTAATCCAAGCAATATTAGGAATCTTGCTTAATGCAACAGAAGTTTCATAGGCAACATTGACCCCAGTACGCCCTGGAACATTATAAAGCATAACAGGGAGACTAGTTTGTTTAGCAATGGTTTCAAAGTGAGCATAAATCCCACGTTGATTTGGCTTATTATAGTAAGGAGCTACAAGCATAATGCCGTCTGCTCCATTTTCTTCTGCCTTATGTGTCATCGCGATAGAGTAAGCTGTTTCATTATCCCCAGTACCTGCAATAACTGGTACGCGACCTGCTACTTTCTCTACGGTAAAGCGTACAACTTCAATTTTCTCTTCTGTAGACATAGTTGGGTTTTCAGAAGTCGTACCACAAGCAACAATACAATCAGTACCATTGTCTATTAAATGATTAATAATACGTTCTAGTTCTGGATAATTAATCGTGCCATCATTTTTGAACGGCGTAATCATTGCCGTTCCAATTCGACCTAAATTCATCCTTACACCCCTCTTATAGTAAGTTATCCTCAAGCATTGCTTCTGCAATTTGGATAGAGTTTAATGCGGCGCCTTTTAATAAATTGTCAGAAACGATCCATAGATGGAACCCTTTGCTGTTGTCTAAATCTTGACGGATACGTCCTACAAAAGTAGCGTCTTCCCCTTCTGCATAAATAGGCATTGGGTAAGTTTGTGTTGCAATATCATCTTGTAATACCACACCTGGTGCGTTGCGTAATACTTCGAAAATCTCTTGGATTGACGCGTCTTTCTCTACCTCAATATAAACAGATTCAGAGTGACCTGAAACGACTGGCACACGAACACAAGTAGCAGCTACTTTTAGCTCTGGTGCATGCATGATTTTTTTCGTCTCATTAATCATTTTCATTTCTTCGTATGTAAATCCATTATCTGTGAATTTATCGATTTGTGGAATGACATTACGAGCAATTGGGTAATGACGTTTATCACTACCAGACGGTAAAATATTTGCTTCTACATCTTTACCTGCATCCCAGTTTTCGCTTTGTGCCTTTAATTCTTGGATCGCAGAAATCCCTGCACCTGATACTGCCTGATAAGTTGAAACAATTACTTTTGTTAAACCAAATGCATGACGAATTGGTTCAAGCGCAGCTACCATTTGAATTGTCGAGCAGTTTGGATTCGCAATAATTCCCTTATGCTTCGCTAAGTCGCCTCGATTCACTTCAGGCACGACAAGCGGTACCTCTGGATCCATACGAAAATGGCTCGTATTATCAATAACTACTGCACCACGCTTAGCTGCTTCTGGTGCAAGCACAGCTGATACTGAACCACCAGCTGAGAATAAAGCGACATTGACGCCTTCAAAAGCCTCAGGTGTCGCTTCTTCAATTGTATATGTTTCCCCATTAAATTCGATTGATTTTCCTGCTGAACGAGCAGAAGCTAGAAATTTAATATGTCCAATCGGAAATTTACGTTTAATCAACTGCTCCATCATTTTCGATCCTACTGCACCTGTTGCCCCAACAACCGCAACTGTTAACTGCTTTGTCATCTGTCATCTCTCCTTGAATACATGTTCCATAATGTGTGCTATTGTATCACAAAAATACTGAAAATTGTGTGTAATCTCTTATTTATTTGAAATATTGTATCAACAGCGGTTGTAATTGCTTTTTCTGCGTAATTGCTGCATGAACAGTATCCACCATTTGCTCAAAATCAGCAATTAAAGAATTTGGTTTGGAGTGAGGGGCATCCTGACCAAAGGGAATAAAATATATATTTTTAGCATTTAACAGCTTCATAATATTTATGCCATTTAAGCCTAGTGCATCGTTTGTGGAAATACCTAAAACTACAGGCGAACCATTACGCAAAGTAGCCTTTGCTGCCATTAACACAGGACTATCTGTTGCCGCATTAGCAAATTTACTTATGCTATTGCCTGTCATGGGGGCTATGACCATTGCATCTAATGGATTGGATGGGCCAAATGGCTCCGCCTCTTTTATAGAAGAAATAACTTTTTCTCCTGTCAAAGCTTCTATTTTGGCAATCCACTCTTCACCTGTACCAAAGCGTGTTGCTGCATGTAAAACGGAATGGGTAATGATTGGAATAACTGTTGCTCCGACATCAATAAAATTTTGGATTTTAGGTACTACATCTTCATACGTACAATGAGAAGCAGTAATACCTAAGCCAATTCGTTTCCCCGTTAACAATTTTCTTCCTCCTCTATTGCCTTGCACAATATTGTAGCTGCATCATGTGCAAAGTATTTCCCAGGCAATGATGGCAATAGTACATACGTTTGTAATTGATCAGAATCTATATCTAAACATCCTGGCTCTGAAGCCAAGTCATATAAAACAGTTGGAACATGCTCTATAAAAGACTCTGTAATCCATTTAGCAGGAATTGTATTAATAAAAATGCCATCTGTAATAGACCATTGGCGATCATCTAAATTCGTGGCTTTATAACCATAAGCTTTTGCTTCACTCACTTGTACAACTGAACGTGCAACAATATGAACATTTGCACCCATCTTAACTAGTAAAGAGGCTAGCATTTTTGCGATGCGACCAAAACCTGCGATTGTGAAATTTTGTCCGTAAATACATTTTTGCTCGAGTCCGTAAAACGTGGCGATAAATCCCTCCGCTGTTAATCGAGCATTTTGCCAAATAAATGATTCTTGTTGTAAATAGCAAATAGATTCATTTTTCTCTAGTAATTGCTTCCAATGCATTGTTAACCGACCTGTATAAAATTTCACTTGTGATATACCATAGAGCTGCTCAACTTCTATTTTTAATGGAAGAATAGGTAATACGATTTTATTAGGCTGGAATTCTAAAACAAGTTTATTTAACTCTTCGTTCCATACAGTTGTTCTTTTATAAAATACTGTTCTCGATGGACTTCTTAGCATTGTAGCTAGTTCCTTTAATCGGGAGTCCTCACCGATAACAAGCCATTTTTCGTTTTCCAAAAGCTCACCTCACTGTAAATATTCTGACTGTACTGTAGATGTCTTATTAAATAAAATACGATCTTCACCAATTAAAATAATTTCGTGCCAAGGTATCATTTCACTAACTTTCATTTTCTTTTTTTGGAATGGTAGTTTATCTTTCACAATTTCAAAACCATGTATTTTCCCTGTTTGCACATCTAATAGGCATTCTGTATGTGCCAGGATGCCAAAATGTACGCCACCCTCAATTTGAATTAACTCCTTATCCACCATCTCAGATAGTAGCATGCCTCATCTCCCTCCTTGAGCCGTTACCTCAATATATGCGGACTTTTTGCAAATCGTGACCCCTACCTAAAGTACGAATATGTTGCATTTTTATCGCTTTCTGTATATAGTGTATATATACAGTTATAAGAGGTGATGATTTGTGCATATCCATTTAAGTAATGCGAGTGAAAAACCTATTTATGAGCAAATCACCATACAGCTCAAAGAGGCTATTTTAGCTAATAAATTACAGGCTGGTGATGCACTACCGTCTATCCGCGCTTTAGCAAAGGATTTAAAAATAAGTGTGATGACCACTAAACGTGCCTATGCTGATTTAGAGCGAGATGGTTTCATTGAAACAGTCGCTGGTAAAGGGAGCTTTGTCACAGAACGAAATCAAGACTTTCTACGTGAGGAGCTATTACGGCAAGTAGAGGGGCATTTGCAAAAGGCAGCAAAAATAGCGAAAACCGCTGGACTTTCTGGTGAAGAATTACAAGAACTACTATCTTTAATGTTAGAGGAGGATAAGTAATATGAATGCCATTGAAATTCATGATCTACATAAGGGCTTTGAAGGCTTTTTTCTTAAAGATATAAGTTTTTCCGTCCCTCAAGGCACGGTAATGGGTTTTGTTGGAGAAAACGGGGCTGGCAAATCAACAACGATAAAATGCATGCTGAATTTAATAAAAAAAGAATATGGCGAAATTTTGCTATTTGGCAAAGATCATGTCGAACACGAACTATCGATAAAAAACGACATCGGCGTTGTATTTGACGATTTACATGTACCAGAAACGCTAAATGCGACGCAACTCGACAAAATCATGAGAAAAGTATTTCAAACATGGGATTCAGACTATTATTTTGAAAGATTAGCTCAATTTAAGGTGCCAAAGAGGAAGAAGATAAAGGAACTATCACGAGGAATGAGGATGAAGCTATCAATTGCCTTAGCATTGGCACATCATCCAAAATTATTGATTTTAGATGAGCCAACAAGTGGATTAGACCCTATTATTCGGGATGAAATTCTGGATTTATTTTTAGCATTTATGCAGGATGAAACGCACAGCATTTTATTTTCATCGCATATTACAAGCGATTTAGAAAAAATTGCTGACTATATTACGTTAATTCATAATGGTGAGATTTTATTGAGCGAGAGTAAAGATGCTCTATTATATGAATATGGTATTTTCAAAGGTAACAGTGAGGAAGTAAACGACTTGCCAGAGCATGCTATTCTAAGAACCCGTCCTGGTGCGTTTGGAATAGAAGCATTAGTTCTGAAAAATGAAGTAAATGAGGCTTTCAGACTTGAAAGGCCTTCTATAGAAGATATCATGCTATTTTTCGTGAAAGGTAGTGTTTAAATATGGTAGGACTTATCCTAAAAGATTTAATGACCATTCAACGACAAATGAAAGCACAAGCATTTGTTCTTATATTTCTTCTTATGATGGGGATTTTTATGCAGCAAAGCGCAATGCTTCTAGCTGTTATTGTTTTTATTGTTACGATACAAGCGATAACTGCGCTTAGCTACGATGAACAAAGTAAGTGGGATAAATACGCTAATACTTTACCAATTTCTAAAGCAGATATCGTTTTTAGTAAATATATACTTAGTGTGATGTTAATGATTTTCGGACTTGTTATGGCATTACCTATCCTATTTTTTATCAATTTTTTTACCAAAAACGACATCACTTCAGAATTTTTCCTAACGTTTAATTTGATCATAACATCGGCGCTCTGTTTATTAGCCGTATTACTACCTATCTATATTAAATTTGGCTCTATTAAAGGAAGAATAGTCCTCATTGCGTTTTGTTTTATCCCTGGTTTCTTAACGGGGATGTTTAAAGAATATATCCCTGATATGACTCAAACGTTTCTATATTTAAAGCAATATGTCTATTTAGCACCTTTGGGCGGGCTAATACTGCTCTGCCTCTCCTCTCTAGTTTCTACTGCTATTTATAAAAGAAAAGAGTTTTAGGAGGGATCTCATGCGAGCACTGTTGTTACAAAGAATTGTCGTACAAAAATGGACTATTCTTTTTACAATGACGATATGTTTACTTCTTCATTTTGTACACTTACCTTTTGTAGATAGTCCTTCTATCGGATTATTTGTGGTCGTTATTTCTGCCAACATCGTAGATAATTTATATAGAGGCGACCGTCAAGTAAAGTGGACAATGTATGTCAATACGCTACCTCTATCAAAGAAAACACAATTGCAATCCGATTTTTTATTTTGCTATGGCCTTATTGCATTGCTCTTTATTATCCTTGCGCCTATGTATTTCTCACAACCTGATGCATCTGAAAATTTTATCGAGCATCTTGCTATGTACTTTGCTTATATAAGTAGCGCCTCTTTCCTCATCTGTAGTCAATTTTATATTCAGCATCTTGATGAAACAGAGAGAATGCGAACGGTTAGAATGCTTACAGCTATTGTGCTTATCATTCTGCTAAATTTTGTTATTCATTATTATTTATCACTAGTAGCTGCAAATTTAATTATCTTATTCATACCAACACTGGTTAGTATCCTCATCACTTTTCTTGTGTTTCACAAATGTCTTTATTTATATTTGGCAAAGGAAATTTGCTAAAGCTAAATATTCATCAAAAAATAGGCTGCCTTATTTGGCAGCCTATTTTTAATCGTGTTGAATAGCAAAACAGTCAATTAAAAGGAAATGGATTTCATTGCAGGCTACTTGCTTTCCTATGAGCATGTGCAGAGCGGCTTCCTTCGCTACCTCTCCATTTAGAGGGTGACATGTCTGGCTATCCCCATGAATCAAGTACCTTCCTCGCCAGTTCATAAAGTGTTACCTTTTGGGTAAAGGTTTTCACTACTCATTTTATGGAGGGCTGTTGTCACTTATCCACATTGAAAATAAATGCCAATCTCTTATCTAATAATAGCTTGAACAAATGCTATCTTATTAAAATATCTTTATTCGCTAGGACCTATGATTGAGATAGCTGGCTCTGCTTTTAAAATTTTTGCAATCAACCGATCCACTGACTCCATCGATACGGCATCTATCGATCTAAGAACCTCGTCTACTGTTCGATGCTTGCGATGGACAAGTTCACTTGTTCCATTTCGATTCATACGAGCTCCCGTCCCTTCTAATCCAAGGACAAAGCTTCCTTTAAGCTGCTCTTTCGCATTATCAAGCTCCTCCTCTGTCACACCACCCGCTACAATATCTAATAAAGTGGCATCAATCGTGTGCTGAAGCTGTGCTAATTGCTGTCGACTAGTACTACCATAAATCGTAAAAGCACCTACATCTGCATAACACGATTGATAGGAGAAAATAGAATAGGCTAGCCCACGTTCTTCTCGTACTTCCTGAAACAATCGAGAACTCATATTGCCTCCAATTATATTGTTAAGCGCAATAAAGCTATACATATCTGGATCTTTTACACCAATTGCTGGATAGGAAATCGCGACATGTGCCTGCTCTGTATCGCGTATTTTTGTAATTTCCCCTGGATAAAATGAAGGATTTGTCAGGACAGGTGCCATAGCATGCGGTGAAGGTTGATAGTGACCAAATAAATCTTCAATCGTTTGCATAAGCTGAGATGAAACATTACCTGCAATAGAAATAACAACGGACTCTGGCCCATAATGTTTATCCATATATTTCCGTATAGCATCTGCTGTAAATGTCTTTAATGTAGCAGCCGTACCTAGTATTGGACGACCGAGTGCATCATTCGGATACATGACACCCCACAGCTTCTCATGAACGTCATCATCAGGAGCATCTTCGCTCATTAAAATTTCTTCTAATACTACTTGTCGCTCTTTTTCTAATTCTTCTTCCGCAAAGGTAGAATTAAAAAACATATCTGCTAGTATTGTGACCGCAAGCTCCGCATGATGATCTAAAACTTTAGCATAGTAACATGTATTTTCTTTCGATGTGAAGGCATTTAGCTCTCCTCCGATTCGATCAAATTCTTCAGCAATTTGACGAGCTGAACGAGTTGTTGTGCCTTTAAACAACATATGCTCAATAAAATGTGTGATACCATTCTCTTCAGGTAGCTCATAGCGAGAGCCAGCATTCACAAAGATACCTAATGCCACTGATCTTACATGATCAATTTGCTCTGATACAATTCGAACACCATTCTGACATGTATGTACTTGAACCAAACTATCTCCCCCAATTATAAAAATCCTCTACTTTTCTTCTTGCTACTATCGAAAAAGGCTGCGCAATTTACGCAGCCTTTTAATCAATATTATTTTTCTTGTTCAGCGCGCTCTTTTTCCTCTTGAATTACTACTTTGCGAGATAAATTCACACGACCTTGCTTGTCGATTTCAATCACTTTCACAAGTAATTGATCGCCAAGTTTTAAGACGTCCTCCACTTGCTTTGTTCGTTCCTCTTGAATTTCAGAAATGTGAAGCAAGCCATCTTTCCCTGGGAAGATTTCGCAAAAGGCGCCGAATTTTTCAATACGTTTCACTGTTGATAAGTAGTATTCCCCTACTTTTGCTTCACGTACGATATCTTCAATAATTTGTTTTGCACGTGCATTCATTGCTTCATCAGCAGAAGAAATATAGATTGTACCATCTTGCTCTGTATCAATCTTAACGCCCGTTTCTTCAATAATTTTATTAATTTGTTTACCACCTGGTCCAATTACATCACGAATTTTATCAGGATTAATTTTTACAATAACAATTTTTGGTGCAAACGCAGATAATTGTTTACGTGGCTCTGGCAGTGTAGCAAGCATTGATTCTAGAATATGCATACGTCCAACTTTTGCTTGTGTCAGTGCTTCTTCTAAAATATTGCGAGATAAACCATCAATTTTAATGTCCATTTGTAGAGCTGTTACACCTTTAGCTGTACCAGCCACTTTAAAGTCCATATCGCCTAAATGGTCTTCCATTCCTTGAATATCCGTTAAAATAGAATAATGTTCACCTTTTTTAATAAGGCCCATTGCAATACCTGCAACTGGTGCTTTTAATGGGACACCCGCATCCATCATGGCTAATGTAGACGCACAAATAGAAGCTTGAGAAGTTGATCCGTTTGATTCAAGTACTTCTGATACACAACGAATTGTATAAGGGAAGACCGACTCATCAGGAATGACTGCTTCAAGTGCACGCTCACCTAACGCACCATGACCAATTTCACGACGACCTGGCCCACGGATTGGACCCGTTTCCCCTACAGAAAATTGTGGGAAGTTATAATGATGCATAAAGCGTTTTGACTCTTCCACACCCAAACCGTCAATAATTTGTACATCACCAAGCGCACCTAATGTACAAATAGAAAGTGCTTGTGTTTGTCCACGTGTAAACAGACCTGAACCATGTGTACGTTGTAATAAGCCTGTTTCAGAAGAAAGTGGTCGGATTTCGTCGAGCTTACGACCATCTGGACGAATCTTATCTTCCGTGATTTGACGGCGTACTTCTTCTTTTACCATCTTGTCAAGAATTGTGTACACTTGTTTCATTGTTTCGTCATCTGCTTCTTGCTCTTCATAGGAAGCGATAACTCGCTCTTTAACAGCTTGGATTGCCTCATCACGAGCATGTTTCTCTGCCGTTTGAATTGCGTCATGCATATCAGTCTCACAAGCTGCTTTTATATCGGCTTGAATTGCTTCGTCAATTTCAAATAGTGTCACTGGTAACTTTTCTTTACCAACCTCTGCCACAATTTGCTCTTGGAAAGCAATGATTTTTTTGATTTCTTCATGACCGAAGATAATCGCTTCTAACATGATTTCCTCTGGTACTTCAAGTGCTCCCGCTTCAACCATATTGATAGCATCTTTGTTCCCTGCTACAGACAAATGAATTGTTGAGCGATTCGATTGCTCTACTGTCGGGTTTACAATGAATTCTCCATCAATATAACCAACTTGTACACCTGCTATTGGCCCATCAAATGGAATATCAGAGATCGCTAATGCTAATGATGAACCAACCATTGCTGCCATTTCAGATGTACAGTCAGGATCATTTGACATAACCATAGAAATAACTTGTACTTCATTACGGAAACCATCCGGGAACATCGGACGAATCGGACGGTCGATTAAACGGCTTGCTAAAATCGCCTTTTCAGATGGACGTCCTTCACGCTTAATAAAGCCGCCAGGAATTTTACCTGCAGCATATAGACGCTCTTCATAGTTTACTGTTAATGGGAAGAAATCAAGTGGTTTTGGTGATTTTGACATTGTTGCTGTAGCAAGTACAGAAGTATCGCCATAGCGTACTAATGCGGCTCCGTTTGCTTGTTTTGCTAACTGTCCTACTTCAATTACAAGTGGACGGCCAGCCCATTCATAGGAATAGACTTTCTTTTCGTTCATTCAATGAACCCCTCTCTATTATAAAAACACTTACTTCGTCTGTATGTACTAATAGTAAGTGTACCAAAAATGCTTGTTCTATGCTAAATAATATTTCATGAAATAATCATACATTTAAATTCAGTTATTGCCAATTTATTTAAGATTTATTTCTATATTTCATTGAAAAAGCATTTTTGGTATATGGATTTTTTTATATTGATTCCTCCTTGACGAAAAGTAATGTATGTAAATGGAAATAACTGCTTCGCTAACATTAGTTTTTCAAGTACAAGTTTAAACAATAGACTCATTATAACATGGAGCTTATCATACAACATCCTATAAGGTAAAAGAAAGTCGGATCATCTAGTAAAATTAATAAGTCAGGCACACAAATACCTCTCACATATAATGGGCGGGGTATACATATTGTTGAAAAACAAAACCATCCATAGAATTTTTGTGAAAGGCGAAAATGAATTTACGTTGCAGGCTACTTGCTTTCCTGTTGGCGAGCCGCTTCCTCCGCTACCGCTCCGTTTAGTGGCTCGTCTGTCTCGCTATCCCACGGGGGTTAAGTAGCCTTCCACTCCAACCCAAAAAATATAATCTTTTTAGCAAGGATTTTCAAATAAGTGAAGGTGTTCACTATTCATTTTAATGAGGGGTGTTGTAACGAATCACTTCTCCACATTGAAAATAAGAGCCTATCTTCTCTCTAATAATATAAATAATGGGCTATTTTGTTCAGGAAAAGACACTTTGCAGAATGGTTGATTGGAGTGTAGCCAGCGTCACTCCTAGGGGATTTAGCGTCACAGAGGAGACCCTGGAGCGAACGTAAGTGAGTGAAGCGGCTCATCGGACGCCCCCTGGAAAGGACGTTGGCGGAACGGAAATCAACCCCTCACCTTGCTAATAGGTCTTTTTCTGCTAGTGACATGATTTTTTTCAACAACAATATACCCCACCCATATAATGGGCGGGGTATATTCAGACTAATGATTAGTCTCCTATATAAGATATGCAAAAAGTTTATTATGTAATTTTAGAAATTGGTTGAACTACTTCTTTTTTCTTATTTCTCTCCATCTTTTCACTTAAGATAGGCATAATGAAGCGGTCAAGCCCAAATTTCCCAGCATTATAACCAGCAACGGCAATAAAGATTGCAAGTAAAATGTCCCAAGGATTACTAGATATAGTACCTGCCATTAAGAAAGCAAAATTCATGACCATACCGAAAAATGCAGCATATGTCGTTAAACATCCCAGAATTAATCCTAGCCCTACTAAAAATTCTCCCCAAGGCACGAGTATATTAATTACCCCAGCATTTGGTAAAGCAAACGATTCAATAAACTTTACATACAGTGGATATGCGAGCTCTTCTCCACTTGTCACTGGATTTGCAATAGCATTGGCTAAAAAACCAGATGCATCAAAGCCATTAAACAGTTTTCCCCAACCTGCTGTAAGCCAATGCCAGCCTAAATAAACACGAATAACTGTTAATATACCTGCAACAATATTATTCTCTCTTAATAATTGGTTAAACATCTTACTCACCCTTCTAAATGATTTAGTTTAAGTTTACATTTCACCATCTGATAATACAGAACGTTTTCTAACCCATAGCCATCGTTTTACTAGTATTCAATGATAGCATTTAGATTGTATGATTGACGCTTATCTACCAATTGTTTCGAGCCTCTATCTATAATTTGCTAGATTATAATTCATGAAAAATAAAAGCAACCTCGCATTCAATTTATCTACTTCAATTGCACTTGCAAAAGATGATTACAATGACTTGAATATGGGCTGTGAAATGTGATTAGAATATATCACCCTTTTATGAAGTATCAAATCATTTTTATCTATCGTTCATCGTAGTGTAAAAAAGTTATGGCTTATTGTTGAACAAAATAACAATCATTATGAATGTTATTTCGTATTGATGATTAGCTATAAAAAAAGACTGTAGACAAACTACTGTTTGTCTACAGTCTAATATAGGATTACTTCTGCTATAAATTAGCGACGTAAGCCTAAACGGTTGATTAGTTCACGGTAACGTTGTACGTCAGTTTCACGAAGATATTTTAATAAGTGACGACGACGACCTACCATTTTAAGAAGACCACGCTCAGAGTGGAAATCTTTTTTGTGTGTACGTAAGTGAGTATTTAGAGCATTGATTTCTGCTGTTAATACTGCAACTTGTACTTCTGGTGAACCAGTGTCACTTTCGTGAGTACGGTACTCAGCGATAATTTCGTTTTTACGTTCTTTTGTAATAGCCATTTGTATGGACCTCCTAAATTATAATTAATCCCCATTAGCACAGTAAACGTTGGAGTCATCGATATACCAAGCTAAGGTTAAGCATTTATGCACTTATGAATGTTACCATACATCACTTGGTCAAGCAAGTAAAACGTCGAATTAGATCATCTAATTACGAAAATGAAGTAAAGCTTATAGCTCGTTAAAGTAACGAATTGCTTCTTGTTTATCCTTTTCGATTTGCGTCTTCAATGCCTCAATACCATCAAATTTTCGTTCACTTCGAATGCGTTTATACCATGCTACATGTACTTCTTCACCATAGATATTTTTATCAAAGTTTAGAATATGGACTTCAATCGATAATTGCTTATCATTTGGATCTTTGAAAGTTGGTTTATAGCCCACATTGCAAACACCATCATACCAGTTATTTTGCACAAGCAGGCGAACAGCATAGACACCACTTGCTGGAATAAACGTTCCTTCTAAAGCTTGGACATTTGCTGTAGGGAAGCCAATGGTACGCCCACGTTTATCACCATGTACAACAATGCCATTGATTTCAAATGGTCTCCCTAATAGCACTGTTGCTTCTTCCATGTCGCCTTCTTGTAATAGCTTGCGGATACGGGTAGAGCTGATTTTCTCAACATCATCTGTTTTCTTCTCAACAATCGTTACCCCATATTCACCATTGCTTAATACACGCATATCTTCCATTGTTCCCTTACCAAATGCTCCAAACGAATAATCGAAGCCAGCTGTCACATGTTGAATATTTAATCCACGAATAAATGTATCAATAAACGCAGCTGGTGAAAGTTTGGCAAAATCAGAAGTGAAATGGACAACGAATACCGTATCCACACCCTGTTCTTCAAACAACTGTAATTTCTGTTGTAAGAGTGTAATATAAAAAACCTTTTCGTTACGTCCACCAAGGACTAATGAAGGATGTGGATCGAATGTCATCACTGCAGTTGGAATTTGTCGCTTGTCTCCCTCTTCCTTAGCTGCCTTGATAACTGCTTGATGCCCTCTATGTACACCATCGAAAAAGCCAAGAGCTAATGAATACGGCTGGATACTTTCTCGTTGCTGTAATTGATGTGGGTATTTTAAATGAATGACCTCCATTGAAAAAATCCTCCTACTCTATCGTCGGAAACATCTTATGTGGCTTCATCAAACCATCCTTTGTAGGGTGAGCCTGATAAACCGCAACTGCCTTTCCATTGATTCCATACACAATTTTATCATGACTATTTAATAATGCATCTGCTGGAAGCACTTGTCCATTGAAAATTTCTTTTTCATTGGCGTTCGTAATCTCAATATATGGATAGTCTGCTAATGCATACTCGACAGGTAAAATACAGGTAGCCACTTGCTCAGCCTCCATTAGCTCAGCAACCTGTGCTAATGTAAAACAGTTATCCTGTGTAAAGGTACCTGAAGCAGTTCGTACGAGTTCCTTCATATGTGCTGGATAGCCAAGCGCCTCACCAATTTGTACAGCTAATGTTCGTATATAGGTCCCTTTACTGCAAGCGATACGGACTGGAAATGTAATTTCTTGCCCCTCATATTGTGCTAGCTCATCAAGAAGCTCTAAATCATAAATTGTGACTTGACGAGTTGGTCTTTCAACACTTTCGCCTTTTCGCGCATATTCATAGAGGCGCTTCCCATTTACTTTTACTGCTGAAAACATGGGTGGTGTTTGTTCAATAACTCCAGTTAATGAAGCTAAAACCTCTAGCAACTGTTCACGAGAAAATTTTTTTATCGTAAGATTTTCTTCAACGGTTTCACCTTCTGCATCCTCGGTTGTCGTGGTACGACCGATTGAAATAATTGCTTCATAGGTTTTCCCTGCGTCCGTTAAATATTCTGCTATTCGAGTTGCTTGGCCAATACAAATTGGTAGTACGCCCTCAACACCTGGATCAAGTGTACCTGTATGCCCAACTTTTTTTGTCCGCAAAATTTTGCGTAATTTAAAGACACAATCATGGCTCGTCATGCCTCTTTCTTTCCAAAGCGGTAAAATACCGTTCATATAGCTCCTCCCAAATTGCCTACTCTATAATTAATTACTCATTGGCAATATAACCTTTTCCATGAAGATAAAAAGTCTGCCTGCATAAACATGCATGTGGCAGACTTTTTCAGCTTATTCTTTGTGTAAATCTCTTAGCAATGAATCAATACGGTTACCATATTCAATCGATGAATCAAATTCAAAGATTAATTCTGGTGTACGTCGTAAACGAATGCGTGATCCGATTTCAGAACGAATGAAGCCAGAAGCTTTTACTAAAGCTTTTAGCGTTTCTTCACGTTCACGCTCATTGCCTAAAGATGTAATATAAATTGTCGCTTGCTGTAAATCACCTGTTACATCAACACCTGTAACAGTCACAAAACCAACACGCGGATCTTTTATTTTACGGCCAATAATATCGCCAAGCTCTTTTTTCATTTGCTCAGCAACACGGTTTGAACGTAGAGACATAATTTATCACCTCTATTTCGATGTACAGATAGTTGATATTTTATTGCTGTATCACGCTCTCAACTATCTACTGTTACTTATAAATAATCTCGCCACACATCAAGCTGTTCCCATGATGGATTTGACTGCAAATAATGGAGCGCATGGTTTATTTCCCGTTCAGCTGCATCTTTTGATGAAGAAACAGCAACAAGTCCTAATTTCGTACGCTGCCATACATTTTGATGGTCAATTTCCGCAATAGAAACATTAAATTTCTGCTTTGTGCGGGTAATCATACGCTGTAAAACAGCACGTTTTTCCTTTAACGAATGGGCAGTTTGAATGATGAATTCAACCTCTGCATATACGATCATTAGACGCGTTTAACTTCTTCCATAATATAGGCTTCAATAATATCGCCTTCTCTAATATCGTTGAAGTTTGTAATCGTAATACCACATTCGTATCCTCTTGCCACTTCTTTCACTTCATCTTTGAAGCGTTTAAGCGTATCTAGCTCACCTTCAAATATTACTACGTTATCACGGATCACACGTACACCTGAATCACGCGTTACTTTTCCTTCTGTTATATATGAACCAGCAATTGTACCAACTTTTGATACTTTAATTGTTTGACGAACTTCTGCTTGACCAATAATTTTTTCTTCAAACTCTGGATCAAGCATACCTTTCATCGCTTGTTCAATCTCTTCAATTACTTTATAGATAATGCGGTGTAAGCGAATATCTACACCCTCTTCTTCCGCTGCACGTTTTGCATTAACATCTGGACGTACGTTAAATCCAATAACGATCGCATTGGAAGCTGCTGCAAGAGAAATATCAGATTCTGTAATAGCACCAGCACCTGTGTGAATGATTTTCACATTTACGCCTTCTACATCAATTTTCATTAAGGAAGCAGCCATTGCTTCAACAGTACCTTGAACGTCAGCTTTCACAATTAAGTTAAGCTCTTTCATTTCGCCTTGGCTCATTTGTTCAAATAAGTTATCCAGCGTAACACGTTGCTTTTCTGAACGCTGTGCTTGAATTGCTGACATGGCACGAGTTTCCCCAACTTGGCGTGCTGTTTTCTCGTCTTCAAAGACTACGAAGCGGTCACCAGCTTGAGGTACATCATTTAAACCTGTAATTTCTACTGGTGTTGATGGGCCAGCTTCTTTCACACGACGACCTTTGTCATTCACCATCGCACGTACACGACCATACGCATGACCTACAACAATCGGGTCACCTACTTTTAAAGTTCCATCTTGTACTAATAACGTAGCAACAGAGCCACGTCCTTTATCAAGTTGCGCTTCAATAACTGTACCAAGTGCTAAACGATCTGGGTTCGCTTTAAGCTCACCAACCTCAGCTACAAGTAGAATCATTTCGAGCAATGTATCGATGCCTTCACCTTTTAATGCAGAAATTGGTACGAAAATTGTTTCGCCACCCCATGCTTCAGGAACTAGGCCATGCTCTGTTAATTCTTGCATCACACGATCAGGATTTGCTGATGGTTTATCCATTTTATTCACAGCTACAATAATTGGTACTTCGGCTGCTTTAGCGTGATTAATCGCTTCTACTGTTTGTGGCATGACGCCATCATCAGCAGCTACAACTAGAATTGTTAAATCCGTTACTTTTGCACCACGTGCGCGCATTGTTGTGAAAGCTGCGTGCCCTGGAGTATCAAGGAAAGTAATTTTCTTGTCGCCTTCCGTTACTTGGTATGCGCCAATATGTTGTGTAATACCGCCAGCTTCTCCTGCTGTCACTTTAGTATTACGAATAGAATCTAATAATGTTGTTTTACCGTGGTCAACGTGACCCATGATTGTTACAACTGGTGGACGTTCCGATAATTCAGCTTCGTTCACTTCTTCTGTTTGCTCGAAGTGTGTTTCTAAATCCGTAATGTCTACACGAATTTCTTCTTCCACTTCTACACCATAGTCTGCGCAAATTAATTCAATTGCATCCTTATCTAATTCTTGGTTAATTGTTGCCATTACCCCAAGCATAAATAATTTCTTAATGATTTCAGACGGCTCACGGTGTAATTTTTTTGCTAATTCCGCTACTGATAATGATTCAACAAAAGTAATTTTTTCTGGCAGTTCCTTTTGTTTAACTGGTATAGACGGTTGATGCGTTTTTGGATGGCGACGTTTGCCTCCATGAATCCCTGGTTTTGGACGTTGGTTGTAACCACCGCCACCTCTACGATTATTATTATTATTGTTATTATTATTATTTTGTGTCATATTTCTATTTTGATTACCTTTTGTATTCTTAGATTTTTCGTTAGACGAATTTGAGTTTTGCTGTGCGTGTTGCTGGTTGTTTGCTTTTGGCTTAGAAGTAGCAGATTGCTGCCTTTGTCCTTCTTGCTTTTTCACCGAATGCTGTGGTTTTTGCTGGCCATTTGATTGAGGTTTTTGTGCCATGTTTTGAGTTGATTGTTTTGCTACATTTTTCTCAGGTGTTGCTTTAAATGTTTGATTTAACTTTGCCACAGCGTCTTTCTCTAACATAGACATATGGTTTGTTACACTCACATTTAATTTACTTAGTGCTTCAATAACCTCTTTACTCGTTTTATTCACTTGCTTCGCATATTCATGAACTCTGATTTTGGTCATCTGCTCACCCCCGATTAGTTTTCGTTGAGTAGACTAGACAATTTACGTGCAAAACCTTTATCGGTAATAGCTAAAGCCACTCGGGCCTCCTTACCTGTAGCATGTCCTAGATCATAACGATCTCCAATTACATGATACTCAACGTTGTAGTACGTGCACTTATCTTGAATTTTCTTACTAGAGTTTTTAGAAGCATCGTTTGCAAGCAATACTATCTTAGCATTGCCATTACGGACTTCCTTTACTACTAGCTCTTCTCCTGAAATCACTTTACGTGCTCTTGCCGCGATCCCAAGCAAATTAAATATTGCTTGATTTATCATAAAATTGACTCCCTACGAATCAGCAAAATAAGTTCCTCATAAATTTCTTCAGGAATTTTAACATCAAGCTGGTGCCCTAATACATTTTTCTTACGCGCGATGTCAACTGCCTGCTCTGATTTAGAGACATAGGCACCACGCCCTGGTTTTTTTCCGGAGACATCTACACTTACTTCGCCCTCTTTTGAACGAACAACACGTACCATCTCTTTCTTTGGTAGCATTTCTCCAGTTGCTACACATTTACGAAGAGGTACTTTTTTGTTTACAGCCATAAGAATCACCATTCCTCTCTGAAGCTTGTCGTAAGAGGTGGACAAGTTATGCTCTACTTGACGCTCTGACAGTATTCAGTCGGCGTAGGGGGCCCACTGAATACTGTCAGCTAACTTGTCACACGGGCTTTCTTACTTATTCTTCGTCGTCTTGATATAAGTCAACTGCTACATCATCAAAATCACTTTCTTCATCATCCGCAGGGATGAAAGTGCTTGTAGCCGAAGGATAAATACCTAATCCACGAGCATCTGTCTCACTCTTAATATCAATTTTCCAACCAGTAAGCTTCGCTGCTAGACGTGCATTTTGCCCGCGTTTACCAATTGCTAGAGATAATTGATAGTCTGGTACGACAACTGTTGTCGATTTTTCTTCTTCATTCACTTGAACATCTAATACTTTCGATGGGCTTAATGCATTAGCTACAAAGACAACTGGATCTTCAGACCATTCTACGATATCAATTTTTTCACCATTTAGTTCATTGACAATCGTTTGTACACGAGCTCCCTTTGCCCCAACACATGAACCTACTGGATCTACTTCTTCATTATGCGCAAAGACAGAAATTTTAGAGCGATCTCCAGCTTCACGTGCAATTGATTTAATCTCTACAATACCCTCATAAATTTCAGGTACTTCCATCTCAAATAATCGGCGTAATAAACCAGGATGTGTACGGGACACAATCACTTGAGGTCCACGTGTCGTACGTTCAACTTTTGTAATATATACTTTAATACGATCATGTGGATGATAGGATTCGCCTTGGATTTGTTCATTAACTGGCAATGCCGCTTCTACTTTCCCAAGACCTACATAGATATTACGAGCATCTAAACGTTCAACAACACCCGTTACGATATCATCTTCACGATCTACGTATTGCTCATAGATTAAACCTCGTTCCGCTTCACGTACACGCTGTGTGACTACCTGTTTTGCTGTTTGTGCAGCAATGCGTCCGAAGTTGCGTGGCGTTACTTCCTGCTCCACGATGTCCTCTAGCTGATAAGCTGGATTAATGACTTTTGCATCTTCTAGCGAAATTTGCAAACGATCATCTTCTACCTCTTCCACCACATCTTTACGTGAAAATACACGAATTGAGCCCTTATCTAAATTTAAGTCCACTCGAACATTTTGTGCTTGGTTAAAGTTGCGTTTGTAAGCTGTAACTAATGCCGCTTCAATGGCTTCAATTAACACATCTCTTGAAATTCCTTTTTGTTCTTCTAGCGCATTCAGCGCATCTAACAAATCACTACTCATTTTGTTTTCACTCCTAAATATGCATTATGCTGAAAAATCAATGGCAAGACGTGCCAATGCGATTTTTTCTTGTTCAATTGTTACTGTCATTTTACGTGTTTTAATACGCACTTCCATCACTAATGTATGTTCATCGTATGACGTTAAGTAGCCTAGGAATTCCTTCATGTCCTTGATGGGCTTGTAGGTTTTTACGTAAATAAATTTACCAACTGCTTTTTCAAAATCTGTATCTTTTTTTAATGGACGTTCCGCTCCAGGCGAAGAAACCTCTAAATAATAATTTTGTGTAATTGGATCTTTTTCATCCAATAACAAGCTTAGTCGTTCACTAACTTGAGCACATTGGTCAATGTCAATTGCACCCTCAGGTGTATCAACATAGACACGTAAAAACCAGTTACGTCCTTCTTTTACGAACTCAATATCCACTAGCTCAAGATTTAACTCATCCACAATTGGTTTAGCGAGCTCTTCAATTAAAGATGGTACTTTGCTCATTATTTCCTCCTGTATTTATCAAATTCTAGCGTATGAATTGTTCATTACTATCAGTTAACGCGGTAATGAACCATAATAAAACAGAAATTCCACCAGTTGCTTTGGTGAAATTTAACGGTCTTACCTGCTGTTAGTCAAAATTTGTTTTGCTACGGTTAAACAACAGAAAAGAGCGGGTATGCCCCACTCTTTTGCTGGAAAAATATCAACAAATTATTACCATAAGAATAGCACAGTTCTCGACACAATGCAAATTTCCGTCATTAAAGATAACCATATTGTGTCAGGAATTTGAAAATGCATGAAGACCTTTCAATACGAAACAAATCCCATACTAGAATAGTGATAACTGATTAGCATCAGGCATGCCTTCTAAACATCCAAGCTGATCCATGTATTCAATAAGTGTTTTGGATACACGACCACGTTGCTGTAAATCTTCCTTGGATAAAAACTCTCCCTCTTCACGAGCAGCTACTATCGTTTTGGCCACGTTAGTCCCAAGGCCTGGGATCGCGTCGAATGGAGGGATGAGTGAATTGCCATCAATGACAAATTCACTGGCTTGAGAGCGATATAAGTCAACCTTTTGGAAACTCATACCTCGTTCACACATTTCCAACGCAAGCTCCAACACCGTTAATAAGTTTTTCTCTTTAGTGGATGCATCTAAACCTTTCATATTAATTTCATCAATACGTGCTCGAATCATTTGTGATCCTTGAACCATCGCAATTAAATCGAAATCATCTGCCCGAACTGTGAAATACGCTGCATAATAAAGAATTGGGAAATGTACCTTGAACCACGCAATACGTACAGCCATTAACACGTAAGCTGCCGCATGGGCTTTTGGGAACATATATTTTATCTTTTTACAGGATTCGATATACCAGCCTGGTACTTTATTGGCGAGCATCTCGGCTTCAAACTCTTCTGATAAACCTTTCCCTTTACGAACAGATTCCATGATTTTAAAGGCTAATGACGGCTCTAGACCTTGGTAAATTAAATACACCATAATATCATCACGACAACCAATTACTTCTTTCAGCACACATGTACCGTTTTGAATTAATTCCTGTGCATTGCCTAGCCATACGTCTGTTCCATGTGAAAGTCCAGAAATTTGTACAAGCTCTGAGAATGTGGAAGGCTTTGTATCTTCTAGCATTTGACGTACGAAACGTGTACCAAATTCCGGGATACCCAATGTTCCTGTCTTACAGCCAATTTGCTTTTCTGTGACTCCTAACGTTTCTGGAGAACTAAAAATTTTCATCACGACAGGATCATCGGTTGGAATTGTTTTTGGATCTATTCCAGATAAATCCTGCAACATCCTGATCACCGTCGGATCATCGTGTCCAAGTATATCAAGCTTTAAAATATTGTCATGAATCGAGTGGAAGTCAAAATGGGTTGTCCGCCATTCTGCATCCTGCGCATCTGCAGGGAACTGTACTGGAGAGAAGTCATAAATATCCATATAATCAGGTACAACAATAATTCCCCCAGGGTGTTGCCCTGATGTACGTTTTACGCCTGTACAGCCTTGAACTAAACGATCGACTTCCGCACCTCGGAAATGTAAATTATGATCATTTGCATAGCCCTTTACATAGCCATATGCTGTTTTCTCCGCCACTGTACCAATTGTTCCGGCACGGTATACATAATCCTCACCAAATAGCACCTTTGTATAGTTGTGAGCTTGTGGTTGATATTCACCCGAAAAATATGACGATAGGTAAGCCTTTGAAGTTATCGCCAGCTTTTCCCCCGTCCCACACCGTGCATGAGGCTTTCACACTCACACGGCGTTCCATCGTTAGTTTTGTTGAATGTTATAGGCTAAGCTTTGGATTTCCTACTTCCGTTCTTAGCCTGTTTAATTTGTTCATTGCTTTTATTTCGAATTTACTTAAAATCTTCTGATATTCTTTATTCCTTAAAGGGTCTGAATTGTGAATGAGCATATGATACTTTCTATTAATAATAATCAAGTTATCGTATTCATCTGTACCACCTTGTGCTGTTGATTTAATATGATGACATAACGCTTGATGAGGTGTTAATCTCTCACCCGTAATACCACAGCAGCCTTTTTGTGCTACATATTTACTCAATCGGTTATTCTCATACAGAACACTTTTTGATTTATATATTCCTTTACGAAACATTTCGATTTCTCGAATGGACACTTGTTTTAAATCTTTATGAATTACTTTCCTATCAACTTCATTGTAAATTGTGAATTCAGGCTTTCGCTGTCCTCGTATATCATGTCGAACAGCTTCAATAGGATATACCAGCAATCCATTGCTTTTGAAACGTGGATAATTGTAATCTCCGTAAAATTTATCAATCACTCCGTTTGTTTCTTTTGTTTTCAAAAAGATGTTTCTTATCATGAGTGATTTAATGTTTGGGTGAATGTTATGCCTTATCTCATTAAAATCCTGAGCGATCCGAGTTGCAATCTTATAATAGTTTTGCAGCCCTAAAATATTCGCATTAAAATTCATCACTTTTTGTGGAGTAGGACTTTTTCTTAGTTTTACTAGCTGATGCCTTATAACGCCTTGTACCTTTTCTTTTGCTCTTGGGTCCATCTTAGAATTGACGATGTATCCTGTTTTCGCATTGCCTTTTTGTACCGCTCTAAAGCGAACTCCTAAAAAGTCTGTACCATTCTTACGCAAATTCGTGATTTTACTTTTTTCTTCACTAATTTCTAGCCCTAATCGTTCTTTTAACCATTTTTCAACAGCTATTTTAATCTTTCGAGCATTTTCATATGAGTTCGTGAATATTTTAAAATCATCTGCGTATCGAACTAGATACATTGGTTTTAACCTTGTCTTTTTAAGTGCGTCCGTTTTATTGCGTTTTAGCTTATAAGGTACTCGTGTCGGTTTCGTTTCCCATTGATTTGAGATCCACCAATCCAACTCGTTTAATACTACATTGGCAAGTAGCGGAGATAAAATTCCTCCTTGGGGCGTTCCTTTCGTTGGTACTCCTTCACCTGTAATTTCAGCTTTCAGCATCTTTTTGATGATTACTAATACTTTTTTATCCCTAATACCAATCATCCATAATTGTCTCATTAGCTTTTTATGATTTACATTATCGAAGAAACCTTTAATATCGATATCAACGACAAAATGTTGATGACTATGATTCACCATATGATAGCATCTTGCGAGTGCATCATGTGTGCTTCGTTTCGGTCTAAAGCCATAACTTTGCGGATGATATTTCGCCTCTGTAATCGGTTCTAATACTTGCAAAAACATTTGCTGTATTAATCTATCCTCAATAGTTGGGATACCAAGAGGTCGCATCTTTCCATTCGGTTTTGGTATGAATAACCTTCTTACTGCATGTGGTGAATAATTTTCTAGTCTTCTTCGAACAAGCTTGATTAGTTTATCAGCATTCATTTTGTTTAAATGTTTAATTGTGTGTCCATTAGTACCTTTCGTTTTACTACCTGTATTACTTTTAAGGTTACGAAAGGCGAGCATGATATTTTCTTCGGAAATAATCACATCATAAAGGTCTGTAAAATAACGACCACTTTTACTTTCGTTATAAAGATCATCAAAAGTTGTTTGCAATCCAAAATACTCATTGTTTCTTAACTTTTGAATCATTAAGTCAGTCAACTAATCACTCCCATTGAGCTTTCGTTCTCTTTAGTCATACTAGAATCTGACTTGTGTAGGTTTGTTTTCAACACTAACGACTTGTGCCCTTCCCTCAGAAATGTTTTTTTCCTCCGACCTATTTGTTATTCAGTCATCACTGGCATTTCATCATCGGTACTACGGCACTACTGCCACTCCGTTAAAACGAGTTATAGCTAAAAGCCTTTCCTCGTACCGTCGTCATCGACATGCAACTGTCTCTTACGTTTGGAGCTTCACACGTTCCACTATTTCTATCTGTACATCTTCCCTTAGGTTCCCCCTAAATTCCGCTAGGCTTGCATGTGCCTGTAACACAAGATGGATTTTCATAATCAAACGCTTACTCATCCACACCTAGAAGCCCTAATTTGGACCCCGCAGCATTTCTACTACGTGATATTCACGAAAAGTCAATCGAGGGTTCGTCCCAGTCAATCTACTGATTCTAACCATAGAAAGTTTATAGACGCCAGACCTATCATTCACAGGATGTCTCCTTTTCCACAGCCGTACTGTTTGGGTGAACTTCAGCCCACTTTAACGAGCTTCATACAAGTTTCAATTTTGCAGTCATCCGCTTGCATGTCGTAGCTTCAGCGAGTGTGTTTCGGGGCGTTACTCCGTCATTCCACACTTCGAAATAGCAGTTCTACCATTAATGGTGGCTAATCTTTTCAATTAGCAACGTGTCGCACTCAAATCGATATCGGGTACCTTGTCACCTTTAAAACCAAGGAAGGTTTCAAATGGTATATCTTGTCCATCTTTTTTATAAGGTGTGCCACATTCTGTACAGTCTTTATTTGGTAAATCGAAGCCAGAGCTGACAGATCCATCATCGAAAAACTCGGAATGTTTACAACTAGGACAAATATAGTGAGGAGGTAATGGGTTAACCTCTGTAATTTCCATAAAAGTTGCTACTAACGAAGAACCAACCGAACCACGTGACCCTACTAAATAGCCATCAGCTAATGATTTTTTCACTAGCTTGGCAGAAATTAAATAAATTACCCCAAAACCGTGACCCAAAATCGATTTTAATTCTTTCTCAATTCGAGCTTTCACGATTTCTGGTAAGTCCTCACCATAAATACGATGGGCCATTTCATAAGTTAAATTGGTTACCTCATCATCAGAGCCTTCAATTTTTGGTGTATAGAGGTCATCCTTAATCGGTTTGACGTCGCCAATACTTGCCGCTACTTTTTGAGCATTCGTCACAACCACTTCTTTTGCAAGATCCGGTCCTAAAAAATCAAATTCTTTCAGCATTTCATCAGTTGTTCTAAAATGAACCTCCGGTAGCTTGGATCGATTTAAAATATTCGCTCCACCTTGTGAACCAATGAGTATTTGCCTGAACATTCCATCTGTTGGATCTAAATAATGGACATTGCCAGTAGCAACAACAGGCTTATCTAGCTTCTTCCCAAGTTTAACAAGTTTACGGATAATATCTTCTAATGTCCATTCATCGCGCACAACATTTCGTTCGATTAATGGCGCATATACAGCCTTCGGTTGCACCTCAATATAATCGTAAAAACGAGCGACTTTCTCTGCTTCCTCAGGAGACTTATTCATCATTGTTTCGAATACTTCACCATTACTACAACCAGATCCTACTAATAAACCCTCGCGATATTGCTCAAGCACTGCCCGTGTCACCCGAGGAACACGATAGAATGTTTTTGTATGCGAATGAGAGACGATTTTAAATAAGTTTTTTAAGCCTGCATTATCTACTGCTAAAATCGTACAATGCATAGGTCTACCTTTTTTATAGGCATCCCCACCACCAATATGCTTATTGAAGTCATCATGGTAGTTGATAGCTAGCTCATCCGCATCCTTTAATAGCTGCAGCAGTAAATACCCTGTCGCCTCTGTATCATAAATCGCTCGGTGATGTTGTGTTAATTCAATATTGAATTTTTTACAAAGGGTATTCAAACGATGGTTTTTCATTGTAGGATAAAGCAACCTTGCTAGCTCTAACGTATCAATTACAGGATGGACCGTCTCTTCAAGGCCGAATTTTTTATAGCCTGTATAGAGGAAGCCTATATCAAATGATGCGTTATGAGCGACAACAATTGCGTCACCGATAAAGGCATGAAATTCTTTAATGACCTGCTCTACCTCTGGTGCATTTCGAACCATATCATCTGTAATACCTGTTAATTCAATGGTAGTGGCCGAAAGAGGATGATGTGGATTTGCAAAGCTTTCATATTTATCGATAACATGTCCATCTTTAATTTTAACTGCAGCCAATTCAATAATCGTATCGTATGCAGTTGATAGTCCTGTCGTTTCTACGTCAAAAACAACATACGTTGTGTCTGCCAATAAACGATGCTCTGGAGCATAGGCAATTGGTACACCATCATCCACTAAATTTGCTTCCAGACCATAAATAATCTTAATGCCATGTTTTTTCCCCGCTGCATATGCTTCAGGGAAAGATTGCACAACAGCATGATCCGTAATAGCTATTGCTGGATGCCCCCACTTTGCAGCCTGAGCAACAAGCCGATCAACAGGTGTAACTGCATCCATTTGGCTCATTGGTGTATGCAAATGTAACTCAACACGCTTTTCACCCTCTGGTGCTAAATCCTGCCGTGTTTCTTTTTTGATTTCATTAATATCATTCGCCATGACGATTAAATCACGAATGAATGTATCTGTTTGCACAGAGCCTCGAACTTTAACCCACATGCCCTTTTTCAAATGTTGCATTAATTCGGCATCATCATTATCACGAGAAAACATTTTAACAATGATGGAATCTGTATAGTCGGTAATTTTGATTTGTAATAAGGAACGTCCACTTTTTAACTCTTTAATTTCCGCATCAAAGACAAATCCTTCAATAATAACACGGCGTTCTTCTTCAACAATCCGTTTAATTTCCATGATTTCATCATCTTTAATATGCATTCCAAGTTGGAAGGGACGGTCACCAAGGTTCGCCAGTGCTGGATTGTCCTTCTTCTCTTGCTCACGTTTTTGGAAATCCTGCATCGCTTGCTGTGCCAGAGCCACTTCTTCCAGACGTTTCTGCTCCATAAACGCTTCCTGTGCCGCAATCATTTCTTCCGTTTCTTCTTGTAGCACAAAGTCGATTGCCATACGAGGGAAACCAAATTGACCATAGCTTTCTGCTAGCTTGTCAGCATACTTTGTTTTTAGCATCATAAATTCCATTTCCTGCATGCAGGATAATGTCATCTTTTGGCCGTTCCATGTTGGTATTTGAGAGACGAGACAATTTTTAAGCGGTGGGGCCATCTCATCAATTTGTTCCACAACATTTAGCCAGTAAGCTTGCACCAGTTCCTCTGTCACATTTTGCTCTAACGTTTCAAATGTCGTATTAACTTGCGCGATTGCTGAAAACTTCTCTGTCAAATGGGTACGGAAAAGCTGATATAACGGAAACGGTAGTATATCTCTTAACTTAATGGTGAAATGCCAAAGTCTATCCTTTTTATGAACTGTCAGGCGTGATAATTCACCTTCCTCAAAAAATGACATGTATACATCATCTGTTAACTCTAATTGTTGCAAGAGCATTCGAAGTCTCATTCTTGCCTCTTGTTGCTGTTCCAATCTAATGACACCTACTTTCAGAAAGAGGCAGCTTATTTAGCCTCATGTTCTAATTCGTCTCAAACGCATGATGAGAATTCAAGAAAAAAATTCGCTCCCACACTGCGGGCGCTCTTCAAGTTTAACAGAGATTTTACCATCTGTTGTTTCTTGCTTGGCTCACTGTCCCGCAGAAGTGTCGCGAATTATTTATATCTATCTTATCAAATTTATACGAAAGCCTCTATCAAAAGCATTGGCTTCCAATTATGACCAACCTTCTAGCAGGTCATTAGTTTTTACGGAAAAATTCGTTAAGGTGATCAATGACTTCTTCTTTTTTCCATTCAAATGTTTCACCCGTTTGACGGAATTTCACCTCTATAATACCCTCTGTTGCTTTTTTACCGACAGTTACTCGAACAGGTAAACCAATTAAATCAGCGTCCGCGAATTTTACACCTGCACGTTCAGGACGATCATCTAATAGCACATCATAACGGTATGATTTTAATAAGCCATAAAGCTCCTCTGCTAATGCCACTTGCGCCTCATCTTTTGTGTTAACTGGCACAACATGAATATCATATGGCGCTAATTGTGTTGGCCATGTAAAGCCATTGTCATCTTGGAAGTGCTCAGCTACAGCAGCTAGAATACGAGATACACCAATACCATAGCAACCCATAATAAATGGTTGAGCCTTTCCTTGCTCATCTAAGAAAGTACCATTCATTTTAGCAGAATATGTAGTACCTAATTTGAAAATATGACCAACCTCGATACCTTCTGCAAATTTAATGATACCTTGTCCATCAGGAGAAGGATCTCCCTCTTGAATAAAACGAATATCTAAATAGTCATTAACTGCAAAATCACGCTCTGGGTTAACATTGACTAAGTGGAATCCATCTTCGTTAGCACCTGCAATACCATTACGGATGGATTTAATTGCTTGGTCTGCTACTACTTTTACGTCTACTGGTAGTTTCACTGGACCAATTGAACCAACGCCACAGCCTAATAAATCTTTAATTGCTGCTTCACTAGCAAGTTCCACTGACCCTGCATCAAGTGCATTTTTCAATTTGATATCATTAATTTCATGATCCCCACGTGCTAGGACTACAACAAGCTCACCATCTACATCAAAAACTAAAGATTTGATGACATTGGCTGGCTCTACTTTTAAGAATGCTGAAACTTCTTCAATCGTTTTTTGTTCTGGTGTTGCTACTTTTTCCACTTCTTTTAAAGCTTCATCAGATGGTTGATAGTCAACGATGACTTCAGCCATTTCGATGTTTGCTGCATAGTCCGAAGTATCCGAGTATGCAATTGTATCTTCACCGATTTCAGAAAGCACCATAAATTCATGTGTACCTTTACCGCCAATTGAACCTGCATCTGCAATAACGGCGCGGTAGTTTAAGCCAAGGCGGGAGAAAATATTAGAATAAGCACGGTACATATCTTCATATGTTTCATCTAAACTTTCACGTGACGCATGGAAAGAATAAGCATCTTTCATGATAAATTCTCTTCCTCGTAGTAAGCCAAAGCGAGGACGTTTTTCATCACGGAATTTTGTTTGAATTTGATACAATGTTAACGGTAATTTTTTATATGATTTAATTTCATCACGTACTAAAGTAGTAATGACTTCTTCATGTGTTGGTCCTAATGCAAAATCACGGTCATGACGGTCTTTTAAACGCATTAATTCAGGCCCGTATTTTTCCCAGCGACCTGACTCCTGCCATAGCTCAGCAGATTGTAGGGATGGCATTAGAAGCTCAATGGAGTTGATAGCTTCCATTTCTTCACGGATAATTGTTTCAATTTTTGTTAGCACACGTTTTGCAAGCGGTAAATACGAGTATACCCCACTTGTATTTTGACGAATAAACCCTGCACGTAGTAATTGCTTATGTGATTTTACTTCAGCATCAGCAGGTACTTCACGTAACGTTGGGATAAATGTTTTACTTTGCTTCATTCAGTGTTCCACCTTTTTCAATAGATAAGTTTATACTCTCAATAGCATAAACAAATTTAGCTTTGAGCGCAATGTTTCATCGAAATTGCGCTCAAAGCTAGGAAATCAAATTTCATTTAACTGTAGATCATTTAAAAGAAGAATCGTTGTATATCGTTCCATGTAACGACCACCATTAAAATCATCAGTAGGACGATTCCTACAAAATGTACAATCCCTTCTTTTTGACGGTCAATTGGTTTACCACGTAGCGCTTCAAAACCAAAGAATAATAAACGGCCTCCGTCAAGTGCTGGTAATGGAAGTAGGTTCATAATTCCTAAGTTAATACTTAGCATTGCTGCCCAATTCATTAAGTTCATAATACCATACTGGGCAACTTGCTCTGTTGCTTTATAAATACCTACAGGACCAGAAAGTGCATCGATTGTGAACTTACCAGTAATCAGCATACCTAATAGTTCAAATATTTTCACAGTCATATTATAGGTTTCTTGTGCTCCATAGACAACCGCCTTTATTGGGTTAAACTCCCTTGGGCTTTCATAGCGCACACCTATTTGACCATATTTTTCACCGTCCTGTTGGATTTCCTTCACGGTCATATTTAAGTTCACAGATTGTCCATTTCGATCAACTGTCACGGCAATATCTTCGTTTGGATGATCTTGAACGATAGCGGCTAAATCCTGCCATTTTTCAACAGCTTGTCCGTTAATAGATGTTACTCTATCTCCTGCAAGCATCCCTGCTTGTGCAGCTGGATCATTCTCTACTACTTCCGTGATGATTGGCTCATAAGTTGGTACTCCATGGATTAATCCAATCACTAAATAAATCACAAACGCAAGAATAAAGTTAAACAAAGGACCTGCAAAGATGGTCATCGCTCGTTGGCCAACTGTTTTTGCATTAAATTGACGATCCTGTGGTGCAATGACCAGTTCGCGACCATTTTCCACAAGAACACAATCTCTAGCTACTTGATAACGAACTAAACGTTCTTCTTCATCATAGCCCTCTACAAATAACTCTTTCTCTAAATCAGCACGTTCAACTTCTAAAAATAATAAATCTGGTAACTGCTTATTATTTTGATTGAAAATAATTTTTTTAACAATATTATCCTCATTCACAATAAGCCCTATTCGGTAGCCCGGCTGTAATTCAGTGCCATCCATATCCTCGCCGGCCATACGTACGTATCCCCCGATAGGTAATAATCGAATGGTATACATTGTTTCTCCATGTGTTCTCCCATAAATTTTGGGACCCATTCCGATAGCAAATTCACGTACTAAAATGCCTGCACGTTTGGCGAATAAGAAATGTCCAAGTTCATGGAAGAAGACGAGCATGCCAAATATTAATATAAATGCAATGGCTGTTTGCATATTACCCCACCTTTAATAGCGATTAGTTAACGATACAGTGCTTTCGTTATTTTACCATGTCTAACACTATTTTTCTTGTCTCACTATCCACATGTAATATGGTTTGTAAATCTGGTATTGCAATGTTTTGGTGTGCTTGCATCACACGCTCAATCGTCTCATCAATTTCAAGGAATGTGATTTTCCCTTGTAAAAAGGCTGCAACTGCCGCTTCGTTTGCTGCATTCATCGCTGTCAAAATGGTACCACCCATACGACCAGCCTCATATGCTAAACGCAAAGCAGGGTATCGCTCAAAGTCCATCTCTTGAAAATGTAGTTGACCAATTTGCGCTAAATTTAGTCGCTGACCATTATGTAATGGTATACGATCTGGGTAGCTTAAAGCATATTGGATTGGCACACGCATATCTGGCGTACCTAGCTGAGCAATAACACTAGTATCATGATACTCAACTAGAGAGTGAATAATACTTTCTCTATGCAAAAGTACATCTATTTTATCATATGGCATATCAAATAAAACATGTGCTTCAATGACTTCTAATCCCTTATTCATCATTGTAGCGGAATCTATCGTAATTTTTGCACCCATAGACCAGTTCGGATGATTAAGTGCATCTGCGACCGTCACGTGTTTTAATTGCTCTCGCGTTTTATCACGGAAGCTACCACCAGAAGCAGTAATAATCAAACGTTCAATATTTTTCGGATTCTCGCCATTCATCGATTGGAAAATGGCAGAGTGTTCACTATCTACAGGCAAAATGGTTGCCTTGTATTTTTTCGCCTCTGCCATCACTAAATGTCCAGCAGTTACAAGGGTTTCTTTATTAGCAATAGCAATCGTTTTGCCCATACGAATGGCTGCTAATGTTGATTCAAGCCCTACACTTCCAAGCACGGCATTGACTAGTACAGTCGAATCTGGGTGTGTTGCGACCTCTACAAGTCCTTTTGCTCCAAACGTAAATTGGATATTTGGAAACTCACTAGCAAGCGTAAGTGCGTCCTCTTCTAATTGCACTGAAACTACTTCGGGCTTTAATGTTTCAATCATTTCTCGCGTTTTATCTAAGTTTTTCCCTGAAGAAAAAGCCACTAATTGAAAAGCATCACGTTGTTCTTTTAAAATATCGTAGGTTTGCCAACCGATTGAACCAGTAGCACCCAATAAACTAATTTTTTTCACAACAAATTGTCCCCTTTTTTCTATCTAAGCAAATGATTTAGCAAGCTGCCTTTTCGTATACAGATTAATTACCAAATAAATGTAGAAAATGAAGTAGTGGCACGACAAATAATAGACTATCAAAGCGATCTAAAATTCCGCCATGCCCTGGTAAAATATTGCCCGAATCTTTTACATCAAAATGACGTTTAATAGCGGACTCTACCAAATCGCCCATTTGACCAATGATTGAGGCAAAAATCGTTACAAAAACAAGTGATATATAACCATTTGCGAATGGGTAAATGAGTTGCATACCAACTGCAAAAATGACAGCAATGACAATTCCACCTATAAAACCCTCAATCGTTTTCTTTGGTGAGATTTCTGGCCATAACTTATTTTTCCCTAATTTTCTGCCTACAAAATAAGCACCGGAATCTGTTGTCCAAACCACTAATAAGCAATAAACAACATACTCTAATCCAACATTTCTTGTTTCAATTAAATAATGGAATCCTAATCCCACATAAAATGCACCTAATAAAATAAAACCAACTTCATCAAAAGTTATTTTATTTTTCACTAAAACCACGTAAATAAGAAGTAGCATCATGAGACCATAGACTACCATTAGATTAGACGAATAGCCTATTAATTCTACAACCTGTTCACTCCAGTCCTTCGGGATAACAAGTAAAATTAACGTGACCAGCCCTAAGAAGCCAGGCACAGAAAAAATGGAAATACCTTTCATTTTTAATATTTCATAAAAACCGACAATAGCCATTGCAAGCACAAGTATGGTAAACGGTACTTTGCCATAAATAACGAACGGAATAAAAAGTGCTGCTGCGATTATTGCCGTGATAATACGTTGTTTCAAGTTGTTTCTTCTCCCTTCAACCCACCGTAACGGCGATTACGTTTCTGATAGTTTTCCACCGCTTCCAGTAAGGTTTCCTCACTAAAATCTGGCCACAATGTATCTGTAAACCAAAATTCTGTATAGGCGAGCTGCCATAGCATAAAGTTACTTAATCGCACTTCACCACTTGTACGAATTAAAAGATCTGGCTCAGGTAAATGGGCCGTCATTAAATGAGATGTTAAGCAATCTTCTGTTATGTCTTGCATCGTTAATTGACCGTCCTGCACTTTCTGAAGCATCCTCTTCATGGCATTGACCATTTCAGAACGACTACCATAATTCAACGCAAAATTTAGAATAAGCCCTGTATTATGCTTCGTTTCTTCCATTGCCTCATACAACGCTTTTTGTGTATGGGCAGGTAATAAAGAGGGGTCACCAATCATTTCGACACGTACATTACGCTCCATCATCTCTGGTAAAAAAGAACCTAAAAATTCAACAGGTAGCCGCATCAGAAAATCAACCTCAGGTTTTGGTCGCTTCCAATTTTCAGTGGAAAATGCATAGACAGTTAAGACTTTAATACCTAAGTCTGACGCAAATCTCGTTACCTTACGTACCGTCTTCATTCCTTCATGATGACCAGCAACACGTGGCATAGCTCGTTTCTTCGCCCAACGTCCATTTCCGTCCATAATAATCGCTACATGGGCAGGAATCGGCTCGCTTTTAGTTAGGGCCACACGCTCCTCCAATGATAGTGTATCCATATTTATTTGTTTACCTAATAGCTTTTTAAACATGCTAACTCCCCCACTACAACTAATCGGACGTATACTAACCTATCATAACAAACAAAAGCGCCTTTTGTCTTTTTTTTCCCTCTAAATTGACTATGTATGTACTAGCTTGTTTTAGAACTATACACATATTAAAGAATGAGTTTGTTAAAAAATCGATGATTGTATCATTAATGACCTTTTCACATTTCATAAATGCTCTCTACATGAGTAAGCAATTTGGCTATGAATAATAAAGAGAAAAGACGTCCTGTTAAGTATAGGACGCCTTCATCTCATCAAAAAGTTCCATCATAGACGTGTAAAAGTATAGTTTACACCTCTAAAATTTCTTTTTCTTTATCTTTCGCTACTTGATCTACTTTCACAATGAATTCATCTGTTAATTTTTGGATATCTTCACCAAAGCCACGTAGATCGTCTTCTGTGATTTCGCCAGCTTTTTCAAGTTTTTTCAAATCATCATTTGCATCACGACGAACATTACGTACAGCAATTTTTGCGTCTTCCGCTTCTTTTTTCACTTGTTTTACTAGATCCTTACGACGCTCTTCCGTTAGAGCTGGGATCATTAAACGAATGACAGAACCATCATTTGTTGGTGTGATACCAATATCTGATTTCATAATTGCTTTTTCAATATCACCTAAAATTGATTTATCGTAAGGTGTAATTACTAATAAACGCGCTTCAGGTACAGAAATACCCCCAAGTTGGTTAATTGGTGTTGGTGCTCCATAGTAATCAACCGAAATACGATCTAATAGAGATGCATTCGCACGACCTGCACGAATAGAAGCTAGTTCACGTGAGAAAGCAGCGATTGTTTTGTTCATTTTTTCTTTTGCTTGTTCTAATACTTGTTTAGCCATTATACATTCCTCCTAACAACTGTTCCGATTTTCTCGCCTTGTACAGCACGTTTAATGTTACCCGGCTCCGTAATTGAGAAAACAATTAGCGGGATATCGTTATCCATACATAAAGTAGAAGCCGTTGAATCCATTACTTGTAAGCCTTGTTGGATAACGTCTAAGTATGTGAGTGTATCATATTTAATGGCTGTCTCATCCAATTTAGGATCTGCTGAATAAACGCCATCAACATTGTTTTTAGCCATTAAAATTGCATCAGCGTCAATTTCTGCTGCTCGTAATGCGGCAGTCGTATCAGTAGAGAAGAACGGATTACCTGTCCCTGCTGCAAAGATAACGACACGCTTTTTCTCAAGATGTCTAACTGCTTTACGACGAATGTATGGCTCCGCTACTTGAGTCATCACAATAGAAGATTGAACACGTGTTTCAATGCCTAATTTTTCAAGTGCATCTTGTAAAGCTAGGGAGTTCATTACGGTTGCCAGCATGCCCATATAGTCCGCAGCTGCACGATCCATTCCCATTTCACTACCTATTTTCCCACGCCATATATTACCGCCACCTACAACAACAGCAACTTCTACATCAAGATCTACTACTTCTTTTACTTCTTCGGCAACAGACTTGATTATTTTTGGTGATAAACCGAAGCCCGCTTCTCCAGCTAACGCTTCACCACTTAGTTTAATAACTACTCGTTTATATTGCGGTACACTCATTGTAAACCTCCGTAAGACTTTATTTAAAACATCCCTATTCCCTTTTCCATTATAGTATATCTAACAATAA
Organism: Lysinibacillus sp. PWR01; assembly: GCF_043359455.1. Taxonomy (NCBI): domain Bacteria; kingdom Bacillati; phylum Bacillota; class Bacilli; order Caryophanales; family Bacillaceae; genus Lysinibacillus; species Lysinibacillus sp. PWR01. The sequence goes on along the minus strand of NZ_JBHERJ010000047.1, from coordinate 176,973 downwards.
TTGCTAGTTGTGAATAAGGCAGAATAGAAAATTATCTTCAATTTTTCATTCACTTCGGAAAAATAGGGAACACGCTATGTTGTGTTCCCCATTTTTTTGTCTAGATAATCTAGATATTATTTGATTAGAATCAAATGCAAGCTAAATTAGTTACCTTTAACTTGGCTCATTACTTCTTCTGCAAAGTTATCTTCACGTTTTTCGATACCTTCACCAACAGCGTAACGTACAAAGCCGTTTACAGAACCACCAGTTGAAGCTACAAAATCACGTACTTTTTGATCTGAGTTTTTAACGAAAGTTTGGTCAAGTAAGCAAACATCTTCGAAATATTTGCCAAGACGACCTTCAACCATTTTTGCAACGATGTTTTCTGGTTTACCTTCGTTAAGAGCTTGTTCAGTTAATACTTTACGCTCACGTTCAACTTCTTCAGCAGAAACTTCATCGCGAGAAACATAAGTTGGGTTGATTGCTGCAATGTGCATAGCAACATCTTTAGCAGCTGCTGCATCAGTAGAACCTTCTAAAGTTACTAATACACCAATACGGCCACCCATGTGTAAGTAAGAACCGAATGCATCTGCATCAGATTTTGTTTTAATTTCGAAACGACGAAGTGTAATTTTTTCACCAATTGTTGCAATAGCAGTAGAGATTTGATCTACAATTTTCACGCCTTCAGCATTTGCAAGCTCTAAAGCAGCTTCAACTGATGCAGGTTTAGCAGCAAGTAATTGCTCTGCTAAAGATGCAACTAATACTTGGAATTTGTCGTTTTTCGCAACAAAGTCAGTTTCAGCGTTTACTTCAAGGATGATTGCTTCGTTACCTTGTTCTAAAATGTAAGTTGTACCTTCCGCAGCGATACGGTCAGCTTTTTTAGCAGCTGAAGAAAGACCTTTTTCGCGTAGGAAGTCGATAGCTGCTTCTAAGTCGCCATCTGTTTGTACTAACGCTTTTTTACAATCCATCATACCAGCGCCAGTTTTTTCACGTAATTCTTTTACTAATTGTGCAGTAATGTTTGCCATTTAGTGTTTCCTCCTCAAATTGGTTGAACATAATTTAATGATAGGTTCTAAAAAAGGTGATAAGGGTTCTGAGCCACTTATCACCTTTTTGTAAACGTGAATTACTCAGCAGCAACTTCTACAGCTGGAGCTTCTTCTTCACCTTGTTTTGACTCGATTAAAGCGTCAGCCATTTTAGCAGTTAAAAGTTTAACAGCGCGAATAGCATCATCATTAGCAGGGATTACGTAGTCGATTTCATCTGGATCACAGTTCGTATCAACAATACCTACTAGAGGGATGTTTAATTTACGAGCTTCTGCAACCGCAATACGTTCTTTACGTGGGTCAACCACGAACATTACGTCTGGAAGATCGTGCATATCACGGATACCGCCTAAGAATTTGATTAGACGTTCGTGTTCTTTTTTAAGTTGGATTACTTCTTTTTTAGGAAGAACTTCGAAAGTTCCTTCTTCTTCCATTTTTTCGATTTGTTTCATACGTGCAACACGTTTTTGAATTGTACCGAAGTTTGTAAGAGTACCACCTAACCAACGTTGGTTGATGTAGTAGTTGCCTGAACGTTCAGCTTCATCTTTGATCGCTTCTTGTGCTTGTTTTTTCGTACCAACGAAAAGAACTTTACCACCGTCTTGACCAACTTGACGCATGAAGTCATAAGCTTCCTCTAATTTTTTAACAGTTTTTTGTAAGTCGATGATGTAGATCCCGTTACGTTCAACGAAGATATATTTCTTCATTTTTGGGTTCCAACGACGAGTTTGGTGACCGAAATGTACACCAGCTTCAAGTAATTGTTTCATAGAAATTACTGACATGTGAATTTCCTCCTAATATGTTTGGTTTTTATCCTCCGCATTTATCATCTGCAACAAGCTACCCTAAGCTTAGAGCACCACTTACTACATCAAAATGCGTGTGTATTAATAACACCATTTGCAACTATATCATAGCTTTGAACGATTCGCAACAATTTAGTGATGGAATTTCAGTAAAAGCTCGATTTCTGTTTTGCCTTTTTGCAGTTGTTTCGCTATTTCCTCTGGTGATTTTCCCTGCTTTGCTAATTCTAGAACCTGCTGTTCCACTGTCAGCAATTTTTCTGGTTCTTTTTGCTCCTCCACTTTTAGAGGTGGGGCTGATTGCACCATTTTTGAACCTGTTTGTTGCTGACGTGAATAAGCATTTGCGACAATATTTTTAGGTACATAGATACGAGCATCTTTATCTAAGGCTAGAGAACTATCACTTTTCACCTCATGTACTACTGGTAAAGGCGACTGCTCCTGAGGTGCCACATATTGCTCGGTTTGCTGCATGCTACTAGCCGCTATTTCAGACTGTGAGACATTTTGTAACTCTTTAATAAGACGGTCATTTTCATCTTTCATTTCAGCTAAATACACACTAATGGTGTCGTCCATTTCCCTCATTAATCGTTCTTGCTTCTTTTCCAAATCTTTAAACTTTGCTAACTTTGTGTTTAAAATGATAAGAAAGTAAAATGAAATGAGCTGTAAAAAGAATAGCACCGCTATTAGAATGGTTGTCATTGTAAACTCCTATCCACTAAAATCCACGAAATTCCCTTTAAACGGATGTTGTGCCTGTTTTTCTTGTTGATCCTTTTTTTTCTTTTTATGAATACCTGTTAAATATTCACCGCCTGCATCTTCATCCTCACTAATTTCATCCATACATTCAGATGTATTGACAATTTTCTGTTGACGCTCAACTTCTTTTTTTAATGCTTCATTTGCATGTGCTTGTTGGGCTAATACTTGTTGCTGTGCCTGATCTGCCATTTTTCCTGCTTCAAATGTTTTTGGAATAGCAATCTGTAACTCAACACCTTTTAAACTCATTGGAATCTCTCCCTCAAGGATATTTACGCATTAATCATTTCACTCGATAATAGCTTTCGTAGCTTTAATAGCGCTTTTGAATGAATTTGTGAAATGCGTGATGTTGATAGTTCAAGCATTTCACCAATTTCAGTCAAAGTTAATTCCTCTGTGTAAAATAAACTTAGTACAAGCTGTTCTTTTTCATTGAGTTTCTGAATATTTTCAGCTAAATCATCTAATAACTCTGATTTAATGATAGCTTGCTCAGGTGTTTTTGTTGTATCATCTCGGATGACAAATGACTTGCCATCTGTTTCTTCTTGATCTTGTTGTTCATTAATAGAAAGAACATTGGAAAAAAAATGCTCCTGCACCGTCTGATAAACATCTTCAACAGGTAACTTCATATGCTCCGCAAGTTCCTCAGGTGTTACATGACGCATATATTTTTGCTCTAGCTGTTCAATTTGAGCATCTAATTTTTTGGCTTTTTCGCGTGCTGACCGCGGTAACCAGTCTTCTTTTCGTAAACCATCTATGATGGCTCCTCTTACTCTAAACGAAGCATATGTATCAAATTTTAAATCTCTGTTAATGTCAAATTTATTTAGTGCATCAAAAAGCCCTACCATCCCTAAACTCGTTAAATCGTCACGTGATACGCTTTTTGGCAAACCTGCACCAATACGTTGGACATGATAAGATACTAAAGAAATGTATTTTTTTATAAGTAAATCACCAGCATCTGGATCACGCTCATGTATCCAGCGATTCCATAGTTTTTGCTCATCGTTCAGAATTGGTTGTGTCATGAAATCCACCTCTCTAAAAAACGCTTTTTCACGCCCTTTTGCCAACGACTACTTGCGCTCTTAAAAATTATCATTTAACAGGATTTCTCGGTTATTTAAAAAAATCCACATTTAAGCTAATCTAGACGTGAGCCCTGAATAGTTAAAAGCCCGATAAGCAGTTGCCATCTTTCCTATATTATAACAAGAATCGACTATAATTTCATTTGTTTCTCTTAGTCTCTAATATATTCCTTTGTTTTTTAAAGACATAGAAAAACTGTACCCTCATTGTGTAATGACACTTGGATACAGTTTTGTATGATAAAGCTTATAGTTTATGAAGCTACTGGATTCTTTTTATATGATTTTTGAGTAGCCATACTGACGAGCAACATAACCTTAACATTGAGCAAAAGAGCGATGAACCCTACATTGACATCTTTCATCCAATGTGGAAGCAACGGAAACGAAGTGGCAATGGTCGTTTTTGACAGCGTAATATAGGCTACGGCTGCTTCACCCATTATGATACCTGCAAAGGCCCCTTGCTTTGTCACAAAATTATTTTTCATCAGACTAAATATCAGAGACGGAAACAATTGTGTCACCATACTTGCACCCATTAATCATAATGCAACAATCGTTCCACTTTGAAATGTGAAGAACAGTGCGATTAATGCAACGAAAGGTACTAAAAACTTTGCTAACTGAACAATTTGTTTTTATGTAGCAGTTGGTACAAATACACCATAAACATTTTTTGCTAGTAATGTAGCGACAGACAGTAACAGCATTGAGCCTGGAACTAATGCTGGTAGTACGCCAGCAGCTCCAATGACACCATGACCCATGGATCGAAAGCCATTTTAGATAAACGTAATAGCGATAAGTCAACTTCATCACCTTGCAAAGTCGGAATTTGAAGAATCGCAGCAAATCCAACAAGAAATACAAAGAGCAATATCAATTGATATAATGGCATAATAATTGTATTTTTGCGGAATGCTTTTTCACTTTTACCTGCATATATCGCACCAAATGCATGTGGGTACATATAAAACCCAAGCGAGGTTAGTAATACTGTAGAAATAAACCATGTCGGACTTAACCCTTCACTAGGTATGGAATGATGCTAATAGTTTGATAAGTTTCAAAGTATGTTCTCCTTTCAAATTTACAATCGACAATGATTGTCCTACTCAACTGCATTCAGTTCACCTGCAACTACGTTTCCCTTATACATAACAGCGGGGCGTCTAGATCTTCTAGCTATTGCTTCAGCTGAACAACTTGCTTCTACAAATACCATGCTTGCTTCATCACCAATGTTTGGCCAGATTCGTTTCCCCATCTGATCTAAAGGTGTTTTACCATTCGTAATAAAGCCTAGTGTTTGAGCTAATGATTGCTCGTCAATCCAGTTAAATCGCTCTGCCATACGGCTTGCTCGGTCAAGAATATCGCCATTTCCAAAAGGAGACCAAGAATCAAAAATATTATCACACCCTATAGCAATGGGCACTCCCTTTTTTCTCAATAAATCAATTGGAGGTATAGGGCCATGAATAGGCACACTCGTAATAAGCGATATATTCGATGCTACTAGCATGTCAGCTACATCTTCTGCCTCAGCTAAAGAAACCTCCCCTAACCCGTAGGCATGGCTAATGGTTACTCTTCCCTGCCAGCCTGCATCTTCTGTAAGTGCTGCTAAACGTCTCATCGTAAAAATTCCAAGATGACTTGGATCGTGTAAATGTAGATCAATACCAACATTTGCTTCCACAGCAATATCCATCATTTGCTGTAAAGATGCCTCAATATCACCTTCTATAACAGCAGGGTCGACTCCACCTACCAAATTAGCCCCTTCACGTAAAGCTGCTCTCACTAAATCTTTTGAGTTTGTACGTAGTAAACCATGCTGTGGAAAGGCTACAATCTCATGTGATAATCTTCCATCAAATGTTGTCAATGCTTGCTGTACAGCTTCTAAATAATGAAGTCCTGCTTCAGGATAAATATCAACATGGGTACGAATATGCGTTGATCCAGCATTTACTAATACTTGTAAAAGCGCCTCTGCTCTTTCTTTAGTTGTTGTTGCTAAAGTAGGTAGCAAATTTTTTTCAAAGTTGCAGCGCTCGATTCGGTTGGCTACTTGACGACAGGATCTCCAAGAGTCTCCAATCAATGTTTTATCTAAATGACAATGTTTTTCTATAAATGAGGGAAGAATTAATAAGTTTCTTGCATCTTTTTTAGGTAGTTGATCGCTTAATGGCGTACGAGCAGCAACAATAGCTGTAATAAAGCCATTATCTATTAAAATATGAACCTTTTCCGTGATGGTCTCAATGGCTACATCATCCTCATAGTGAAAACCACTTTCTAATAGCGCATTTGTAATCCAAAATGTAGAGCCCTGCATAATCCGCTTCACCTTTCCTCTATCAATTATTAAAATATTAAGAAAATTAAATTCAAAAAAATTATCAATTTAGATAGGGATGGTTTCTAATAGAAGCTAATAATACCATCCCTTATCAATAAACTTTTGCTTTAAATCGAACTATAGACAAAGTTTCCATTGAATAGAGTTGCCTTGCGTTGAGATCTTCGAGCAATCGTTTCAGCAGAGCAAGAAGCCTCCACGAACACCATATTTGCACTATCTCCCACTTTTGGCCATGTTTGCTCACCCACTTGATTGAGTGGGGTTTTTCCCCCTGTAATAAATTGAAGAGTTTGGGCTAATGAGCATTCATCCCCCCAACCTGAGCTTTTTGCCAAACGACCAGCTCGTTCTAATAAATCTCCGTTACCAAATGGGGACCAAACATCAAAGATATTGTCACACCCAATTGCAACGGGTACTCCTTTACTGTGTAATAAACCAACAGGTGGGTACTTTCTACGTAGGGGTACACTCGTCACAATCGTAATTCCTGCATCACATAAAATGTCCGCCATTTCTTCTGCCTCAGCGTGTGAAACATCTCCAAGCCCAAAGGCATGGCTAATGGCTACTTTGCCTTGTAAACCAGCTTCTTTTGTTAATTGGGCTAATCTCTTCATGGTGAAAGTACCCAATTGGTCTGGGTCATGCAAATGCAAGTCAATTCCTGCGTTTCCTTCAACAGCGAGTTCCACCATTTGTTGTAGGGAAGCCTCAATATCACCATCCACTGTAGCTGGATCGACACCTCCGACAAATCCTGCCCCACAACGTAAAGCTTCCCTTATTAAATTGGTTGCCTTTGTTCGTAATAGACCATGTTGCGGAAAGGCAACGATTTCATAAGACAACTTCCCTTCAAAAGTTTGTAAAGCTTTTTGAACCTCCTCTAAATTTTTCAAACCTACCTCAGGATATAAATCCACATGCGTACGTACATGTGTAACGCCTAACTGCACATAACGACTAAGTAATTCCTCAGCGCGTTGCTGTGTAGTTGTATGCAAGGCTGGAAGTACCTCTTTTTCAATTTCACAACGTTCGAAAATATTGTTCACAGGTGTAACTGCTCGCCATTGGTCACTCAAGAGAGTTTTATCCAAATGACAATGTTTTTCTATAAAAGAAGGCAATGCTAAGAGCTGTTTCATATCTTTTTTTGGGTAATCATCATTTAATAGGCTATTAGCAGAAACTATTTCTGCAATTTTTCCATCTTTAATGAATAGATGAAAACAAGCCGTATTCGTTTTGGTAATCGTGTCGTTTTCAAAATGATAATCCGTTTCAAGACGTACATTTGTTAACCAAAAAGTAGAGTTCATTTCAGATTTATCCTTTCCTCTTCAATAATTAAAGCTCGCCCGCAACTATTTTTCCTTTAAAGAGTACTGCCACTCTTCTTGCTCTCCTTGCTACTGCTTCTGCTGAACAAGTTGCTTCAACAAATACGACATTCGCTGCATCTCCAATATTCGGCCAAAGGAGCTGTCCTTCATTGCTTAAAGGTGTTACGCCTCCCGTAATATACTTTAGACTTTGACCAAGTGAACGTTCATCACTTAAACCAAAGCGTTCAGCTAGCGTACCCACTTTTTCTAAGCTGTCACCTATACCAAACGGTGACCAGTGATCCGTAATACTATCATCACCTAAAGAGATTTGAACACCTTTTTGATCTAATAGAGGAATAGGAATGGTATGATCCAATGGAACAGACGAGGTAATGTCAATACCATGATGTGCTAGTAACGCTGCAACTTCACTTGCTTCATTAGTAGAAACATCAGCAAGGGCCATCGCATGACTAATTGTCACTCGACCTTGCCAACCCGCCTCCTCTGTTAATGCGGCTAATCGTTTAAAGGTAAAAATACCAAGATGGCCAGGATCATGGATATGCAAATCAACATTTGCATTAGCTTCCACCGCTAATTCCATCACCGTTTGTAAAGATTTTTCAATATTTTCATCGATCGTTGCTGGGTCTACACCACCTACTAGAGACGCTCCACTTCGCAAAGCTTCCCTTACTAAAGAAATGGAATCACTACGTAATAGCCCATGTTGCGGGAAAGCAACAATCTCTAAAGCAACTTTATCTTTGTAAGCCTCTTTAGCTCTTAAGACTGCTTCTAAATTTTTCAACCCAATAAACGGATCAATATTACAATGCGTACGAACATGTGTTGAACCCGCATGTAACAGCAAATCAAGTATATTTTTTGCTCTTTCCTCTGCAACAGGCAATAAGCTAGGCAGTAGAATCTCTTCCTCTTTTAATCTTGTGATTAGACCTTCTGTTGGAATCGAAGGAGCCTTCCATGGTCCACCAAAATAGGTTTTATCAATATGAATATGCATATCTCTAAAAGAAGGGAGCATTAAATAACTATGTGCATCTCGCTTAGGTAAATCTGTTTCTAAAGGCTGATCTACACTTATAATTTGTGTTATTTTACCATTTTCGACTTGTATATTAAAAAGAGCCGTTTTTGTTTCTATAACGGCCCCATTATCGTAATGATAACCCGTTTCTAATCGTACATTTGTTAGCCAATACGCTGTTGGTATCATTAATTGAACCTCCCGAATTTTATTAAAGATTAATAGCTAGATGAACCATCTGAATGGCCCTCTCTTGATGGGGTAAAGATAGTTGATGGTAGACATAATTTTGACTAGGATTACTAGCATTAAAATAATAAACTGTAGAAATTTTAGAATAATAAATGGCACTCAAACACATAGGACATGGTTCTGTGCTTGCATACATTTCGCAACCTTCTAAATTGGTCGTTTTCAGTGCATGACAAGCTTGACGGATTGCTTGAATCTCTGCATGATTCGTCAAATCATTGGTGATTGCAACCTCATTTACACCAGAGCCAATCATCTGTCCATTTTTCACCACAATTGCACCAAAAGGAGCACCATGTTTTGTTCTTTCATTTTCCTTAGCTAAGTCAAGTGCTTGTTTCATAAAGTCATGTGATTTCATATCGTTTCCCTCCTAGAAATAGCAAATTTCTATTACCTTGTCATACATTAAAACGGGCCGTAATTGATAAAATGTGCGACGATGACTGCAGTCAAACCGATGAGAATGTGAATGGCAACCAGTGGCCAAATCCATTTCAACCAACGCACCCATGGGATACCAGCTAATGCAAGTGCTGCCATAAGTGGGCCATTTGTTGGGAAGATGATATTGCCAATGGCGTCCCCCATTGAAAAGCTAAGTACAGCTGTCTGACGTGTCACCCCTACAAGATCAGCAAGTGGTGCCATAATAGGCATCGTTAATGCTGCTTGACCACTTCCTGAAGGAACAAAAAAGTGAAGAATAAACTGTAAAAAATACATTCCTACAGCACTCAATACAGGTGGGAAATGATGAATTAAGGATGATGCATGAAATAATAATGTATCAATGACATGACCATCAGTTAACACGACAACAATTGCTCTCGCAACACCGATGATTAATGCCCCTGACAAAATACCACCTGCACCCTGCATAAATGCATTCACTGCTTTGTTTGCAGAAATTTTCCCTGCAAAAGCAATGACGATAGCTAGCAACGTAAAAATACCAGCAATTTCTGTAATATACCAACTGAACTTAATCACACCGAAAATAAGCACAACAAAATTTAGTAAGAAACAACCGAGGACAATCTTATGTGTAGTATTAAGTTGAACATTGGCTGTATCGTCTAATTTGTCGTACTTGCCAATTGGGAAAAATCCTTTTGAAGGATCACGTTTTATTTTTAAAGCATAGCGCTGAATATACCAAACAGAAACCAAATACGTAATAACAAACAACACAATACGATAGCCAATCCCTGAAAATGGCGGTAATTGAGCAATCCCCTGTGCAATCCCTACAGTAAATGGATTTAACACGGCTGTCATAAAACCAACAGATGCCCCAACCAATACAATAGCTGCCCCTGTAATAGCATCAAATCCAAGTGCGATGGCAATAGGCACCAAAATCCCAATATAGGCCAATGTTTCTTCAGCCATCCCTATTAGTGTTCCTGCTAAGGCAAAAAACAGCATAATAATTGGAATCAACCATTTTTCTTTTTTGGCGAACTTTCTCGAAGCTGTGGCAATTAACGCTTCAACTGCTCCAGTTGCTGATAATACCCCCAATGTTCCACCAATAATCAGTACAAAGAAAATAATAGGTGCTGAATCTACCATTCCTGTATGAATAGATGTAATGAGCCCCATCAAACTAATTGGTGAAGATTCAATCGTCTGATACGTATCAGGCACTACTACATTTCTGCCATCCACATCTGACCGGGTATATTCACCAGTTGGTACAATGTAAGTAATAATAGCGGCAATCACTAACATTGATAAAATAAGTACAAAAACATTTATTTCTCTTTTTTTCTTTTTTTTGTTTTGAAGATCATTTGACTGAACTGTAGTCATAACTCCACTTTCTCCCCTTTGCAGCTAAACTTTCTCTTAGTTGAAAAAATCTATCAAAATGTACAACCACGATAAATCTGGTTTTTCCTAATGAATAGATTTTATTAAGATTAATTAATAGAATAAACAGTGATCGCAATTTCATTTGCAGAAAATTTAGTCTTTTTAAGTGATAACACGTTTAACCATGTATCGTTCCTGCAACAAGCTTTCCTTGAAAAAAAACAGCTATTCGTTTTACACGTCGAGCAATTGCTTCTGCTACACAGCCAGCTTCCACTAATACCATATTGGCCTCACTACCTTGAATGGGCCACATTCTATTGCCTTCCTTGTCTAATAATGTGATACCATTCGTGATATAACCAAGTGATTGATCTAAAGAATATTCATCTAACAAGTGGAATCTATTTGTTAAGCGGCCAACGCGCTCAAGCAAATCTCCATTACCAAATGGTCTCCAAGCATCGTAAATATTGTCACTTCCCACTGCAACTCGTACCCCTTTTTCCTTCAGCAGTGGAACAGGTGGCAAGGTAACATTATGTTGTAAAGCTGTCGTTATGGAAATACTTGCTTCCACTAAGAGGTCTGCCATTTCTTCAGCTTCAGTTAATGGAATTTGTCCTAATGCAAAAGCATGACTAATATTTACACGTCCTTGCCAGCCAGCATCCATTGTAAGTGCTGCTAACCGTTTCATTGTATAAATACCTAAGTAGTCACTATCATGTAGATGAAGATCTATTTCCGCATTTGCTTCAACAGCTAGATCCATCATTTGGAATAAGGACTCTTCAATATTGCCATCGACCGATGCAGGATCAACACCACCGACAATGCCTGCCCCAAGACACAATGCATCTCGAACCATGCTCTTAGCCTTCTTTCTGACTAAACCGTGCTGTGGAAAAGCAACTACCTCATAGGAAAGCCTCCCAGAAAAATGAGTCAATGCTTGCATAACTTCTACAATATTTTCAAGTCCTACTTCAGGGTAAATATCTACATGTGTTCGAACATGAGTAGACCCATTCTGTAGTAGTTTATCTAATAAAACTATTGCCCTTTCTTCAGTAGTCATTGTCAATGCTATTAATCTATTATGTTCGAGCTTGCATTGATCAATAATGGATTCTTCCTGTTTTACAGCAACCCAAGGTCCACCTAGAAATGTTTTATCGAGATGAACATGTTTTTCAATAAAACTCGGCATGAGTAATTTCATTTTTCCGTCAATTTTTTCGATATTGCTGTCTACTGGTTGATCTGCTGATAAGATATTCACTATGATCCCTTCTTTAATATGAAGGTGACAAAGCTCGGTTGTCGTACCTACAATGACACCTCTGTCCTTTTCATAGCTTTTTTCAAGAAGCACATTCATTAACCAATACTCTTGCTGCATCACCATTCCTCCATATGTGACTTGTTTTTAGCTGTTTTTCACCCTATTCTTTTGATTGACTTCCAGGACAAGGCATTTGTTATGATAAACTACATTTTTTATATAATTTGCGGTTTTCTGATTAAAGGCTTTTCCTTTGTACAAATATGCTAACATGAAGAGTGTATATATGAATAATATAAAAAAAATTAATTTTACTTAAGTTTTTCATATACTATAAACTTCAAAGCCAAATAAAAAAAGAGTCGCTATTCACGACTCTCTCTTTTACGCATTCACTTGTTGGTCTTCTTCTCGATTCATCATCGTTCGTACTACTTGTGCAATTTCCTCAGAATTCTCATCTTGAAATTCAACCGTGGAATTAGCTGTTGGCGCTTCTTGTGTTACGCCTTCTGTTGAATCAAGTTCCTTTTCATCTAAATCATCTTCAACTGCTTCCTCATCTACCTCTGGTGTAAACAAGATGTAAGCAATTAAAAAACGTACAATAAACATTACAAAAAATACGATGATTGCTACAATAAATGAGCCAATCAGGATTCGCAGGGGCGTATATGATTCTTGAAATGTACTAAAAAAATAAATAGAAAAGGCAATTAATGCTCCCCATAGGTTGTAAAATATAGAACCAAACATTAGATTTCGCTCACTCCCTGGTTAACTGTTCGAATATGTAATATCGACGTTGCAGGATTAAATTCAATCGTTCTACCACTATTTCCACCCGTATCCTCGGCCACTAAAGGGATTCCATGTCTCTTTAATTCATTTTTGACAGCTTCTACATTGCGGGGACCGATACGCATTGTATCTTTGTCAGAAGTAAATTGAAACATCTGCGCACCCCCTGCAATTTTTGCTTTGAGTTTAAATTTTTGAACGCCTTCTAACTTTAATAAATCAACCATTGCAGCAATACCTGAATCTGCAAATTTTGCGACATTGATTGACTCAGCTCTTCCTAAGCTTGAATCTGGTAACATCACATGGATTAAACCAGCAATTTTTTTTGACTCATCATACAAAATAACACCAACACATGAACCAAGACCCGAAGTTCGAATCGTGTTAGGTAGCTTTACTACATCCATTTGTGCAATTCCCACTTTAATCACTTGTCCACTACTATTGCTTAACATCATCATGAAACCCCTAATGCTTTAAAAATCGCATCAAATGAGTCAGGATCTGGTAGTAGGAAGAAATGACCTCTCACCGTTTCAAGGTCTTCCACACCTTCTTCAAAAATGGATGTATTTATAACAATAACATTATCACTGACATGAGATAATTCTATTAAACCAATACTTATTATAGCTCCAAACATATCAACACTTAGACCTGGTACAGTCGGGTAAATTTTCAAGTTAGTAAAATCTGATAGGGCAGATAAATAGGAGCCCGATAAAATATTTCCCATTTCTTGCATAGCTGATAAACCTAACTCTGAAACAGGTCGTTTTTCAAAGTCAAATGAGTCATCGAAAATGAGTCGACGTATAAAGCGGTTTGCTTGTTCGATAGGTAAAATAAAGAACATACTCCCCTCTGCATCACCTTCAATACGAAGGTAAATGCCAACAACGACGTTTTCTGATCCGCCAGCCAACTCCATCATATCGTTAAAGGACACCATTTCTACCTTTGGAACACGCATATCTATTTTTTTCCCAAGTAAATTGGAAAGTGCTGTCGCGGCATGCGCAGCACCAATGTTTCCAATTTCCTTTAATACATCTAAATGTAGCGATGTTATTTTTTGATTAAATGTCATTATCGATCCCTACTTTAGTGGATTTAATACTTTTTCTAAATGTAATAAGATTAATAATCGCTTTTCTACTTTAGCAACGCCTGAAATAAATTCTTCTTCAAGTGAGCCAACAACTTCTGGTTGCGGTTCAATAGCACTTGCAGGAATATCAATAACGTCGTTAGCAGAATCTACTACAAAGCCTACTTCCATATCTTCTAATGAAATAATGATAATACGTGTTGTTTCTTCATGTTCAGAGATTGGTAATTCAAAACGTTCACGTAAATCAACAATCGGCGTGACAACACCTCGTAGATTGATTACACCTTTTACATAATTCGCTGTTTTCGGTACACGTGTGATATGCATTAACTTCTCGATTCCTTGTACATGAGACACAGGAATTGCATATTCTTTATCTGCTAATTGAAAAACAATTACTTTAATACTTTCTTGCTCCACTGCATTTGTCATACTTTACACCTCTCTTATTCATTCACCTTATTTAATTAGTGCGTTGCAATCTACAATTAAGGCTACTTTACCATTGCCTAAGATTGTTGCTCCTGAAATGGCAAAGATATTTGTTAAGTAATTTCCTAATGACTTCAAGACAATTTCTTGTTGGCCAATGAATGAATCCACTACTAAACCAGCAAGTTTTTCACCCTTACGGACAATCACTACTGAGTGGAATTCTTCATCTTGCGGCTCTTGACGAGGTACCTCAAAGATTTCTTCTAAGAATACCAATGGCACAACCTTGCCACGGAAGTCGATTACTTTTTGATTATGTGCATTCATAATCTCTGATGAACGGATAATAGATGTTTCAATAATAGAAGATAGTGGAATTGCATAAATTTCCTTTTCAATCTCCACAAGCATAACTGAAATGATCGATAATGTCAGTGGTAATTGAATTGAGAAGATGGATCCAACATCTTGAGTTGATTCAATTGAAATATTGCCACCTAGTGATTCAATCGTTGTTTTTACAACATCTAAACCTACTCCACGACCAGATACATCAGAAATGACATCTGCCGTTGAGAAGCCCGAAGCTAAAATAAGCTCATTAATTTGTTTATCAGACATTGAATAAGACTGTTCTTGCGTAACAATACCTTTTGAAATAGCTTTCGCTAATACTTTTTCTCGATTTATGCCCGCACCATCATCTTCAATTTCAATAAAGACGTAGTTACCGCTATGATACGCACGCAATACAACTGTTCCTTCTTCAGGCTTACCTTTTGCACGACGAGCAGTTGGATTTTCAATGCCATGATCCACAGAGTTACGGATTAAGTGAACAAGCGGATCTCCAATCTCATCGATGACTGTACGATCTAATTCTGTTTCAGCACCAATGATTTCGAGGTTGATTTTCTTATTTAAATCACGCGATAGCTGACGAATCATTTTCGGGAAACGATTGAAAACTGTTTCTACTGGTACCATGCGCATCGTTAAAATAATCGTTTGCAAATCACCCATCACACGACTCATTCGCTCTACTGTTTCATTTAGCTCGCCATGATTTACTTCAGTAGAGATTGATTGCAGTCGGCCACGATCAATGACAAGCTCCTCAAACAAGTTCATTAAAATATCCAGACGTTCTATATTTACACGAATTGTTTTATTACCTACAGGTGCATGATTTTTGTCAGCCTTTGCAGGTGCAGCTTCTTTGACCGGTTTCGCAACAGGCTCAGCTTTAGCAGCAGGTGTAGCAGTAGGGATTGCCTCTACCTCAACCACTGCTGTTGCAGTTGCTGCTACTTCTTGGTGAGCTTCGAATTCTTTTTCACTAAATTTCCTTTGGTCGATTGTTGTCACAATAACTTCATCAACTTCAGAAACTTTCATTAGCTTTTTCTGCATATCCTCTGCTGTTGTTTTTGTGACAAATGCAACATAAAACTGTTGATCAAACTGTTCGTCCTCAAGCTTTTCAACAGTTGGACTTGATTTAATGACATCCCCATCTTTTTCTAAAATCTCAAACACCATAAATACACGTGCTGCCTTTAAAAGGCAATCCTCGCGTAATGTTACTGAAATTTCAAAAGCATTGAAGCCTTGTTCAGCCGATTGTGTAATGACTGTTTGTTCAAATGAATCATATTCTAATACACTTTCAACAACTGGTGCAGCAACTGTTGCTACCACCTCTGGTACGGCTTCCTCACCTAATTCTATGCGCTTCAGCTGCGCAACAGTTGAAGAAACATCACGCTTACCATCTCCGCCGTTGGCAATATCCATTACCATTTCTTCTAAATGATCAACAGATTCAAATACGACATCTAAAATTTCAGGTGTTACATGAATCTTCTCATTACGGATAGCATCTAAAACATTCTCCATTTTGTGTGTTAAATCTGCTAAATCTTCAAAGCCCATTGTGGCAGACATACCTTTTAATGTATGTGCAGAGCGGAATATTTCCCCAACAATTGCCAAATCATCTGGATTTTTTTCTAACTCTAATAAGTGTTCACTACATGCTTGTAAATGCTCTTTACTTTCTTCAATAAACATCTCTAAATATTGATTGACTTCCATAAGAGGACACCCCTTTTAAGGCAAATATTTCATTATTGTTTGTGCAATATCATCTACATCTGCAACTTCATCAACAAGTTGCGTTTCTACTGCTGCTTTTGGCATACCATATACAATGCAAGTTTCTGCTGATTCGGCAATAGCAATGACATTGCCAGTATTTTTCAATGCTTTTAATCCATTAGAGCCATCATGGCCCATACCTGTCATAATCACTGCTACTTTATCAAAATCTTTATATTGACTAACATCTTCGAACATTACATCTACAGAAGGTCGATGGCCAGATCTTGGTGCTTCTTGATTATCAAGAACTATGCCAAAAGTCGTCCCTACTTTTCTAAGCTTTAAATGATAGCCGCCTGGTGCAATATAAGCCACTCCATTTTGCAAAATATCGCCCTGTTCAGCCTCTTTTACAGAAATTTCACTTAGCTGATCAAGTCGAGTCGCAAGCGATTTAGTAAATCCAGCAGGCATATGCTGAACAATTAATATAGGAGCTTGAATAGACTTAGGAATTTTAGTAACAACCTCCTGAAGTGCACGAGGTCCTCCTGTTGATGTGCCAATTAGCACAATCTTCTTTCCTACTTTACTCCATTCTACCATTGGTTTTGTTGCGACTACCTTAGTAGAAACAACATTTGTAGATGTGTTTGGTCGTCCATGCTGTTGTGGTTCCTTTATTACGGTACTCACCCTTGTCACTTTTTCTTGTTGTCTTTTACTACCAGAAGGTTTTTTCAATTTGGAAATTGGCACCATTGCAGCTTGCTCCACTTTGTGCACAAGTTCATTTTGAATTTTATGTAAATCAAGGGAGATGGTCCCGCTAGGCTTGGCGACAAAATCGACTGCACCGCCTTCAATTGCTGCAATTGCATTTTCTGTCCCACGTTGAGTGGTACTTGAGAGCATTACTACAGGAACCGGACATTGTATCATAATTTCTTTTAAAGCGTCGAGCCCATTCATTTCAGGCATCTCAATATCCATTGTCACAACGTTTGGCTTCAACGATTGTATCTTTTTGATCGCATCTTTTCCATTTCGAGCTGTTCCAACTACTTCCACCTTCGAGTTGCCAACAAAAAAGTCACTAATTAGCTTTCTCATAAAAGCAGAATCATCCACAACTAAAAGCTTGCTTTTATGTAAAAAGTCCAATTAATCACGCCCTTTCGAGAAAATACTTCTAAGTTTCGTTAAAAATTTTTTCGCAGTTTGATCATGCGCGTGTATTTCCTCTGCACGCTGCTCCATAAAACGAACTACTATAAGTTGTAATGTTTTTGATATTAATGCGTCTGGATAAGCAAGTGAAAATGGTACTTGCTCGCGCACTGCCTTACGCACAATAGGGTCTTCAGGTAATGAACCGAGAATGATTGTTTCTTTGTCTAAAAAACGTTTCATTGTTAACTTTAAACGTTCATTCGTTTCTATTCCTTCTTCTTTACTGAAAGCACGGTTACAAAGAATATAAAACTGCTTATCTGGATCTCGAACATGAATATACTTCATCATGGAGTATGCATCTGTAATAGAAGTAGGCTCCGCTGTTGAAATGACGATAATTTCATCAATGGATGTGAGTAAATCTAACGACCAATTTGTCGCACCAGCCCCCATATCAAATAAAATATAATCATAGTTTTTTTGAAGCTCTTCAAATGCTTGTATAAGTCGTTCAAACATACTATGTGACCAATCAAGCACACTTGTCATACCTGACCCACCTGAAATATACCTTAAATCGTAAGGCCCTTCAAATATTACCTCATCTAGTAACTTATTTCCTTCTAAGTAATCTTTTAAACTATAAGAAGCATTTTTCCCAATTAGAATATTGATATTCCCCATCCCAATATCCATATCTACAATGACAACTCTTTTCCCCTTTTGGGCCAAAGTCATGGCAAAATTCATAGTGAAGTTACTTTTACCTACTCCACCTTTGCCACTTACAACTGCAATTGCTCTACCTAGTTCGCCTTGCCGTCTCATCATTTTTAAGCGTAATGCTTCAGCTTGGTCTCTCATTTTTCTTCACCTTGAAAAAACAAATTAAGCACTGCTTCTAAATCAGCTTCTTCAATATCTTCTGGTACTTCTTGACCATTCGTATAGTAAGCAAGTCCTTTATTATATTTAATCATTAAATTGATCATTGTGCCAATAGAATTTGTTTCATCAATTTTTGTAAAAATGAATTTTTCAATTGGTAATTGTTTGAATTGATCAACAATATTCTCCAAATCCCTTTCTTTCGTTGTCATTGCAAGGACTAAATAAGATTCTGCATGATCATCGAATTTTATGAGACGTTGGAGATCATCAACATATTTGACTTCTTTATAATTACGACCAGCTGTATCAATAAAAACCAAATCTAAATGTGATAATCTTCGGATTGCTTGTTCAAAATCTGTTGCATTGTAAGCAATTTCAACAGGAGCTTGTAAAAGACCAGCATATGTTTTGAGCTGCTCTATTGCCGCAATCCGATAAGTATCTGTCGTAATAAAGCCAATCTTTTTCTTTTTTTCTAACACAGCTCTAGCAGCCATTTTGGCAATGGTTGTGGTCTTGCCAACACCTGTTGGTCCTAATATATTTATATATTTTCTTTCGTAGGACAATCCTCCAACAGGAAGTACTTCTAGCTTCTTACGGAGTAAATTTTTTGTTATTAATTTACACTGCGAGAAATTTATTTCTGACGCTTCTTTGAAATGCATAAAAAGCTCATCACCTATCGTTGTGATGAGCTCTTCACTTAGCTCTTGCTGTCTTAAGTATTCAATGAAGGGTAAGAGTTCATCGGGATATTGAGCTTGGGTAGTCTTTTTATGCATCGATTGCATTAATGATTTTAAATCAGCAATTTCTTTTCTCAATTCTTCTGAAATGCTAGTGTCCTCATGTACTGCTACATCATGGGGTGGTTCCTGATGTATTTTTGCTTGAATAGCATTTGTAATCTCTTGTAACCTTGCATTTTCTTTTTTTACTACAGGTAGTACAGCAGGTGTTGGTACAGAAGCCACTTGACGTGGCTCCATTGCATCAATACCTGCAACAACTTCAAAACTTTTCTTTTTTATCATGCCGAAAAATTTCTTTGTGATGACTACTTTTGAATTTAAAATGACTGCGTCCTCACCTAATTCTGCTCGGACTTGCTTCATCGCCTCTGGTATGGATGATGCATAATACTTTTTCATTTTCATTAAACATTCACCACCCCAACACTTTGAATTTCAACTGAAGCATCCAGTTCATTATAGGATAGAACCGGAATTTGCGGGAAATAACGCTCCGTTAGTTGTCGTAAATACATCCGAACTGCTGGAGAGCATAAAATAATAGCTGATTGCTCCATAAAGGAAACACGCTCTACTTCAGCTGCAATAGTTTCTAATACTGTTTGGGAATCTTGAGGGTCCATAGCTAAATAATTTCCATGATCCGTTTGCTGGATACTATCAGCAATCATTTTTTCTACTTTACCTGAAACCGTAATCACCTTTAATACCGAACTATCCCCAACATACTGCGCTGTAATTTGACGAGCCAATGATTGACGCACATATTCAGTTAAGATATCTGTATCACTCGTTAATTTTGCATAGTCTGCTAGTGTCTCAAAAATAATTGGTAAGTTACGTACAGACACATTTTCTCGAAGAAGCTTGCCCAATACCTTTTGAATTTCTCCAGTAGATAAAGGTGTAGGTGTCAATTCTTCTACTAAGATTGGATGTGATTCTCGTAAGTGATCGATTAACTGCTTAGTCTCTTGTCGCCCTAATAACTCATGAGCATTTGCTCGAATAATTTCTGTTAAGTGTGTTGAAACCACACTCGGTGGGTCCACAACCGTGTAACCGTACATTTCAGCATCCTCTTTTACTTGCTCTGTTATCCATTTAGCTGGTAATCCAAATGATGGCTCGACAGTGTCAATACCTTCAATGGAATCATCGTCGCCAGGACTCATCGCTAAATAATGATCTAGTAAAAGTTCGCCTCGTGCCATTTCATTTCCCTTTATTTTAATTCGATATTCATTTGGTTGAAGCTGAATATTGTCACGAATACGAACAACTGGGATAACGATTCCCAACTCTAATGCTAGCTGTCGACGTATCATGATAACACGGTCTAATAAGTCCCCACCTTGAGCGGCATCTACTAAGGGAATTAATCCGTAACCAAATTCGAATTCAATAGGGTCCACATTTAATAAATTCACAACATTCTCTGGGCTCTTCATGCCGTCAGTAGCCACTTCTTCTTCAATTTCCTGTAATTCTTCTTCATCCTCTGGTTTCTTACGCTCCATCATATAAGCTCCCGCAATTAGTGAAAGACCTATTGGCAGTGTTACCCAGTTTGGTATTGGGGTGAACAGCCCTAGTAATACAATGGTACCACCAGCTACATAGAGAAGCTTAGCTTGGGCAAATAATTGTCCTGTAATGTCCTGACCAAGACTTCCTTTAGAAGAAGCACGCGTTACGACAATCCCTGTAGCAGTTGAAATAAGCAACGCAGGAATTTGGGATACAATACCATCCCCTACTGTTAGTTTCGAAAAATGAGTTGCCGCTTCTGCAAAGGGAAGCCCCATTTGTACGACACCAATGATGATACCAAATAATAGGTTGATAATAACCATTACCATGGATGCAATGGCATCTCCCTTTACAAATTTTGTGGCCCCATCCATTGCTCCGTAAAAGTCCGCTTCTCCCGCTACTTTTTCACGTCGTTCACGCGCTTCTTTTTCGGAAATAATCCCTGCATTTAAGTCAGCATCAATACTCATTTGTTTACCTGGCATCGCATCCAGTGTGAAACGTGCCGCTACTTCAGCTACTCGTTCTGCACCTTTTGTAATTACAATAAACTGAATTAACACTAAAATTAAGAAGACGACTAAACCAACAAGTATATTTCCGCCAACTACGAAATCTCCAAAGGTTTCAACGACCGAACCTGCATCTCCATTTGCTAAGATTGCACGGGTTGTGGAAACACTTAATCCTAATCGGAACAAGGTTAATAATAAAATCACCGAAGGAAAAATGGAAAAATCCAATGCTTCTTTCATACTCATTGCTGTTAGCAGTACAATTAATCCTAATGTAATATTAATGACAATTAAAAAACTTAACATCCACGGAGGAAGAGGGATGATGAGCATCGCTACGATTAAAATAACCGCACCTAAAACCCCAATATCGCGAACTTTCATTTGTGTCCCTCCTACAAAAAGCCTTAAATTTTTCGCTTAATACGGTAAACATAAGCGAGTATCTCTGCTACTGCTTTGAAAAATTCCTCTGGTACCTGATCGCCTATTTCTACCTGATCATACATGGCACGTGCTAATGGCCTATTTTCAACCATAATTACATCATGCTCTTTGGCAATCAGTTTAATTTTTTGAGCAATAAAGTCTGTCCCCTTCGCAATAACACGAGGAGCATCCATACTGTCCTCATTATATTTGAGGGCAATTGCATAGTGAGTAGGGTTGGTAATAACTACATCCGCACTCGGAACCTCTGACATCATCCGTCTCATCGCCATCTCACGTTGACGTTGTTTGATTTTTGATTTAATCAGAGGGTCACCCTCACTATTTTTATATTCATCTTTAATATCTTGCTTAGACATTTTAAGATTTTTTTCGTACTCATGTTTTTGATACATCCAGTCTAAAATGGATACACAAAGTAATACTAAAGAAGCTGCTATGCCCATAATGCCAACAAGCTTCCCTACCGTAATGAGCGTCATCCATGGACTTTTAAAAGATAAGGCCAAAACTTCCGGTAAGTTTGACCAAATAATAATTGTTGTGACACTTCCGATAAAACCGATCTTTAAAACAGACTTTAATAACTCCACAATGGCTTTAACAGAAAATATCTTTTTTAGCCCTTTAATAGGGTCCATCTTTTTCAAATCAAACTTCATTGGCTCTAACGTAAAGAGAAAGCCAAACTGCAAAAAATTACCTGCAAGTGCTCCGACAAATGCAATTGCCATAATTGGCACAATGATAAAAGCCATTTGAATCAATGTTTCTGTAAATAAGCGCATCACACTATCAATAGTCAGTGCTTCGATGCGTATGTTATGAATAAAGGTTTGCCTGAAAAAGGATAGTAGCTCGTCGCGCAAAGAGCCTGCAAAGAAAAATAAAAAGATAAATACCATTAACATCACAATGGCACTAGAGATATCTTGACTCTTGACAACTTGCCCCTTTTTTCGAGCATCCTGTCGTTTCTTAGGGGTTGCCTTTTCTGTTTTTTCACCCGCAAAAAATTGTAGTTCTAAATTCAGTAGTAGTCTCATATTATCCACCACCTAAAATGGCCATTAAATCACGCATCCCATAAATCATAATCGTAATAAGCTTTTGAATAACTTGAATCATAACGGCCATCATTGTAAATAACACTAAAAAACTAACACCAATTTTAATAGGAAAACCGACAACAAATATATTCAGTTGCGGTACTGTTTTTGCAGTGATCCCTAAAGCTAAGTCGACCAAAAATAAGGTCGCTACAACAGGAGCAGCCATCTGGAATGCTATGGCGAAAACGGCTGTAAATGTTGTGATGATAAACTGCGGAAAGTTTTCGTTCATAAAACTAGGGAATTGATCCATCGGGAAAAATTGATAGCTGTAGTAGATTCCATTAAGAATCATATGATGGCCATCAATCGCTAACAATAAAAGCAGTGCTAGCATATTAAAAAACTGACCAATTAATGGACTTTGAGCACCTGTTTGCGGGTCAATTATATTGGCAATGGCAAAACCCATTTGAAAGTCGATAAAGCTTCCTGCAATTTGAATTGCGGACATGATGATATAGCCCATTAGACCGAGTAATAGTCCAACTAGTGCTTCTTTCACCACTAATAATATGTAATCATCATTGAATGCAAATGGCTCAACATCAATTGTATAGTACATCATCCAAGCTAAAACCAGTGCGAGAGTAATTTTGACTTGTGGTGGAATGGTTCTATATGAAAAAAAAGGAACCGTAGCAAAAAAGGCTGAGACACGTACAAGTACTAATAAGAAAACCGTTAGATGCGGAATTAATTCATTCATGTACTCACCCTATATAACGCGTTAAATTCTCAAATATGTCTCTCGCATAGCTTGTAACTTGAGATAGCATCCAAGGGCCGAAGAATACGATGGCCACTAAGACAGCAATAATTTTTGGTACAAATGCTAAAGTTTGCTCTTGTATCGAAGTTGTGGCTTGAAAGATACTTACCGCTAAACCAGAGATTAAAGCAACTAATAGTAGCGGACCGCTTGTTAGAAGGATAATCATTATAGCACGCTCTGCAATGGAAATAACCAACTCACCTGTCATACTGTATCATCCCCTAAAAACTTTGTAGTAACGATTTCATAACGAGATACCAGCCATCAACCAGTACAAATAATAAAATTTTAAATGGCAATGAAATCATTACTGGTGGTAACATCATCATCCCCATCGACATTAATGTACTCGCAACAATCATATCGATTACTAGGAATGGAATAAAAATCATAAAACCAATTTGAAATGCAGTTTTAATTTCACTTAAAGCAAAAGCAGGGACAAGCATAGTCAGCGGAATTTCCTCCACTGATGCTGGTTTTTCTGCTTGGTTATACGTTAAAAACAAATCAAGATCTTTTTGCCTAGTATGCTTACTCATAAACTCTTTAAATGGCACACTAGCACGGTCATAGGCTTCTTCTAAACCAATTTCTTCAGCAAACAATGGCTGTAGCGCCTCTTTATTGACCTCCTGAAAGGTTGGTGCCATGATAAAAAACGTTAAAAATAGTGCCAGACCAATGATCACTTGATTTGGTGGCATTTGCTGTGTTGCCAATGCTGTACGCACAAAGGATAAGACAATGACTATACGAGCAAAGGATGTCATTAAAATTAAAATACTTGGTGCAAGTGATAAGACAGTTAGTAAAAGTAAGAGCTTTACAGATGTCGAGACGTTCGTTGGATCGCTGTTGGAAAAAATATTGATTAAATCATTCATTTACCATCCTTCTCCTTCTGCTTCCATCTCTCTATCTCGTCACTACGCTCCTGTTTTATTTCGGATAGCTTTTTTTCAAATAAATTGCCGAATGAATCTTGTTTTTGTTGCTCATTTTGTACATTCACGCTATCTTTTTTCTTAAACTTAGAAAATACTTCTGCAATATACGGTGATGTTGCTGCAAGTTCTTGCCTATCATTATATAGGGCTAAAAGGGCTTCAACTTCTTCAGGATCTGTAATTTCTCGTAAAAGTTGAACGTCTTCTCCGACACCAACTAAATACAATGTTTTACCTACCTGTAAAAGCTGAACTGACTTTTGCGCACCTAACGATAAACCGCCTAAATTTTGTACCATTTGATTACGTTGGAAGTTTAAATTACGTTTATTTAAAAACTTCATCAATCCATAAAATAAAGCTACAACAAAAATAAGCGCCAAAACCATTTTTATGTATTCCCATGCAGATATGTCTCCAGCTGCTGTTACAGTTGTTTCTTGTTTAGCAGCTGGATCAGTCGTATCTCCATTACAAGCTTCTGGATCTTTAATGCAATCCGTGACACTATTCGTATCAGCATCTGCATAGACAGAAGTTGGTGTCGGGTACAAAAACAGGAAGGATACAAGAAATGCGAAAATCATCGTTAAACGAAATGATTTTAACATTTTCATGCAATCATCCTAGCGCTTTTTGAATCGCTTCAATTACACGATCTGCTTGGAAAGGTTTAACGATAAAATCTTTCGCACCAGCTTGAATTGCATCGATTACCATCGCTTGTTGCCCCATCGCTGAACACATGATTACAGTTGCACTTGGATCTGTTCCCTTAATTGCTTTAAGAGCAGCAATACCATCCATCTCTGGCATTGTGATATCCATTGTTACTAAATCTGGTTTTAGTTCATTGTACTTTTCGACAGCTTGTAAACCATCTGCTGCCTCTCCAACAACTTCAAATCCATTTTTTGATAAAATATCCTTGATCATCATGCGCATAAATGCAGCGTCGTCTACAATCAAAATTCTTTTAGACATGGTTAACTCCTCCAATTGAAACTATCTTAAATTATTTAAACGCTCTGCTTGACTTAAAACATCTGTAATACGGACACCAAAGTTTTCGTCAATGACAACGACTTCACCTTTAGCAATTAAACGGCTATTGACTAAAATATCAACAGGTTCCCCTGCTAATTTATCCAGTTCAATAATTGAACCACTTGATAGTTCTAAAATCTCTTTAACAGAACGCTTCGTACGTCCTAACTCTACAGTAACTTGCAATGGAATATCAAGTAGCATATTTAAATTTCTAGCTTCAGATTGAGAGATTACATTTGTATCGAAGCTAGCAAACTGTGCTTGTTGCACATTTACAGGCTGTGCAGGTCTCGCTGGTTGTGCAAATTGTTGTGGTTCCTGATAAATCGGTTGCTGCATTGGTGCTGACTGCTGCTGATATACTGGTTGTTCAGGTGGTGGTGCTACAGGCACATGCTGTTGAACAGGCGGTGGTGTAACTGGTGGAGCCTCAGGTGCAATCGTTGCAGCCACAGGTTCCTCAAACACTCCTGTTTCACCTAATAAAGATTTTACAATATTTTGACTGAATTTAAGCGGTAATAATTGCATTAAATTCGAATCAATTAAATTACCAATTCTTAATCTAAATGAAACTTTCACCAGCAAATCGTCTTCTGGAATATTTTCTCGACCTTCATCTTGTGAGATGTTCATTAAATCAATTGTCGGTGGAGAAATATCTACTTTTTTGTTGAAGACCGTCGACATAGATGTAGCAGCTGAGCCCATCATTTGATTCATAGCCTCTTGAACAGCACTTAGCTGAATCTCACCTAAGTCCGGCTTCGGATTTAATCCATCGCCACCTAACATTAAATCTGCGATAATTGCTGCATCAGATTGTTTAATAACAAGTAAATTCATACCTGTCAAACCAATTGTATATTCAACTTGTACAGCTACATATGGATGAGGAAATTCCTCTTCTAATTTATTGCGATTAATCATCGAAATACTTGGTGTAGTAATATCTACTTTTTGACCCAGTAACGCTGAAAGAGCTGTGGCAGAGCTACCAAAGGATATATTGCCTACCTCTCCTAATGCATCTTGTGCAAACGAATCAAGGTAATCCTCTACTCGTATCTCATTTATTTCTTCATTTGTTGAAGCATCAGTGTCGTTGTTTTTATCTCCCAACGTCTCGCCCCTTAATAGCGCTTCAATTTCTTCTTGGGAGAGCATTTCATCACTCATCTTCGTCTCCTCCTTTCAAAGGGTCGATAATCTGGATTGCTAATTTTTTGCCTTTCTTACCTGGTTGAACAGTGAATTTCGGCAATGTTCCTACTTTGAGTAGTAATGGTGCTTCAATTTTTTGATCTAACTGTATAACATCCCCAACCTGCATTGTTAGGAAATCTTCAATGGTGATGTCCGTCAAACCTAATTCAACTGAGAGTGGTAATTGGGCTTGTTTCACACGTGTTTCAAGCATTTTTGTTTGCTCTGGTGACATCTCTTTCGTATTAGTTTGCATCCAATAGCGAACCGAAAGATTTGGCACAATTGGCTCCAACACAACATGTGGAATACAAATATTAATCATACCGCTTGTCTCACCAATAATCGTATTTAACGAGATTACGACAACCGTTTCATTGGGTGAAATCATTTGTAAAAATTGTGGATTAACTTCAAGTTCTACTAATATGGGATCGATTTCCGCAACATTTTCCCATGCTTCACGTAAATTGTCGAATGAGCGTTCAAAAAGGTTTGTCATAATTTTAGTTTCAATTTCCGTTAGGTTATCTACATTACTATGACTTGCCCCACTACCGCCCATTAGGCGATCTAGCATTGAATAGGCAATATTCGGATTGATTTCCATCAATATATTACCATCTAATGGTGGCACTTCAAATACATTAATGAGTGTCATATTCGGAATGGAACGGACAAACTCTTCAAATGGTATTTGGTCTACTGAGGCAACCGTAATTTGCACATAGCTTCTAAGCTGTGCAGAGAAAAAGGTTGTCAATAATCGTGCAAAATTTTCATGTATTCGGGTCAAACTTCGGATTTGATCTTTTGAGAATCGAAGTGCTCGCTTAAAATCATAAACTTTAACCTTACGTCCCTCGTCCTCTTTTTTTATGTCATCCGCTGACATCTCCCCTGTCGATATAGCGGAAAGCAGCGCATCTATCTCGGATTGAGATAACACATCTCCTGCCATTTGCCCACCTCCAATTCAAGCAGTTTCTGTTTTATTGAGTAATGAAGGAGGTAAAATATACTTCCTGAACTTCTCCCTCTTGCATCAATTCATTTAATCTTGTTTTCAATGATTTTTGGAAAATTTGTTTTCCTTGCTTACCTTCTAAATCCTTTTGCTCCATTTCAGAAAGCTCTTGAATGGCGATGTTTTGCACTTGGAAAACGCGCTTTGTTAATTCTGCAGCAGCATCTTTACTTGTCGTTTGAATTTTCAATGACAAGCGCACAACTCTTTTATCTGCAAGATTTGTCGTGATCTCTGGTATCTCCACTGTTGCCTCTACAATCTCATCAATGGACGGCTCAACAGCCCCTGTTGGTTTATTAAATTGGGTAAGCAATACAAACAAAATAACCCCAATCAGAATGACTGCTACTAGTAAAATAATAATCATCGTTAGCATTTTATTATTCTTCATCTTCTTCACCTCGTAGATGCGGGTTGGATAGTACTTGTATATTGTTATAAAAGGCAGTTACCTTTTGTCGCACCTCTTCTTCACTCTCTAAAACAATTAATTTTGTTCCAGTTGTTAAAGTAATAGTCGTATCTGGAAATGATTCGACTGTTTCTATGTATAAAGCATTTAATGTAAATGCTTTGCCATTTAGACGTGTTAGTTCAATCATGAATTAGGGCCGGGTCTAGCATGAGAGCCGGCCCGACCCTCCCTCATATGAAAATATGTTTGTTAAAACGTCCGTTATGAAAGGACTATATTATTATCGTTTTAAGTTTACTAGTTCTTGTAGAATTTCATCAGATGTCGTGATGATACGTGTATTTGACTGGAAGCCCCGCTGTGCAACAATCATCTCTGTAAACTCCTCTGAAAGGTCCACATTTGACATTTCAAGTGCCCCAGAAACGGCTTTACCTATCCCACCTTCAGTACCAGCTGCAAAATAAGGATCTCCTGAGTTAGCAGTTGGTACGTAATAATTTCCACCAGACTTTTCAAGTCCTCCTGCATTTGCAAATTTCGCCATAACAAGTTGACCAGCATAATGTAAAACGCCATCTTTACTAACAAAAGTCACTTTACCATCTAATCCAATAGACATTGATTGAGCATTCGTAGGGATTTGGATAAAGCCTACATTACCTGCTAGATCTGCTGCAGGATCAATCGTTTCAGGAACAACAGGTGCTGGGTCTACTGCTGTACCTCCAGACGGTGTTAAGTCTTGATAATTACTCAAATCATCTGGAGTCGTTGGGTCAAACGATGGATTCTGAGGAGATGATTCCGCTAAAGTCGTAACAGCCATCATATAATTACCATCTGCGTTTACCAAGAAACCATCTTTATCTAAATAAAAGTTTCCCGCACGTGTATATTTTAAATCTGAAATTGGAGCAACAGGCCCTGTAGAGTTAGCATCATAACCTGCTGCAATAAAAAAGCCATCCCCTTCAATAGCCAAATCTAAAACTCGTCCCGTACTTTGAAGTGAACCTCCTCCATGAATGGTATCAATCGCAGCAAGTTGTGAACCTAGTCCTACTTGTTTAGCGTTTGTGCCCCCAATAGTGCCTGTTGGACCTGAGGCACCTGCCTGTGTTTGAGACATTAAATCTTTGAAAATTACTCGCCCTTTTTTAAAACCATAAGTGTTCACGTTGGCGATATTATTACCAATCACATCTAGCTTTGTTTGGAAGTTTTTAAGACCTGAAATACCTGAATACATAGAACGTAACATATGTTTTCGTTCTCCCTTCGTTTTATATAGGTGAGCCTCTATCAATCAGCATCACCAAGGCTTCCTTACGTAAGAAGGTCCAGCCTTTAAAGCACAATCGTGCCATCAATATTTGTAAATAACTGCTGTTTTGCTTCCGTGCGATCCATTGCTGTAATGACAGTAGCGTTTTTAGCACTGACAATTAAAGCTGCTTGATCCATCAAGACTAATGGCTGTTTGACACCTTTTGAGTGTGCTTCAAATACCTTATCCGATACAACCTGCCATTCTTGTTCAGAGATATTAATTTTGCGCTCTATAATACGTTCATTCGCATGCTTACTCACCTTTAGCTCTTGTTTAGAAGCTTCCTGTAAATGTGCTTTAAATGATGGTTGCGTATTGATTGGCTTAGGTTGTGTTGTACGAATAGATGGATGCAAGGGTACACGATGAATTGAAAACTTATCCATCACTTTTCTCCACCTTTATTCGCTAATAACCGTAAAATCTTTATCCGTTAATCTTTTATCATTATCTAATACGTAATTAATGACCCCATCTTTATTGGAAACAGAGACGATTCGTCCTTTTAATTCTTGGTCACCGTCTTTATACGATACATTTTTACCAATCAATTGGCTAGCTTTCACTAATGGAGATTCTGATACATTATTATTGCCATTTGAACTAGAATCGCTTGCTCCACCTAAAATACCAGATATATTACCAGGAGCAATCTCTTTTCCGTCAGCTAATTTGAAAACAACGTTACCATTTACAAATTTGAGGGATTCGATGACGCCTGTTCCTTCATTAACCACAGGATTTCCTTTTTCATCTTTCTCCTCTGAAATCTCATGCCATTTGACTTCTTTGCCAATAAAAGTTGTATAACTCATCATCTGTGTTTGTTGCTGTGATGCTAATAAAGATTCCATGGCCTTTGTCATATTTTGCATTTGCTCTAAAGAAGAAAATTGCGCCATTTGAGAAATAAATTCTCGATCATCCATTGGATTCGTTGGATCCTGATGCTGTAATTGTGTAATTAACAATTGTAAAAAAGCATCCTTGCCAAGCTCACTATTTCCTGTTTGCTTCATTGGCTTCTGATAATTCGAGTAGTAAAGATCATCTGTTATCGAATTATTTGTCACTTTCGTTGTTGCATCTGCCATTATTACACCTCCTCACTTATTAAATAGTCACTAAAGGACATTCCTTCATCTTCATCATCACTTTTTTGATCCTGTTCTTCGTCTTGCTGTTGTTTAAAGAAATTATTGAAGAAATTTTGATCACGTTGTTGTCGATCGGCATCTTGTAGTGATTGTGCAATATCAAGGCGGTCTACTTGAATATTTTGCTGAGCAAATGCCTGTTTTAGCTGGTGTGCTTGACTATCAAGCAATTCACGTCCATGGGTTGTGGAAGCCAGTAAACGGGCTGTTAGAACACCATCATTTTGTACAAGTTCAATACGAACCGTCCCTAGGTTTTCTGGATATAATTTTATGGTTAAACGTGTAATCCCTTGTGCATTAGAGATCTGTGCTCGATTGATGATGGCTTGCATTTCCTTTAATAAAGCTTCTGATTGCGCAGGCTTAGCCGTTGGTAATGTTACATGGAATGTGTCTGGTTTGGTTTGTACCGTTTGTGGTGTAACTATATCAGTCGTACTTGTTTCACTTTGCTTCGTCACTTGGACTTGCTGAACAACTTGCTGGAAGCCTTGTAATGGCAATGTCACAGTTGTTTTAGTTGTTATTTCCTGCATCGTACCTACTTGCGTTTGCAATGACGTTAATAGGCTCTTAACCGTCGTTAACAGGTTTTCTTGCGATGCAGTTAAGTCTGTTTTTTGGCCTACTAATTGCACTAATTTCAACACTTGAAGAAGTTGTGACGCCTCTTTTGGTGTCACTTGACCTTCACCTTGTAATGCTGTGCTTATATTTGCCTGTAGTACCGGTGCTTGGGCATCTACTACTGATAATAGCTCCCAAACATCACTCGCTTCCTTTTCTTCTCCTAGAAGCTGTTGAATTATTTTTTGAAGCTGCTCTTCATCAATACCTAATGCATTTAGTATATTTTCTAAATGTAGCATTTCATCCATTGCCACTGCCTTACCGTCTTCTCCTAGCTGAAGCACTAGTAAACCATCATCGTGGGAAATCCCCAGTAAATCTAGTACTTCCTCCATTGAATCAGCATTTAAAACCGCTTGTAAATCTGCTAGCTCATTTGTGGAAGTCGTCTGTGATGCTTGGGTTGATTGAGATGAAGAAGATAAAACTTGCCCAAAAACAGAACCGAAATTTGATAAACTTTCTTTCTTTTGTGTGCCACCTAATTTTTCTTCAGCGGTACCAACTGCTGCTGACTTTGTTGCTGCAGTTTTAGTAGGCGCTGATTTATTGATCATTTGCATCATCGCTACATCCATTAATCTTTCACCTCCTTTCAATTACCCTATTGTTTAGCCATAAGCTCGGTATATTTTGCTGCGTCTTTTGCATCCATTTTCTCTAAAATGGCTGCTAGCTTATCCGGCTTTAAATTCGTTATAATTCGCAACGCTTCCGTATCACTCATATTGACCAGTACAGGTGCTGCAGCTTTGGGTGACATCTTATCAAACGTTGATAAAATATCATTAAAATCACGCTTTACATCATCTTGTTCACGATTCAATTTTTCAATTTCAAATTGAAGTTGTTCTTTTTCTGTCAGCAACTTCTCTTTATCCGTTATTGTTGAATCTAATTTTTTTTGAAGCTGTGTAATTTCTGCTTCCTTTTCTTGTATCTCTGCCTGTAAACTCACTATTTTAGAGTCGTTATTAACGACAGCATCCTTCGCTTGTTGTTCTTCTGACGGCATAAAAGGTAAATTACCAATTGCCTTTTTTCCTAAATCAAAGACATTTGTATTCATTAATGTTGCCACAACAAGCAAAACCGCTACTACAAACATAATCGGCAGTACAATCCAAGTAAAAAACTTTAGAAAGCCCCCAGATTTTTTCTTTGGTTGCTCTTCTACTAATTCTGTTGCTAATCGATTGTCTTTCTTTGCCATGAAATCACCTGATTTCTTTCTTGTTATACGTTTGTAATGAAATCTCATCTAAAAAAAGGCTTTCTATACGATCTTGCTCTTGTTGGAAATGTTTAAAATCCTTTTCTCTCATTTTTTCAAATTTACGTACTTCCAAGTTTTTTTCTAATAGTTTTTCTTCGTGCCAATTCATCTTTGCACGAGCTTGAATCACTTTCTGTTGCACATCTGCAATTGTTTTCTCGAGACTGTCAATAAAACGACTATAATGATGGATTTCATCTATCGATGAGCCGATCATTAAACGCTCCTGTTGAAACCCAATTAAATCTTCTTTCTTTTTTAGCAATTCATATAATTTCTTTGCTATTTCTTCAAAAGAACGGACAGATTCTTTATAAGCCATTTCGGTTTCGTTTTTTTCCTGTTCGCGAATAGTTAACACTTTTTCAAAACGATACACATAACTGACCATCTATTTCGCACCACCGTTCGATAATGTTATTAACTCATTGACACTTTCTTCTAATGTCACTTTATCTAAGTAACCCTGTTTAAGATAAGCAGTAATAAGCGGTTCATAATAAATTGCTTCATCAATTTCTTTAGAAGTCCCTCTTTTATAAGCCCCAATATTGATCAAATCCTCAGATTTGTCATATGTATAATAGAGTTCTCTTAATCGTTCAGCAGCTTTTTTATGAGTTGGCTCTGCAACATGGTTCATCAAGCGACTCACACTTTTCAAGACATTGATGGCTGGATATTGCCCTTTGTTGGCAAGATTTCGATCCAATACAATATGACCATCTAATATCCCTCGCACAGTATCCGCAATGGGCTCATTCATATCGTCCCCATCTACTAAAACGGTATAAAATGCTGTTATAGACCCCTTTTCATTGGTGCCTGTTCGTTCTAGTAATTTAGGTAATATCGCAAAAACAGAAGGCGTATATCCTTTTTGTGCAGGTGGTTCACCCGTGGCAAGTCCAATTTCACGTTGTGCCATCGCCACACGTGTAACGGAATCCATCATTAGCATGACATTTAAGCCTCGATTTCTAAAATATTCGGCGATTGCTGTGGCTGTAAATGCCCCTTTAATCCGCATTAATGCAGGTTGATCTGAAGTAGCTGCAACAACAATGGACCGACTTAGACCTTCAGCGCCTAAATCACGTTCGATGAATTCTCGAACCTCACGACCACGCTCCCCTATTAACGCAATGACATTCAAATCTGCTTGAGTATTTCTTGCGATCATACCAAGTAATGTACTTTTACCTACCCCAGAACCAGCGAAAATACCAACACGTTGTCCATTACCAACTGTTAGCATGCCGTCAATAGCCTTCACTCCGACTTCAAGCCTTTCATTAATCGGTGGACGAGTCAGTGGGTTTGGTGGATCTTGTTCAGTGGGAACTGTCATTAGTCCCTTAGGCAATAAAGTACCATCAATTGGATTCCCCATAGAATCCAATACTTTACCAATTAACTCAGGGCCCACTTTTACTTCCAATGGAGCACCCGTCCCTTCGACAAGGCAGCCGATCGATATTTCGCGTAAGGAGGTAAAAGGCATTAAGACGACTATTTCATCTTTAAAACCAACAACCTCTGCTAAAATAATCTGATGACCATTATTTACAGTTTCCACATGAATTTTACAGACATCACCTATGGAACTATCTGGACCTTGCGACTCAATCATCAAGCCAACAACTCTAGTAACTCTACCAAACTTTTTAAAAGTAGGTATATGAGGAATATGTTCAATTAATTGAGCCACTTTCATCAAGATCATTCCTTACTCTCTAATATTTCATGTAACTTTAATCTGAGTGCATTTAATTGCTCATCGATACTAACCATAATTCGACCATGATTTGTTTCAATATAGCAATCTGTTTCATTATCCAAATCCTCATTAACAAAAATCATAAATGGTACGTCTATTGGGAACATTTCTGCTAATTCATCTCGATTGGCCGTAATTAAAGCATAATAAGCTGGAGAGACATAAATTTTAATTTCTTTCATTTCTCTCGCTTCTTTCAGCCCTCTGCGTACGATTGATACAAATAGTTCGTTATCCTGTTCTAATGAGGTACCAATAATTCGTTCTGCAGCAGTTAAGCCTAACTCTAAAATCACCGCTTCTTGATCATCAATGTATTTTTGAGCATTTTCTTTCGCTAGCATCATGATTTCATTCGCAGTTTGAAGTGACTGAGCCATTGCTTCAGTGGCCTTATTCACGCCGTCTTCATAGCCTTGCCCAAATCCCTCATCATAAGCTTCTTGAACACGATTGGGTCTCTCTTCCTCCCAGCTTAGCTTTAAATGTTCAATCTCTTGAAAGTGCAAATGCTTTTCCTGTTCAAACATCTCTCGTTCTGCCTGCAAAGCAGCTCTCGCTTCAGCAAGTAAACGATCTCGCTCTGCCATTACTTCATCCATCGTTAATTGATGTTGAGGTGGGATTTCTTCCTGGTATTCCTCCATCGGTTCAAACATATCACGGATCTGTATTTCCTTGACATTATCGCTATCGGACTGTGTATAAATAGAACGGATGATTCTAGACAATGACGTCATCTCCTCCACCGCGAGCTATAATAATCTCGCCAGCATCCTCTAGACGACGAATAACGGCAACAATTCGAGATTGTGCCTCCTCTACGTCACGTAATCGTACAGGTCCCATAATTTCCATTTCTTCTTTAAATGTTTCAGCCATACGTTGTGACATATTGCGGAATATAATATCTTTTACCTCTTCACTTGATACCTTCATTGAAAGCAGTAAGTCTTCGTTTTCACAATCACGAATAACACGCTGAATGGAACGATTGTCGAGTGTAACAATATCTTCGAACACAAACATACGTTTTTTGATTTCCTCTGCAAGTTCTGGATCTTGGATTTCGAGTGCATCGAGAATTGTTTTTTCTGTTTGGCGATCTACTCCATTTAAAACTTCAACGACTGCATCGATACCACCCGTTTCTGTATAATCCTGCGTAACAGTTGACGATAATTTACGCTCTAACACAGATTCAATTTCGCTTATCACTTCTGGTGAAGTTGATTCCATGACCGCTATACGTTTAGCAATGTCAGCTTGTACTTCCTGTGGTAAAGAAGATAAAATAACACCCGCTTGCCCTGCCTCTAAATAAGAGAGTATCAGGGCAATTGTTTGAGGATGCTCATTTTGGATAAAGTTGAAAATTTGCGCTGGATCAGCTCTGCGTGCAAAATCAAACGGACGTACTTGTAAAGAAGATGTTAATCGATTAATAATCGTTTGTGCTTGTTCTACACCAAGTGCTTTTTCTAATACTGTTTTTGCATAGCCAATACCACCTTGTGTGATATAGTCCTGCGCTAGTGCAATATTGTGGAATTCTTCAATAATCTCTTCTTTTACATTTGATTCCACTTTTTTAACACTTGAAATTTCTAATGTTAAACGTTCAATTTCTTCCTCTGTTAAATGCTTATAGACAGAAGCTGAAACCTCAGGCCCTAATGAAATTAACAAGAGAGCGGCCTTTTGTTTTCCGGTTAATTCCTTATCTTTCTTGGACACAGCCGAACCTCCTAGTTAGTCTTCAGCAATCCAACTGCGCAGTAACTTTGCAAAATCGTCTGGCTTATCTTTGGCCATTTTTTCAAGCTGCTTACGACGCATTGTAGCTTCCGTTTCAATTTCTTCATTAATATCATCAACCATTAATTCTTCTTGTTCTTCTAGGATACTTAGCTCTTCTTCTTCCTTCGCACGCTTACGTGAACGGATAATGAAGAATGCTAGCAATACGATCACAGCTAACAAGATACCGCCGATAACCCAAACCCACCATGGAATAATTGGTTTTTCATCAGCTACCTCTGTCACCTTACCGTATAATGGTTGTACAGATACCGCCACTTTTTCATCAATTTGCTCTTGTGTAAGTTCTGCTGCCACGTCTTTGGAAATTGTTGTACGTACAATTGTACTTAAAATTTTCTCAATATCTTCACGAACACCGTCTGGTAATGACGCTGCGTCAGTTGCTGTCGGTGGTTCAACTATTACTTGAATCCCAATATCTTGAATTTTATAAGGTGCTTCTTGAATATCCTTACGTATACGGTTCACATCATTATTTATCGTCTCT
This sequence comes from Lysinibacillus sp. PWR01, assembly GCF_043359455.1. Taxonomy (NCBI): domain Bacteria; kingdom Bacillati; phylum Bacillota; class Bacilli; order Caryophanales; family Bacillaceae; genus Lysinibacillus; species Lysinibacillus sp. PWR01. Next base: position 140,278 of record NZ_JBHERJ010000047.1, on the reverse strand, counting down.
TCCGTACGTTCATAATCTCCATTTCCTGCTGCACCTTCATTATAAGTTGTGAAGTTATCAGTAGTTGTTTCAGCTTCAGGTGTTCCGGCTGCTGCTGCAGCTCCTGTGCCAGAATATTGCTCTGTAATTCGCTGCGCACTAATAGCAATACCTTCCATATTTTCTTCATCAACAGGTGTCACAAGATTTTCTTCACGATTTTCTTTCTTGAAATCGATATCTGTTGTGACAGAAACCATTACCTTATCTTGTCCCATCAACGTTCCTAGCATATTTTGCACTTGACGTTGTAGATCTCGTTCCACTAATTTCTTCATTTGTAATTGACCTTCTGCTGTCGTTGTGGAAGTTCCATCAGCTGTGGCAGCATTCAAATCAAAGTACTCTGAGAATTGATTAGAGATCACAATATTTTCAGTCTTTAAATTTGGAATACTTTTTGACACCAAATTGTACATCGTTGTAATTTGCTGTTCTGTAAATTTATAGCCAGGGTCTGTATTTAAAACGATAGATGCCGTTGCTTCTCCTTTAACATCCGTTACGAATACCCCTTCCTCAGGAACAGTAATCATTACTTTGGCATCTTTTACACCTTCCAAATTTTTGAAAAGTTTAGCAATTTCAGTTTCAGTAGCTGCTTTTTTTAATAGGTTAAATTCATTATCAGTCATACCAAATCCTGAACTATTCGCAAATGAGTAATCAATTGAACCTGTTTGCGGATATCCCTCAGAAGCTAATTGCACTAACAAGGAGTCAACTTGTTCTTCTGGCACTAAAATAGATGTTCCACCTGGAGCAATTTGATAGGTCACACCTTGGGAATCTAGCGCTTCCTTTACTTGTCCAATTTCCCGTGTTGATAAATCTTTATAAAGTGGAACATATGTAGTTTTGGAAGCGAAAAATGTCACAATTGCTGCTAGTGCGATTACAACTACCACGGAGCCAATCATAACTATTTTTTGCTTTTTACTTCGACTTGTCCAAAATTGACTGGTGTCGTTTTTTATTTTCGTCAATCGTTCATTCATTATGAATCCTCCGGTTATAGTGAATAACCTAGCCATCAATAATTTGCGAACATAATGAGCCCACTCTAAATCGTGGTTATTAATCTATATTGAAAAGGGGTTGCCTTGTCTTGACAATAAATTAAACACTCATTCGCATTATTTCTTGGTAAGCTTCAATCACCTTATTGCGAACTTCAATTGTTGCGTTTAGTGTAATGCTCGCCTTTTGCGAAGCAATCATCACTTCATGCAACTCCACATCTTCACCTTTAATTAGCTTCTGAGTATACTTATCAGAAGTTATTTGTTGATCATTTACTTTTGCTATTGCTTCTTTTAAAGAGTTCGCGAAGCTTTGTTGCGCTTCATAAGGTGTTGCATTAAGTTTGTTTGGGTTATTTACAACCTGAGTGGGTGTCATTAGCGAAATGGACGAAATGGCCATGTATGTATCTTCCTTTCTACTTAATTTTATTTACCAATCTCTAAAGCCTTTGTAAGCATGGATTTATTCGCATTAAAAACAGTTATATTTGCCTCATAAGAACGAGTAGCCGACATTAAATCTACCATTTCTTTCAACGGATCAACATTTGGCATATTTACGTAACCATCTGCATTAGCATCTGGATGAGTTGGGTCATAAACAAGTTTGAAAGGTGTTTCTTGATCTTCTGAAATTCGAGTAACTTTTACACCATTACCAACACCACTTTTTGCATTTTTCCCTAGTGCTATGTTCAAAAAATTTGAAAATTGTCCTTCTTGTGCTGACAGCGTAACAGACTTGCGTCGATATGGTTCCCATTCCCCATTCACTTGACGAGCGCGAGTTGTATCCATGTTAGCCATATTAGAAGAAATAACATCCATGCGTAAACGTTGCGCCGTTAAAGCAGAGGCAGTGGTATTCATCCCATGAAATATAGACATCTATTACTTACCTCCTTTAATAACGGTACTCAATGTGTTTAATTTCCCATTAACACGATCGATTAAAGCATTATAATAAATTTGATTCTCTGCTAATTTTGCTTGCTCAGCATCCATATCTACAGCATTCCCATTGTTTCTATATCGCAAGTTCTCAACGATATTGACACCAGGTGTAGCTTGTCGAAACGTGAAATCATAATGTCTATTATCAGTACGATATGCAGAAATGGCTATACTCTTCTGTTCTTCCAGCATATCCTTAAAACTAACATTTTTCGCCTTATAATTAGGTGTATCGACATTCGCAATATTATTTGCGATCGTTTTATGATTTAAAGTGGCATAGGAAAGTCCATTTTCCAGGCTACTAATAGTTCCTCCAAATAAATTCAAAACTGTTCACCTCATTTTATTTCAATCTATGTACTTGTTAATTTATCCAATAATACAATTGTAATTAAGATGATACCTAGTGTCTATTGTCTTTTGTCACTTTTTAATAGTCTATACGCCCTATTTTTTCTCAACCTCAACCATGACAAAACTTCCTTATCCCTTGTGCCTCTAAGTTCAAGTAAAGGTCATTACACATCTAGTTATTTTACACCATTTCGACAGTGTTTACGATTTTATTGTTAAATATGCCTTTTTATGAGGTTTATCGCCTTTTTTAATCCTCATCAATAAAGGTCCCTTTTTACTAGTTCAATCAATATTAGAGTATTTTTAAAATAGTTACTCTACGTTTATTGGCCATTCTTCCAAAGTAACATAAAAGGCATTTTTATATGCTAATTGTAGTGACAAATTATCGAACATTATTAGGCTAAAAGCAATGAAATCCATCAAACTTCATTGTTTTTGTATTAATTCTCAAAAAATAAGAGCCATAAAAATTCGAAAATAAACAAAAAAACGTCTATATGTACCATAGACACTTTCATATTTTTTGAGAAACACAACAATAAAAATTTTTTTATGACAAGTTGAAAAAGGCTTTCCGTTCCAATCTACCTGCTTCCATTGCCGCTTTGCTGTCGCCCTGAGCCAACCTTCCTGTGCTAGTGTGGCTAAGCTTTCGTCGCAAAACCAGTATGGCTACCGCTCTGTGCAAGGTCATTCCTATCTCGCTATTACACGTAGAAATCAAGTAGCTTTCCACTCCAATCCACAAAAGAGTTATCTTTTTGCATAAATAAAATAAGGTGTTCACTACTCATTTTATGGATGATCGTTATGACTAGTCACCTCTCCACATTTAAAATAAAAGCCTATTCTTTCTTTAAAAACAGATATAATTGGCGCAATTTCCCTACGGCTAGTGTGAAAGATAATGAACAGACACTTTTGCAGCATGGTTGATTGGCGTGGAGTCAGCGTCACTCCTAGGGGAGATGAAACTTTGGGGCGAACGCAGTGAGTAAAGCGGCATATCGGACGCGATCGGAACGGAAATCAACCCCTTACCCTGCCTTCTACTAGTGAATTTATCTTTTATCAACAACAAAAAAGCGTCTATATTTACCATAGACGCTTTTGTTAGCTTCTTAAAGAAGCAATTATTTCATTTTAATTTCTGCTAAAGCATTTAAGAATTTATCGTTTAGTACTTTAATATAAGTACCTTTCATACCTAAAGAGCGAGATTCAATGACACCTGCTGATTCAAGCTTACGTAATGCGTTTACGATTACTGAACGTGTAATACCCACACGATCAGCAATCTTAGAAGCAACTAATAAACCTTCATTCCCATCAAGTTCTTCGAAAATATGCTCAATTGCCTCTAGTTCACTGTATGAAAGTGAATTAATAGCCATTTGTACGACTGCCTTGCTACGAGCTTCTTCTTCAATTTCTTCAGATTTTTCACGTAAAATTTCCATACCAACTACTGTTGCACCATACTCAGCTAAAATTAGATCATCATCTTCAAATTGTGAAGATAAACGAGCAAGGATTAACGTTCCTAAACGTTCACCACCACCAACGATTGGCACAATTGTTGTTAAGGCGTTTTGGAATAAATCTTTGTTTTCAACTGGGAAAGCAGTATGTTCATTATTAATATCTAAATTTGATGAAGTTTCAGAGATCGTAAATAAGCTATGTGTGTATTCTTCTGGGAACTGTCTCTCTTCGAACATTTTTTTCATACGCTCATTTTCAATTTGTTGGTGAATTGAAATACCTAATAATTTACCTTTACGACTCAAAATATAGACATTGCTATCAATAATATCGCCTAATGTATCGGCCATTTCTTTAAAGTTCACCGGCTTACCAGCAGAAGCTTGAAGCATCGAGTTAATTTTACGTGTTTTTCCTAATAAATTCATTATATGTTCCTCCTATAAATAATCCGAAGAGTATTTACTAAATATTCTAAAGGTTTTTACTATTGAATGATACTAATCAGCTTTATCTTACAGTATAAACTGTGACAAATCTTTGTTTTTTACTATACCCGCAAGTTTTTGATCAACATACGCAGCATTGATTGGGATACTTGCTGGTGCAATTTCAGATGCCTCAAACGATAGTTCTTCCAGTAAACGTTCTAATATCGTGTGTAAACGACGGGCTCCGATATTGTCTGTTTCCTGATTCACTTCGGTTGCAATTTCAGCAATTCGTTCAATTGCATCTGTCGTGAAATGAACTTCTACACCTTCTGTCTCTAATAGTGCTTTATATTGCAAAATTAGTGATTGATCTGGTTCTTGTAAAATACGTACAAAATCCTGCTTTGTTAATTTTTCTAGCTCTACACGAATTGGGAAACGGCCTTGTAATTCAGGAATTAGATCCGATGGTTTCGACATATGAAATGCACCAGCAGCAACAAACAGCATATAATCCGTTTTTACTGCACCATACTTCGTAGTGACAGTAGAGCCTTCTACAATTGGTAAAATGTCACGTTGAACTCCTTCACGGGAAACATTCGCCGAAGTATTTCCTTCTTTACTAGCAATTTTATCGATTTCGTCAATAAAAATGATACCCGATTGCTCAGCCCTATTAATGGCTTCCTGTGCTACTTCATCTGCATCTATCAGCTTATTTGCTTCTTCTATTGTTAAAATACGACGTGCGTCTTTTACTTGCACACGACGTTTTTTCTGTTTTTTAGGCATTAAACTAGATAGCATATCCTGCATACCGCTATTCGCAGACATATCCATCCCAGTTCCTTGTAACGCATCAAAAATGGATGGATTTTGTTCTGTTACCTCTACAGTAACCCACTCATTTTCTAACTTCCCATTGCGTAAATCAATCGCAATTTGTGCACGCTTCGAGCGAACTTCCCCATCATCTGCTGATGAATCGTCATTTGTTGGTTGCTCTTTCCCACCGAATAGCATTTCAAACGGATTTTGCATCGCCTGTTTTTTACGTAAAGAAGGCACCAAAAGTTTCACGATTGCTTCATTTGCTAATTCTTCTGCTTGTTCCTTGACAGACTCCATCATTTCTTCTTTAACTAGACGGTGTGAAGCTTCTACCAAGTCACGTACCATTGATTCAACATCTCTACCGACATAACCTACCTCAGTAAACTTTGTTGCTTCAACTTTTACAAAAGGAGCATTTGTAAGCTTTGCAATCCTTCTCGCTATTTCTGTTTTACCGACACCAGTTGGCCCAATCATCAAAATATTTTTCGGAATAACTTCAGCCTTCATATCTTCGTTTAACAATGAACGACGATAGCGGTTTCGTAACGCAATAGCTACTGCTCGCTTAGCTTCATTCTGCCCAACAATGTTACGATCTAAATGCTCAGTAATTTGTCTTGGCGTTAAATTTTTTTGCGTCATTAGTTCAGCGCCTCCACGATAATATTATGATTCGTAAATACACAAATTTCAGCAGCTGTTTCTAATGCCGCTTCAGCAATTTCACGAGCAGTCATCGTTTCACCTGCATATTTTTTTAATGCTCTACCTGCGGATAACGCATAATTTCCACCAGAGCCAATAGCCAAAATGCCGTCATCAGGTTCAATCACTTCTCCTGTACCCGAAACGAGTAGTAAGGTCGTTTTATCCATTACTAATAGCATCGCTTCTAGCTGGCGAAGCATTTTATCACCACGCCATTGCTTTGCTACCTCAACGGCTGCACGCTGTAAATTACCGTTATACTCATTTAATTTGCCTTCAAACATCTCAAAAAGTGTAAAGGCATCAGCAACTGAACCTGCAAAACCAGCAAGGACCTGCCCATTAAACAGACGTCTGACCTTCCTTGCTGTACCCTTCATCACAACTGCATTTCCCAATGTTACTTGACCATCACCAGCCATGGCACAGCCTCCGTTATGATGAACCGCAAATATCGTTGTTGCATGAATTTGTCCCATCTGCCTTCCTCCTTAGCTCTATTATGCCCTTGGATGAGCATTCATATATGTTTGACGAAGATGCTCTTTTGTTACATGTGTGTAAACTTGTGTAGAAGATAAATGTGAGTGACCTAATAACTCCTGCACCGTCCGCAAATCTGCGCCATTATTCAACAAATGAGTGGCAAAAGTATGGCGAAGCATGTGTGGGTAAATTTTCGTATGGAGTGAGGCCTTGTCAATCATTTCGTTTAAAATATGACGTACCCCTCTAGGAGTAAGTTCCCCACCACGCATATTGACAAACAACTGCTGATGATTCGTTTTTTTCATCAATCGTGGACGAGCTTGCTCTATGTAGTCCTGCATTGCTAAACTCGCAAATTGACCAAATGGAATGATTCGTTCTTTTCGACCTTTGCCCATTACTCGTATGATCGAATAATGAAAATCCACATCCTCTACTTGAATTGAAGTCAGTTCACTCACACGAATACCTGTTGCATATAACAGCTCTAATATAGCTATATTTCTCAATGATTTCAAATCATCACCAGTATTCGCATCAAATAACTGTTTCAATTCTTCTTCGTAGAAAAAACTGGGTAAACGTGATTCTTTTTTCGGATGATAAAGCGAACGAAACGCTCCGTCATCTAATCCGTACTGTCTATTTAGAAAGCGAAAAAAGGAGCGGATTGAGGAAATTTTCCTAGAAATAGAGGCCCTTGCCCTTTTTTCTTCGTACAACTTTGTTACATAAAGACGTGCATGTATATATTCAACACTTGCTAAATCATGGATTCCCTCCGTTTGTAAAAAGGTTAAAAAATCTAGCAGGTCTGATTCATATTCTCGCACTGTATGAACAGAGAAGTTCTTTTCAACTTGGATGTAAAGCATGAACTGTTCGAGTGCATCTTGGGACGAAACTAACATGGAAAGATTCACCACCAATAATTTATTAATAATTTTCTCAAATGACTGTCACTTGTAATATAACGGATATACATTTCTTTGTCATCTCTTACAAGTTTGTATCGTTTTTCTCATCATTAATAAACATACATATTGACACTAAACCTATCTTCATAATATAGCAAGTGTAAATAGTTATATTTTGAGAAAATGTCCATACAAAATAATAAAATACGTCTAATTAAGCATTTTGTCTACAAAAAGAAAAAGCCTCTAAGAGTATATCAACTTTTAGAGGCTTTTGGCAATTAAATTGTTTGTGAATTCACAAAATTTCGAATTGTGCTTATTGCGCGTGTTGCATGCATTTCCGCACGTTCTGGTTTGGAACGACGACCAGGTGGTAAGTCTGGGAAAATACCAAAATTTACATTCATTGGCTGGAAGTTTTTCGACTGTGCTTCTGTTATATAACGCGCCATGCTTCCTAATGCCGTTTCGAATGGGAAAATAATTGGCTCTTGTCCTAATGCTAAACGAGCTGCATTAATTCCTGCAATTAATCCACTGCCTGCTGATTCAACATAGCCTTCTACTCCAGTCATCTGACCTGCAAAGAAAATATTCTTTTGCTCACGAAGTTGATATGTTTTTTCTAAAACTTTCGGTGAATTAATGAAGGTGTTTCTATGCATTACGCCATAGCGTACAATTTCTACATTCTCTAACCCTGGAATTAGCTGTAGCACTTCCTTTTGCGGCCCCCATTTTAAATGGGTTTGGAAACCTACAATGTTGTAAAGGGTACCAGCAGCATCGTCTTGACGAAGTTGAACAACTGCATATGGACGTTTTCCTGTTTTTGGATCTTCAAGACCAACTGGCTTCATCGGACCAAATAACATGGTTTTCTCTCCACGAGCTGCCATGACTTCAATTGGCATACAACCTTCAAAGTAAATTTCTTTTTCGAATTCTTTCAATGGTACAACTTCAGCTTCGATTAATGCTTGGCGGAAACGATCGAATTCTTCTTTTGTCATAGGACAGTTTAAATAAGCCGCTTCCCCTTTATCATAACGAGATTTTAAATAAACTTTATTCATATCTATACTATCTTTTTCGATAATGGGTGCTGCTGCATCGTAAAAGTATAAATAATCTAAACCCGTTAAACCTTGAATTTTTTCAGCTAAAGCTTTCGAAGTTAATGGTCCTGTTGCAATAACTGTAATACCCTCTGGAATTTCTGTGACTTCCTCATGAATAACCTCCACAAGTGGATGGTTTTTCACAGTCTCCGTTACATACCCTGCGAATTCATGACGGTCTACTGCTAATGCACCTCCAGCAGGTACTGAACATTGGTCTGCTGCCTTTAATATAACAGAATCTAACATACGCATTTCTTCTTTAATAACGCCTACAGCATTCGTTAACCCATTTGCACGCAATGAGTTAGAACAAACAAGTTCCGCAAATTTATCAGTATGATGCGCTGGAGTCTGCTTTACTGGACGCATTTCATAAAGTTTAACTTTTATACCACGCTTTGCAATTTGCCAAGCTGCTTCACTACCTGCTAGTCCTGCTCCTATTACATTTACTACTTGTTCAGTCATGTTTCTTACCATCTTCCTATCATTGAGTTGGTGCTTCTTCATAGTCACACTTCGTACATTGAATTTGCACACCTTTTTTTATCTTTTTCTCTACTAATAATGCACTACATTTTGGACATGGTCTACTAATTGGTTTGTCCCATGATACAAATTCACATTCAGGATACTGATTGCAACCGTAGAATAGACGCTTTGTTTTACTTTTTCGCTCCACAATTTCGCCCGTTTCACAGGAAGGACATTTCACACCAATAGGTTTCATAATTGCTTTTGTATTTCTACAATCCGGGAAATTAGAGCAAGCCATAAATTTGCCATATCGTCCGAGCTTAAAGACCATTGGAGATCCGCAAAGTTCACAGTCTTCTCCTGCAGGCTCATCTTTAATGACAACCTTTTCCATAGCTTCATCCGCATGTTTTACATGAACTTCAAAGTCTGTATAAAACTCTTCTACAATACTTTTCCATTGACGACTACCTTCTTCAATATCATCTAAATCTTGTTCCATTTGTGCTGTGAATTCGATGTTTATGATATCTGGGAAAAATTCTAGTACGAGTTGGTGTACGATTTCACCTAGCTCTGTTGGCATAAAGCGTTTAGCATCTAATACAACATAGCCACGGCGCTGAATTGTATCGAGGGTAGGTGCATATGTGGACGGGCGCCCAATTCCTAGTTCTTCCATTGTTTTAACAAGTCGCGCCTCTGAATAGCGTGGTGGTGGCTGTGTAAAATGTTGTTTAGGCTCAATTTCAAGCGATTTTACTTGGTCACCAATTTCCATCTCAGGTAAAAGTTTTGTCGTCTCTTCCGTTTGATCATCAGTACCCTCGATATATAATTTCATAAAGCCTGCAAATTTAACCTGTGAGCCGTTCGCACGGAATAAAACATCACCATTTTGAAGATCTACAGCTACTGTATCAAGGACTGCTGGTGCCATTTGGCTCGCAATAAAGCGCTCCCAAATTAAGCGATATAAACGTAATTGATCTCGACTAAGTACCGCCTTTAATTCCTCGGGTGTCCGCATCGTACTAGTTGGACGAATCGCTTCATGAGCATCCTGTGCATTCGAAGCCTTTTTTGTTTGTTTTATTTCTGTTGCAATGTACTCTTTTCCATATTTCCCCTCAATGTACGTCACCGCTTCAGCTTTTGCCGTATCAGAAATACGTGTGGAATCGGTACGCATATAAGTGATTAACCCGACTGTTCCCTCTTTTTTTCCAATATCAATACCTTCATATAATTGCTGAGCTAGCATCATGGTTTTCTTAGCTCGGAAATTTAGTTTTCGTGCAGCTTCTTGCTGTAAAGATGATGTTGTAAAGGCTGGTGCTGCATTACGTTTACGTTCCTTTTTCGTTACATTAACAACATCAAAGTTTGTTCCTTTAACATCTTTTAAGATTGCTTTTACTTGTGCTTCATTTGTTAATTTTATTTTTTCTTTACCATTTCCATAGTAAAGGGCATCAAATGATTTTTTGCCTTTTTCAAACGTTCCTTCAATTGTCCAGTATTCTTCTGGTTGGAAGTTTTTAATTTCATTTTCACGATCAATGATCATGCGTAGCGCTACAGATTGTACTCGACCTGCTGATAAACCTTTTTTCACCTTTTTCCATAGAATCGGGCTAATGTTATAGCCAACAAGTCGATCCAATATACGTCTTGTTTGCTGTGCATCTACTAAATCCATGTTAATTGGACGTGGATTTTTAAAGGACTCTATAATTGCATCTTTAGTAATTTCATTAAATACAACACGGCAATCTGAGTGAATATCGATATTTAATGCAGTCGCAAGGTGCCAAGCAATTGCTTCTCCCTCGCGGTCTGGATCGGCTGCTAGATAAATTTTCTTTACTTTTTTAGCCGCAGATTTTAATTCCTGTAAAACAGGTCCTTTACCACGTATCGTAATATATTTAGGCTCGAAGTTATTTTCAGCGCTAACACCCATCTGACTACGTGGAAGATCTCGTACGTGTCCAACCGATGCTTTCACTTTATATTTCTTTCCTAAATACCGTTCAATTGTTTTTGCTTTTGCTGGTGATTCTACAATCACTAAATAATCCGCCATCTATGTCTCCCCCTTAGCGAGGTCTATTACTAATTTTTTTTAAGTTACCTGTTGCAAAATGTATAACAGATTTTAAGATAATGCAACTTTTTTTCAATTTTTGTTAGAAAAGAGGTCCAATGTTTCAATGATTTGATGACCATTCACTATTGGAATTGCTCCTTCTAAAAGCAATTGATTTGTCCCCTTAGATTGGGTAGCATCAATAGGTCCCGGCACCACAAATACATCTTTTCCTTGCTCTAATGCAAGCTCTGTTGTAATGAGCGTGCCACTTTTTAATGCCGCTTCTGTCACAACTAAAGCTCGAGATAATCCACTAATGATTCGGTTACGCATTGGGAAATGCCATTTTTCAGGCTTCATATAAGGGGGATATTCTGTCACTAATAACTGGTGCTCTGCCATTTGTTTAGCAAGAACGCGGTTTTCTGCTGGATAGAGATAATTAAAACCATGTCCAAGCACAGCAATTGTATGACCACCCATATCGATTGTCGCCCTATGTGCCATTGTATCTGCACCTCTTGCAAGCCCACTAACAACCGTATAATCACGTTGAACAAGAGGCGGGACAATTACGTCTATCGCTCTTTTTGAATACGCTGTCGCCTTCCTAGAGCCTATAATAGCTATCTGTTTTTTGTTTGTTAACAGGGAATATTGACCTTTCACATACAATACAGTAGGTGGACTTGATATTTCAAATAATTGCGCCGGGAAATAGGGATGATAAAACGGGATGGGGAAAATATTAGCCCGTGCATAGGCCTCTTCAAGTGGTGTTGTCATAATTTGTCGAAAACGCTGAGAAAGTTGACATGCTTTATGTGCCGATATTTGTAAAACTTTTGCGATTTCGTCATAATGAATGTCTTCAAAAGAGCTGAAAATATTCACTGGGGACAACAATTGCTGAAGTTTTTGAAGTGGTAATGGGTATACATAATGTAAGGCTAGTAATCTCTGCGTATCTACTGCTAGGATCATTCAATAAACCTCCTTTTATAATAGAAGAAATTAAATGACCGCATGATAATTTTCAACACAACATTTCAATATTAGTTATAACATCTGCCACAAAATTGTTGATTTCTTCAGAAGTAAGTAGGTAATTATTGAATGAAGTATGATAAACAGTGTATAAATAATGAAAAAGATGTAGCCGCAATGGCTACATCTTCCATTTTAATGGGTTTTACACTTTTCGTATAGCCCTTTTTCTTTAATTACTTTAATCAATGTTTCACCAATTACAGAAGGTGTTTCTGCAACTTCGATACCAGCTTCGTTCATTGCTTTAATTTTCTCCGCTGCTGTTCCTTTACCACCAGAAATGATAGCACCAGCGTGACCCATACGTTTTCCTGGAGGTGCAGTTTGTCCACCAATAAAGCCTACAACAGGTTTTGTCATATTTGCTTTAATCCATGCAGCTGCTTCTTCCTCAGCTGTACCACCGATTTCACCAATCATAACGACTGCGTAAGTTTCTGGATCATTATTAAAGGCTTCAAGCACATCAATGAAGTTTGTACCGTTGACAGGGTCTCCACCAATACCTACTGCAGTTGTTTGACCAATTCCAGCTTGTGTTAATTGATGTACTGCTTCATATGTTAATGTACCAGAACGAGAAACAACTCCTACATGGCCTTTTGTATGAATATAACCAGGCATGATACCAATTTTACATTCATCAGCTGTAATAACACCTGGACAGTTTGGACCTACTAGGCGAGTGTTTTTACCTTCCATATAACGTTTAACCTTAACCATATCAAGGACAGGAATATGCTCTGTGATACAGATTGTTAATTCTAATTCAGCATCAACAGCTTCTAAAATTGCATCTGCCGCAAATGGTGCAGGTACATAGATAACTGAAGTTGTAGCACCTGTTGCAGCTACAGCTTCTGCTACTGTATTGAAAACAGGAACTCCCTCGATTTCAAGTCCACCTTTACCTGGTGTTACACCTGCTACGATTTTAGTACCATACTCAAGCATTTGCTTCGTATGGAAAAGAGCTGTTTCGCCCGTAATCCCTTGTACAATTACCTTCGTATCTTTGTTAATAAATACAGCCATTGTTCTCCCTGCCTTCCTTAGCCTACTAGTCCCACAATTTTTTGTGCACCGTCAGCCATTGAATCCGCTGCAACGATGTTTAAACCAGATGCATTTAAAATTTCTTTTCCAAGTTCTACATTTGTACCTTCTAAACGTACAACTAATGGCACAGCTAAACCAATTTCTTTAGCAGCCGTTACAACACCCTCAGCGATAATGTTACACTTCATAATTCCACCAAAGATGTTTACGAAAATGCCTTTTACGTTTGAATCAGAAAGGATAATTTTGAAAGCCTCTGTTACTTTTTCAGCTGTTGCACCGCCCCCTACATCTAGGAAGTTAGCAGGGCTTCCGCCATAATAACTAATTGTATCCATTGTTGCCATAGCAAGACCAGCACCATTAACCATACAGCCAATGTTTCCATCTAATGAAATATAGCTTAAGTCATATTTTGATGCTTCGATTTCTTTTGCATCTTCCTCGTCAAAATCGCGTAATTCGACAATATCCTTATGTCGATATAATGCATTGGCATCAAAATTGAATTTAGCATCTAGTGCCACTACATCGCCTTGTCCAGTTACAACAAGTGGATTAATTTCTACGATTGATGCATCTTTGTCGATAAATGCTTGATATAAGCCTAACATTAATTTAACAGCTTTCCCTACAAGGTTTGCTGGAATATTCATATTAAACGCCATACGACGTGCTTGGAAGCTTGTTAATCCAACTACAGGATCTACTACTTCTTTGAAGATTTTTTCCGGATTTGTTTCCGCTACTTCTTCAATATCCATACCGCCTTCTTCAGATCCCATCACTGTAACACGAGATGTGGCACGGTCTAATACTAGACTTAAGTAGTATTCTTTTTGGATATCAGAACCCTCTTCAATATACAAACGTTTTACTTCTTTTCCTTCTGGACCTGTTTGATGAGTCACTAAAATTTTTCCTAATAACTCTTTTGCGTATGTGCGCACCTCGTCAAGGTTTTTAGCGATTTTTACACCGCCTGCTTTACCGCGTCCACCTGCATGAATTTGCGCCTTGACTACTGTTACGTTTGAGCCAAGTTCCTTCGCTACTTTTACTGCTTCATCAGGGGAAAAAGCAACTTTTCCGTTTGGTACAGCTACACCATATTTTCTCAGAATCTCTTTCCCTTGATATTCATGGATATTCATAATACATCCTCCCATCAAACATTTGCATAGAATTGTTTTACTAACATAGACTATTCTAACGAAAGATTCTGATAAAGTCTACACTTTGTCTTTAGTTCGAATTTTCTCTCTTATTATGACGCTTTTTTCTATTTTGTGTACTAAAACAGCTTGTAAAAATAATCAGAATAATTCATTTTTTCTATATTTTTGCGCATGTTGCTGATCCAAACGATAAATAAATGCAAAAACTTCTGCTACTGCCTGATATAATTCTTCAGGAATAGACTCATTTAAATCTAATTGGCCAAGCAACTGCACAAGGTTAGGATCCTCATAAATCGGCACATTATGCTCATTTGCGCGAGCTAAAATATTTTCTGCAATCTTCCCTTTTCCCTTTGCTACAACAGTGGGACTATCAAATTGACCAAGCTTATACGTAAGTGCAATTGCCTCTTTCCGGGTAAGTTTTTCTTCGCTCATACGCGGATATCCACCCCACTCTGCTCCTCTCGCTGTTCTACTACAGGACTTACTTTTTCCGTTTGCCCTTTGTCAAATTGTTTAATAAACACTCCTGATAGTTGATAATTTTTTTCTGCCAACCCAACTTTCAAGGCAGCCTTTAACGGCTCGGCAAGTAATTGAATTTCCGAATTTTCATTAAAGACCGTTACTGTGACGACTCTATTTTGAACCTGCATATCAATCACTGTTTCTTGCATGGATGCCATCTGTAAATAAAATAATACACGTGCATAATTGGCATCAATTTTGCCATTATCTTTCATGCGTCCATTCCACTGTAATGTTGCATCCATTTTCTTGCCAAAAAATTCAAGTGGGACTTGCATGATAAGCTGATGTTGATGACCATTTTCCCCTGAAGATAGCTGCATACCATTCATACGCGTCATGAGCATCTCTGCCGCTTCCTTCATTTGAGGTGTTGTATTAGTTTCCTGCAATAATGTATGGAGCTGTGGCTTTAGCTGATGTGCAATCATGTGTAAATCAGCCGATTTGTTTCCCAATGTTGCCTCATAGCTAATTCCTAAATTTTTCAACACCGTTTTAAGAGCATGTTCCATCGCTTTACTATCCATTGAATTTTGCACTAGTGCATCTGCTTGTGTCACAACTTGCTGTATAAATGGCTGCGAAGAATCAATACTATTTTTTACAAGATTGCGCATGAGCGCTTCATTCTGTGAAGGAGAATTTGCCTCTTGCCTAAATAGGGATAACAAATGATCTTTCACCGAAAGTGCATGGGCATCCTGTGTAAATAAACGATCAGTTGTATTTTGGGCAAATGCTTTTAATAACTGATCCTGCATTTGTTTAGCAAAAACCTCTAGCGTTTGTTTCGTTACTGGTAACTGATTAAAACGATCCACCAGCTGATTGATTTGCTGTTTTTGCTCATTGGTTAATAAATTTTGACTGTTTGTCCATGATTTAAGCTGTTCCACCAGTTGCCTAGCATCTTCAGGCTTTGTAGCAAGTATAGTTTGAATAACTTGACCAGCTTGCTGCATTGGTTGAAAGGCTTTAGCTTCATTCATATTTGACCAGTTTTGCAATGTAGCCTGCTGAGGAAGGATCCCCGACTCTTTTAGAATCGATAAAGCTTGCATTTTTTCGCTCATTGTCGCAGCACTATTCGTTAAACTTTGTAGAACCCTAGCAAGCACGGCACTACCTGTTTCTACTTCAAAGGGCTTGGCAATCGCTTGTATTTGTTGGATTAAATTTTGCCTAAATGACTCAGATAGGGTTGTATCCTTTGCTAAAAGCTGGGCAAAGTTGTCCATGATAGCGGTCATACCAGAAGTCTTTTGACCACTAATCAATGCTTGAAACACATCGTTTGTCATAGGCATTTTAAGCTCGATCATTTTTTGTATAGTTTGTAGAGCATCCACTTTGGATATACCCTCTGGTAATGCCTTTAACCACATTTCAGCTTGTAGCATTTGGTCTTTTGAAATAGGTAACTGTGCCTTCATAAAATGTCCTAATAATTGCTGCATCTCTGCTGATTTAGGCAAATTCATGGATTCTAATAACTGATTAATTTGCTGACTTGGGGTAGCTGCCTGCGCCATCGGTCCAGTCACTATTTTCAATTCCGTTTGTGGATTTGTTCCTGTTACCTGAAAGAAATGGGCATCTCCAGCTTTTAACGGCACTTCAAGTTTAGCTATAAATTTTTGATTACCTACCTGTATTTCTGCCATTTGATCTGGATATAATTGCTTAATTGTTCCGTGAAATACTTGTCCTTGTTTTAAAGCAAGTGGTTGATTTGTCGTAGTGATTGCATTTTGTTGCAGTTGAATCGGATTAAATGATGTGGCTGTCATCTACATACTCCTTTCATCAATTACTCCTACGTGTAATTGTCTACCGTTTTTTAGCTTTATTGAAACATAGATTTTATTGGTTCAAACGATTTACGATGGTGAATAGACGGTCCAAATTCTTCTAACGCTTTTAAATGTTGCTTTGTCCCATACCCCGCATGTTGCCTAAAGCCATACATCGGAAATTCTTCATCTAATTGCTCCATATACTCATCCCGTGCCGTTTTAGCTAAAATGGATGCAGCTGCTATCGCTAGGCTCTTGGCGTCCCCTTTTATAATGGAATCCTGAGGGATCGAAATAGGTAATGTCATGGCATCCACTAAAACAACATCAGGCTTCGTCGCTAATGATTCCACACTTGCTTTCATAGATTGTTTCGTTGCCTCATATATATTCAGTTCATCAATTTGCTGGGCAGGCTGAAAATGAATGAAATAGCTTATGGCATGCTCTTTAATTAATGTGGCAAAACCGTTTCGTTTATCCTTCGATAATTGCTTTGAGTCATTCAAACCAACAAGTGCCTCACAATTTGTCGGTAAAATTACAGCTGCCGTCACGACTGGTCCCGCTAGTGGTCCCCGTCCTGCTTCATCTACACCTGCAATAAATGCATCTGTTCCCCCATAGCTTAAATCGAATGCGACTTTTTTTTGATGCTCTTGCAGCAATTGACGTTTTTTATCTTGTCTCTTTTGCCAAGTAAGCCATGCCTTTTGTACGCCAGCTCTTTCATCCGCTGCAATGTCTTTCATCCAATCTTGCCATTCCTCGGTATCTTTCAATGCAGTTGTAATTTCCTTAATGGTTTTCATTGTGTACTCCTTCTTACTTCTATTCATTCAAACTATATCATGTTCAGTTCTTTATGTAGTCTCTTTAACTAGAAAACTATTTCCTCTCTATAGTCATTATCGGTAAAAAAATGCATTCCTAAAAGAAAAACTGTCACAAAAGAACGTGTGACAGTTTCAAATACTTATACTTGTTCAGTTTCTTTTTCTAATTGCTCATCCACAAAATCAAAGGTTAGTTTACCTAATTGTAATCCGCGGATGTCTCGAACAATTAGTTGAGCTACTTGATCATAATCAATCTCTCCACCAGGACCGAATACACGACGCAGCTTGCCTATATGGTCAAAAGTGTCCACTAACTCCTCATGGATAAATTCCAAACCATAACGCTCCTCCATTCGCTTTGGGTAATGAACAGATAAGAAGCGTAAGCCATAGACAGCTAGGTCTTCCATATTTGTAATCGTGTCCTTAATAGCACCAGTTAAAGCTAATTTAAAGCCTACTTCTTGATCCTCAAACTTTGGCCATAAAATACCGGGTGTATCCAATAGTTCAAGCTCTTTACCAACTTTGATCCATTGCTGTGCTTTTGTCACACCTGGGGTATTCCCCGTTTTAGCGATATTTTTTTTCGCTAATCGATTAATCAATGTGGATTTCCCTACGTTTGGAATTCCCACAATCATGGCACGAATAGCTCTAGGTTTCATTCCTCTTGCTTTCATGCGATCAAATTTTTCTTTTAAAATTTCTTGCGCCGCTTTCGTTACTTGCTGTAAGCCCTTGCCCTCAAGTGAGTTAATGGCTACTGCTTTATGACCACGCTTTGCAAAATACTCTACCCATTTCCGTGTTTCTTGCTCATCTGCCATATCCGCTTTATTTAAAATCAAAAGACGAGGCTTTTGGTTAATGACTTCGTCAATCATCGGATTACGTGAGGATAGCGGTAAACGTGCATCTATTAATTCAAATATAATGTCAACAAGCTTTAATTTTTCAGTTACTTCACGTCGGGCTTTAGCCATATGCCCGGGAAACCATTGTATCGTCACAGCTATACCTCCTAAACTAAAAGAAAAAGGGAGTGATTATGCTCTCCCTTTTATGCATTACTTTACAATTTTTATGTCACTAAATGGCCAGAAAATCAGACTGGTGTTACCAATAATTTCCTTTTGGTCAACAAGGCCAATATGTCGACTGTCTTTACTATATCGACGATTATCCCCCATAACAAAGATATATCCCTCAGGAATGGTATTGCTATCCAAGGAAACATCGATGTCATTTAAGGTGAAATCTTCTGTTAAGGTCCCCTCAGTAATTTGCGCTTTATAGGCATCTAAATAGGGTTCATCAATTGGCTCTCCATTTATATACAATTGATCATCCTTATACTCCAATGTATCTCCTGGCAAGCCAATTACACGCTTTATGTAATTTTTTTGTTCAGGTGCATGGAATACAACGATGTCAAAACGTTTTGGTTCACCTATTTTATAACCAATTTTATTCACAATCATTCGGTCGCCATCTTCAAGGGTTGGCATCATGGACTCTCCATCAACTGCAATGGGTGTAAATAAAAAATATCGAATAACTGCAGCAATCGCAAATGCAATTAATAGTGCTTTTGTCCATTCCCATAATTCATTTTTTTCTTTCACTTGTTTTTCCATTGAGAATTGCCCCCTTGTCTAACACCATTTTAGATGATAGTGAATAAAGATGACAAGCAAAAAGAAAAGAGGCTTGAACACAAGCCCCTCACTTTTAAGTCATAATTATCGAATTTCTTTAATACGAGCAGCTTTACCACGTAGGTTACGTAGGTAGTAAAGTTTAGCACGACGTACTTTACCACGACGTACAACTTCTAAGTTAGCGATTTTTGGTGTGTGTACAGGGAATGTACGCTCAACACCTACACCATAAGAAATTTTACGAACTGTGAAAGTTTCGCTAATTCCGCCACCACGACGTTTAATTACTACACCTTCGAAAAGTTGGATACGTTCACGAGTACCCTCTACTACTTTCACGTGTACCTTAACAGTATCACCAGGACGGAAAGTTGGTAGATCAGAGCGAAGCTGAGATTTTGTAATTTCTGTAATAATGTTTGACATTGTTTTCTCTCCTTAGACAGATGCTCTTGCACGCAATCTATGCCACAGCGGAACACCGTAATTCAGTACTTCACATAGAAGTACAGATTAGATGTTATCATAAATAGAGTCGGCAATCAAGCATCTAGATGATTGTTTTTTAGTTTTTCTACATACAATTTTTGCTTGTCTGTTAATGGATATTGCTCCAATAAGTCAGGACGGCGCTCAAAAGTTCTTTTCAGCGATTGTTCCTCTCTCCATTGGTCGATTTTAGCATGATTCCCCGATAATAAAACATCAGGTACCTTCATGCCACGGAACTCCGCAGGTCGTGTATAGTGTGGATGCTCCAGTAGACCCGTTGAAAAAGAATCCTGTATATGCGAATCCTCTTGCCCTAAGACACCAGGTAACAATCTAACTACACTATCAATAACAGTCATAGCGCCTAATTCCCCACCTGTTAACACGAAATCGCCGATGGAAATTTCATCTGTTACAAGGTGCTGACGTATACGCTCATCATAGCCTTCATAATGACCACATAAGAACACTAACTCTGTTTCCTGGGCTAGCTCTTCTGCTTTTTTTTGGGTAAAGCGTTCCCCTTGAGGACACATTAATATGATCCGTGGCTGTTTGCCTGCAGTGATGGCCTCTACCGCACTAAACATCGGTTCAGGCTTTAATACCATTCCTGCACCACCACCATATGGATAGTCGTCAACTTGATTATGCTTGTTCCCTGAAAATGTACGAATATCCGTTACCTCTAAATTTACAGCACCCTTTTCTTGTGCTTTCTTTAAAATAGATGCACCAAAAACGCCTGAAAACATATCAGGGAACAGGCTTAATACATGAATATTCATCATAATAAGCCTTCCATAACATGGATGACGATTTTTTTATCCATAACATCAATATCTTTGACGATATCTTCTATATAAGGGATATAGTGTTCTTTCTTCGAGCCTTTCACTACCCATACATCGTTTGCCCCTGTTTGCAGGATATCTGCTACAACACCGATTGTTTCGCCTTCTTCAGAAATAACTGTGCAGCCGATTATTTCATGGAAAAAGAACTCATTTTCTTCAAGTAGATCATCTGTCATTTGATCTTTTGTCACTTTCAGCATGCCTTCTTTAAACGGCTCAACTAGGTTGATATTGTTCATGCCTTCAAAAGTTAATAAAATAAAGTTTTTATGACGACGCACAGAGTCAATCGTTACCCATGTTGGCTTCTTATCGTCTTTTTTAAAGGCAGCAAGCTTATTTCCTACTGCAAAACGCTCTTCTTCAAAGTCTGTTGTCGATAATACACGTACCTCACCACGGATACCGTGCGTATTGACAATTCGACCTACATTAAACCATTCCATTTTACTTTCACCTCGTAAAAACATGCTTATCTCCACAATGCACCTTGCTCATCCAACAAAGGTCCCGTTCTTGCAGATGTGCTTTGGAAGAATGTAGTTTTAGTTAAGACTCATTTGTCTTGTCAATAATAATATAAGCAATATCCTTTAGCTATACTCCTTATTAAAGGTTTATTTTCCACTTCAACAGAAATCATAGCGATATGCTGATGTTAAAAAAAGATAAAAAAAGGAAGGAACCTACAAGCTCCCTCCTTCTTCGACCAGATTTTACACTTCATGCTAAAAGCCCACTTCGAACTCCTAAGCGACATGTAAACACACCTATCAGGACTCACTAGTACTTGTTGCAAGAGCGTGAAAATCTTTTCTATTAATCCAATATATCGACGTAGGTCTTCTTTTGATGGTGACTACCTGCCGCTGAATAAACAATTGTACGAATCGCTTTTGCTACTCGCCCTTGCTTGCCTATGACTTTCCCTCTATCCTCTGGATGAACAAAAAGTTTATAAACAATTCGATTTGCATTTTCATCCGTCTCAATACGAACTTCTTCTGGATAATCGACTAACGGTAAAACGATTGCTTCAATCAGCTGCTTCAAAGACGTCGCCCCCGATTATTTACTGAATTTTTGGTTATGGAATTTTTCCATGATACCTTGTTCTGAGAACAGGTTACGTACTGTATCTGATGGTTTTGCACCGTCAGCTAACCATTTAAGAGCTTTCTCTTCATCAATGTTTACAGTAGCTGGTTGAGTTAGTGGGTTGTAAGTACCAACTGTTTCGATTTGACGACCGTCACGTGGTGAACGAGCGTCTGCAACTACGATACGATAGAAAGGAGATTTTTTAGCTCCCATACGTTTTAAGCGAATTTTAACTGCCATTTTAATAGCACCTCCGAATAAGTTTCACACAAGATAGTATATTATCAATGTTTAGGTTGTTTGTAAAGTGTTTTTTCTTAACACCTAAAAATTATTATTTAAACAACGAATCAAAGCCTGGTAATTTCATTTTTTTCTTTCCTTTACCACTTGCCATTCCAGTCATTTGCTTCATCATTTTTTTCATTTCATCGAATTGCTTAATGAGACGATTCACCTCTTGAATAGATGTCCCAGAGCCTTTCGCAATACGCTTTTTACGGCTACCATTCATGATTTCTGGGTTGGTCTTTTCAGCAGGCGTCATCGAGTAAATAATGGCCTCTACACGCCCCATTTGCTTATCATCAACTTTTACATTATCTAAGCCTTTGATTTTGTTAGCACCTGGGAGCATTTTTAAAATTTCATCAAGAGGGCCCATTTTCTTGACTTGCTGTAATTGCTCGACAAAATCATCAAAAGTGAATGTTTGAGATTTGAACTTTTCTTCTAATTCTTTCGCCTTGGCTTCATCTACATTTGCCTGTGCTTTCTCGATAAGTGACAGAACATCGCCCATACCTAAAATACGAGATGCCATACGCTCTGGATGGAATGGCTCGAGCGCATCCATTTTTTCGCCCATCCCGACAAATTTAATTGGTTTTTGCGTCACAGAACGGATAGATAATGCAGCACCACCACGTGTATCACCGTCAAGTTTTGTTAAAACAACCCCAGTAATACCAATTGCTTCATTAAAGCTTTCTGCTACATTGACTGCATCTTGACCCGTCATGGCATCGACAACTAGGAAAACCTCATCTGGCTCTTTTAATGCACGAATATCCTTTAACTCTTGCATTAGGTCTTCATCGATATGAAGACGACCAGCCGTATCGATGATTACTACATCATGATGCTCTTCCTTTGCTAATTCAATTGCCTGACGCGCAATTTCTACAGGAGATACCTCGGTTCCTAGCGCAAAAACAGGTAGTGATAACTGTTTTCCTAATGTCTGTAATTGTTGGACAGCTGCTGGACGATAAACGTCTGCAGCAACTAGTAAAGGTTTACGATTATATTTTTTTCGTAGAACATTTGCCAATTTACCTGTAGTTGTCGTTTTACCCGCACCTTGTAAACCAACCATCATAATGACAGTGGGTGGCTTTGTATTAAACTTAATGGGACTTTGTTCGCCCCCCATTAATTCTGTTAATTCGTCCTGTACAATTTTAATAACTTGCTGACCTGGTGTTAAACTTTGCATAACATCAACACCGACAGCACGTTCACTTACCTTTTTTACGAATTCTTTGACTACTTTTAAGTTAACATCCGCCTCGATTAAAGCAAATCGGACTTCTCGCATCATTTCTTTAACGTCTTGCTCTGATACTTTCCCTTTGCCTTTAATCTTTTGGATCGTTCCTTGGAGTCGTTCCGCTAATCCTTCAAAAGCCATTGCTTTCGCCTCCTAATCCCATTCTTTCAGCTGTTCAATAAGTGCTAACTGCTCTTCAGCTGTCATACTTTTTTCTGTAATCCCCATTGTTAGCTGTGACAGCATTTGGGTACGTTGTTTAAATTTTTCAAGTAAACATAATTTTTCTTCATATTCCTCAAGCATCGCTTCTGTTCGACGAATATTATCGTAAACAGCTTGGCGTGAAACACCATATGATTCGGCAATTTCTCCTAGGGAGTTATCATCCAAATAGTATAGCTCCATATAACTTCTTTGCTTATCAGTTAATAATGCTTGATAAAAGTCGAAGAGAAAGTTCATGCGTGTTGTTTTTTCAAGTAGCATCGAATGTTTCTCCTCCCGCTATTAGTCATTTGTATCATAACGAAAAGCGCCCGTCTGTGTCAAGGTAATCTCCTTGTCTAAAAGCCTAAATTGCTGCTATCAGGCATTTCTTGCCTTTAGCTAGTATTACTCTTTTAAACAAGTTCATTCGCCTATGCACAGTCGAGCGTTTTTATCCATTACGTGTCAGTGTCATTTTATCCAATTTTGTTCAAAAACTGAAGCAAACTAAGCATCCATCTTCCTCAAAAGAGGAGGGAGATGAATGCCAATCAAGATAAAATTATTCAGCTACTGTTAGCTGTTACTCTTCATTATTTTGTAATTCCTTATCTAAACCATCGGCAAATAATCCATAAACATATCGTTCTGCATCAAATGGCTGTAAATCATCCATTTTCTCACCAAGACCCACAAATTTTACAGGAATGTGTAACTTGTTGCGAATCGCAAGGACAATACCACCTTTAGCTGTACCGTCAAGCTTTGTTAAAACAATACCTGTTACATTCGTCGCTTCTTTAAATGTTTGTGCTTGAACAAGCGCATTTTGACCAGTTGTTGCATCTAATGCCAATAATACTTCATGTGGAGCATTTGGAATTTCACGTGAAATAACACGATGAACCTTTTCAAGCTCATTCATTAGGTTCACTTTGTTCTGCAAACGTCCAGCTGTATCACAAATTAACACATCCGCTTTTCTGTTTTTTGCTGCACGAATCGCATCATACATGACTGCCGCTGGGTCAGAGCCCTCTGATTGTTTAATGACCTCACAACCAACTCGGTCTCCCCACACTTGTAATTGATCAATGGCACCAGCACGGAACGTATCACCTGCAGCTAACACAACTGTTTTCCCTTGAGATCTTAAGCGATGCGCTAATTTACCTATCGTCGTTGTTTTCCCAACGCCATTTACGCCAACAAATAAAATAACAGTCAGTTCACCATCTGGCTGCATATTTAGTTCCATTAAATCTTCTTCACCTTGCTCATAAATTTCTACAAGCTTCTCAGAAATCACTGCTTGAATACCATTTGTATCTTTGATATTTTTACGCTGAACTTCATAGCGAAGTTTATCCATGAGTTCCATGACTGTTTCAAATCCAACATCAGCCTGTAATAGTAAATCCTCTAATTCTTCAAAGAAATCCTCATCCACTTTACGATAACGTGCAACAAGGTCATTCACTTTTGAAGTAAAGGAATTACGTGTTTTTTCAAGACCAGCCTTGAACTTTTGTGTTATTGACCAAGCAGAAGGCTTTTTCTCTTCCAGTGGTTCGTCCTCTACTACAGCTAGCTCCTGTACTTCTGACTGTTCTTCTTCTATCTCAGGTGAGGATTCTGATTCTGGTTCTGCTTCCACTTCAGCTTCTTTCACAATCTCCATTTCTGGTGAATCCTCACCTTGTTCAGGCACTTTTAGATCCACAGTCTCAATAGCAGCAGGTTCGTTTGATTCCTCTAGCTCTGTTTGATCAGAATCCTGCTCTTTGTCAGCTGCCTCTAGTTTTTCTTCCTCTGCTGGATTACCCATTAATTTATCTTTTAAACGTTTAAAAAAACTCATGCTTGTTCGCTCCTTTGCTCCGCAAGTACGGGTTCATCTTCTAGTTTTACTGATACAAGTTTCGACACACCTGATTCCTGCATTGTTATACCATACAAGACATCGGCTCCCTCCATCGTTCCTTTACGGTGGGTAATAACAATGAATTGTGTGTTGCGACTAAACTTTTTCAAATATTGGCTATAACGCACAACATTCGCCTCATCTAAAGCCGCCTCTACTTCATCAAGAATACAAAATGGTACAGGTCGAATATTTAGAATGGAGAATAATAAAGCAATGGCCGTAAGTGCGCGCTCACCACCAGAAAGTAAACTTAAATTTTGTAATTTTTTTCCTGGAGGCTGTGCCACAATTTCAATACCTGTTTCCAATAAATTTTGCGGGTCAATTAAAACTAAATCAGCTTGCCCCCCGCCAAATAGTTCACGGAAAACACGTTTAAATTGCTCTCTAATAGCATAGAACGTTTCACTAAAGCGCAACGTCATTTCTTCATCCATTTCTTTGATTGCTTCATGCAATGTTTCCTGCGCAGCAAGCAAGTCCTCTCGTTGTTCAGTTAAGAAAGTATGACGTTCTAGCACTCTATCATATTCCTCAATTGCACCTAAATTAACAGGTCCTAGCTCTTCAATGGATCTTTTTAATAATTTTACACGTCTTCGCACAAACTCTTCATCTTCGATGGCTAGAGCTTCTTCCTCGGCCTCTTCGAATGTTAACTGATAATTTTCTTCGAGTTGTTCTATAAAATTATCCATTTCAAATTCTACACGATTTCGTTTTAACTCATTTGCACGTATTGCCTCAAGGTATCCTTTATGAATACGTTGCAGTTCCTTCAGTTGCTCTTCTAATGTAGCTAGTTCTTGTTGCTGACCTATTTTCTGCTCTTTCTTATCAGAAATAGTTTCTTGTAAGGCATCTCTTCTTGCTTTCCATGTAACAACCTGTTCCTCGACCTCTTCATCACTTAAATGATTTGTCGATTCATCAGATTGAAGCCACACTATTTCCTGAGAAATATTTTTTACTTTTTGTTGTGCTTTGTTTAATTGTAGCGCTAGTTCAGCAGTAGTAATTTGAACTTGTGACATTTGTTCCTGCATAACTGCTAGCTGTGAACGTTTTTCGGCAAGTTGTTCTCGTAATACATCTTTCTCTGTCTCACCTTGTAACTTTACCTTACTTAATTGTTCTACAGTTTCATTGATTTCGACAAGCTCTATAGCAAGGGTATTTAATCGCTCCACTGCCACTTGTTTTTGTGTCAACAATGCTTCCTCACGTGTTTTTACATCCTGTGTTTCAGTTGAAGCAAAGGTTACTCTGGCCGATAAGCTTTTTTCTACCATCTCTAGCTCACGAATGCGGCTAGATTGTTGCATTTCATCTTTTCGTAATTGCTCTCCTTCAAGCTTTAGTTGCTCTACTTGATCTCGCAGTATCGCAAGCTTCTCTTTTTCTGCTGCAACAGCCTGTTCGGCACTATAAATGGAAGCCTGTAATGATTCTAGCTTAAGGATTAAATCATCTAACTCGGCCTTTCTTGTGAAGAGTGAGGATTGCTGTTTCAATGCACCACCTGTTAATGAACCACCTGCATTGACAATATCTCCATCAAGTGTGACAACTCGGTATCGGAAACCACATAAACGAGCAATTTGACTTGCACCTTCTAAATTCGCTGCCACGATGACATTTCCTAAAAGGTTTTCAACAATTGTTCGATTATCTTCGTTAAAAGTAACAAGCGCATCTGCCATTTGAATAAAAGCAGGATGCTCAGTTGCTATTTGAATAGTCCCTAGATTAATTTTGCGTGATTTCATGACTGTTTTTGGTAAAAAAGTAGCACGTCCAGCCCGTTTTTGTTTTAACCAATGAATGGCCTGTTGTGCATGACGTTCATTGGTTGTGACAATATGTTGAGAGGCAGCACCTAAAGCTGTTTCGATCGCTTGTGAATACTTTCCTTCAACTTGAATTAACTCAGCTACAGCACCCTCAATACCTTGTAATTCGCCTTTATCACGAGCAAGTAAGACTTCTTTAACACCTTGGAAGAACCCAGAAAAATCAGCTTCGAGCTCAGCTAACGTATCTTTTCTAGCCTTTAGTTGCTGTTGGTGCTGGTAGGCTTTGTACAGCATATCCTGTTTTTCAGCAAAGGATATATTGACATTTTTTAACTGTATTTGTAAGGCTTCATGTTGCTCTAGTTTTTTCTGCAAATCATTGGTTGTTAAGGCATGTTCAGCCACTAACTTTTCCTTTTCAGCAATAATTTGCATAAGCTCCTGTCCAATTTCATCTGTTTGATCGGACATTTTTGCTGCCATTGCCTTTTGTTGAGCTAATTGCTGGTCGATATTTTTCAATTCATTCTTGACTGTTGCTTCTTCATTTAATGAATCAATATATCGATTTTTATGCTCTTCGATTTCTTCCTCGATTTCCGTCACAGAACGATTTAATGATTGTTCTAACTGTTTGATGCTCTGTTTTAACACTGAAACGGCTTGTTGTTTCTCGGAGAACACTTCTTTTTTCTCCTGTTCTTGAACAAGCAGTAATTCTACCTCTGCTTTAGCCTCTTGTAATGTCGTATTCAGCTGCAGAAGTTGATTGGATGCATTTTGGCGTTTTTCAGCCATCAGTGCCTTACGACCATCCCAACGTTCTACCTCCATAGTGGCATTGACAAGTTCAGCTTGCGAAACATCCAAATAATCATCCAGATCTTTTAATAGCTTACGGATATTGGTAGTCTGTTTATCAATCGTTGTAATTTTTTGAGCTTGTTTTAGCTCCGTTGCTGAAAGCTCAGCAAACTCCTCTTTTAGCGCATGCAAAGATTGTGCACAATTTTTAAAATCATGCACAAGAATGGCAATATCAAAATCCTTTAGCTCGGTAGACATTTGTACATAGTCTCTTGCACTAGATGCCTGCATTTCAAGCGGCTCTAATCGGTTGTCTAATTCATGGAGAATGTCTAATACACGATACAAATTTTCATCTGTCTCAACAAGCTTATGCTCTGCTTTTTTCTTTCTTATTTTATACTTTAAAACGCCAGCTGCCTCTTCAAAAATAGAACGACGGTCATCAGGTCGGCTATTTAAAATTTCATCCACACGTCCTTGAGAGATGATTGAAAATGCCTCTTTTCCAAGTCCTGAATCCATAAACAAGTCCGTAATATCCTTCAGGCGACACTGTTGGTTATTTAATAAATATTCACTATCACCTGAACGGTATACGCGTCTTGTTACACTGACTTCTGTATAAGAAAAAGCAAGTTGCTCGTCAGTATTATCTAATATAAGTGTTACCTCTGCAAAGTTGAGTGGCTTACGAGAGTCACTCCCAGCGAAAATAACATCTTCCATCTTTGCTCCACGTAACGACTTTGCCGATTGCTCCCCAAGTACCCAACGAATCGCATCTGTGACATTACTTTTTCCACTGCCATTTGGTCCAACAACGGCTGTAACACCAGGTACAAAATCAATTCCAATGCGTTCCGCAAAAGATTTAAAGCCAATCACTTCTAGTCGTTTTAGGAACATCTATTAAGCCTCCTCTTTTGCAGCTTCTTCACGCATCATTCGCATAGCACATTGTGCAGCTTGCTGCTCGGCTTCTTTTTTTGATTTTCCACGACCAATACCAAGCTCTTGTCCATTTAATAATACGCTTGATACAAAGGTACGATTATGTGCTGGGCCTTTTTCATCGATAATCTCATAATGAAGAAGTCCATTATTGGTTTGCTGTACCATTTCTTGCAATTGACTTTTAAAATCCATCACATGCGAAAAAGCACCGACTTCTACTTTTGGGAACACGATCCGTTCTAAAAAGGACACGACCGTTTGTAAATCTTGATCTAAATAGAGTGCGCCTACAAATGATTCAAATACATCTGCAAGTAGCGCTGGACGTTCCCGACCACCTGTTAATTCCTCACCTTTTCCAAGTAAAACAAAGCGTCCAAAGCCTAGCTCATTAGCAAAAATAACTAGGGATGGCTCACAAACAATGGAAGCTCTTAACTTTGTTAACTCACCCTCGCTCATATTCGGGTATTTCTCAAAAAGATATTTAGAAACAGACAGTTCAAGTACTGCGTCTCCTAAAAATTCAAGACGCTCATTATCCGTAAATAGTTTACGGCGATGCTCATTCACATAAGATGAATGCGTGAATGCTTGATACAATAAATTTTTATTAATAAATGTGATATTTAATTCATGCTGTAACAGCTCAAATTGATTGCGTACTTTTTCAGGAAGTACGCCAGATTTCTGCATAGTTCCTTTTCTTTTCATAGCCATTGAACAAATCTGCCTTCCTAATAGTTTCTACCGTTTTAGTGTACCTTTTTCAAGGCGTTTATGCAAAAGTATTTCGGCTTAAACACAATGTTTTGGAAATTTTTCCGAAAATTTATCTTGATTCAGCATGCATCTCCCTTGAGAGAGAATTTTGAAGCCAAAGCGTAATTAATTTTCAACATGAAAAAAGGGACGTTAATAGATCGAAAACCGATCCATTTCGTCCCCTTTAAATACATCTTCATTCATTGAATCTGCTTCTTCTTTCAAGTAAAAGCAGAAAAAGTAATTTCTACTTTATTCAAGCTACCATAAAAACCATTGTATGATTACGATGACCATTACACCTATAGAGGTGATCTATTTTCACTAAATAAAGTTTTAACGAAATTAGTTTAATTTACTTTCGATGTATGAGATTGCAGTACCTACTGTTGAGATTTTTTCAGCATCTTCATCAGAAATTTCCATATCGAATTCGTCTTCAAGCTCCATTACAAGCTCAACTACGTCTAATGAGTCAGCACCTAAATCATCACGGAAAGAAGCTTCAAGCGTTACTTCGCTTTCTTCCACACCTAAACGGTCCACGATTACTTTTGTTACGCGTTCTAATACTGTAGACAAATGATTCACCTCCCCTCAAATGATTATACAAAAAATCAGCGTATATGCCTAATTGAAATTACATGACCATGCCGCCATCAATATGAAGCGTTTGCCCTGTCATATAATTAGCGTCATCCGATGCAAGGAAAGCTACTGCTTTTGCAATATCCTCTGGCTGACCAAGTTTCGCAAGAGGAATCTGTGTAAGCATACCTTGTTTGATATCCTCTGGCAATTGTTCTGTCATTTCTGTTTCAATAAAACCTGGTGCAATGGCATTGACTAAAATATGACGAGAAGCTAATTCCTTTGCCGTCGTTTTCGTTAGTCCAATAACACCTGCTTTAGCCGCAACATAGTTGGCTTGACCAGCATTCCCCGCTACACCAACGATAGAAGAAATATTAATAATACGACCTGCACGTTGCTTCATCATTTGACGTGTTACCGCTTTAGTACAAAGGAAAACACCTTTAAGGTTCGTGTCTAATACATCGTCCCATTCGTCCTCTTTCATACGCATGATCAAGTTATCTCTTGTAATACCAGCATTATTAACTAAAATATCAAGAGAACCAAATGTTTTCACAGCAGCATCCATTAAAGCTGTAACTTCTTCTGTCTTTGAAACGCTAGCTTGCACAGCAATTGCTTCGCCACCGTTTTCTTGAATCATCGCCACTACTTCTTCCGCTTTTGCCTGTGAGCCACTATAGTTCACAACAACCTTCGCACCTTCATCAGCAAGCTTTAAAGCAATAGCACGTCCAATTCCTCTTGAAGCTCCTGTTACAACAGCTACTTTTCCTTCTAATTTACGCATTGATTGACCACTCCTTCGATGCTTCTAAAACTGCTTCTAATGAAGCTTCATCATAAACACAATAAGCTGCAACAGAGCGATCAATTTTTTTCAAGAGACCGCTTAATACTTTGCTAGGTCCACATTCGATAAAGACATCAACACCCTGCGCAATCATTTCACGCATAGATGCTTCCCATTGCACAGCACTATAGACCTGTTCAACTAGCTCCTGTTGAATCGCAGCTACATCTATTAATTCCTTCGCCATTACATTACCAATCACAGGTATTTCAGGTGCGGATAAAGAAATCTCTGCCAATGCTGCTTGCAGTTTCTCTGAGGATGGTTGCATTAAATCAGAGTGGAAAGGACCACTTACAACTAAAGGGATTGCTCGTTTTGCACCAGCTTCTTTAGCGGCGATACTTGCTTTATCTACTCCTTCTTTAGTGCCTGAAATAACAATTTGTCCTGGACAATTCACATTGGCCACCTGAACAGAGTCGCCTGCAGCTGACACCTGCTTTGTTACCTCGTTCAATGCCTCTAGTTCCATTCCTAGAATTGCCGCCATCGCACCTTGTCCTGCTGGTACAGCTTCATTCATATAAAGACCTCGTTTATGCACGATCGACACGGCATCATCAAATGACATAACGCCTGCTAAAACCAATGCACTATATTCTCCAAGTGAATGACCCGCTGCGTAGTGTGGTTGAATACCTGCTGCGCGCAACTTTTCGGCCACCATTACACCAGTAGTAAGAAGCGCTGGCTGTGCATGATATGTCAATGTTAACTCTTCTGCTGGACCTTCTAACATTAATTTAGATAATTCAAATTGAAGAGCTTGATCTGCACGATCATAAAACGCTTTACTTTCTGCAGCATTTTCAACAAACTCCTGACCCATTCCAACTACTTGCGATCCCTGTCCTGGAAAAATAAATGCTATTTTCGTCATTTGAATAATCCCCTTTGCTTAATCAATTTCTATGTGACGTACTGTCTCAGTAATCGTCGAAATAACGGTATGCTCTACCATCGTATTGGCTTGTCGAATGGCACTGAAAATCGCTTTCGCGTTAGATGATCCATGTGCCTTAATAACAGGTGCTTGTAAGCCAAACAATCCTGCGCCACCATACTCTGTATAGTCCATTTTATTTTTCAAGTCACGTAAATTATTTTTCATGAGTGCTGCCGAAATTTTTGTTTTCGTTGAAGACATAAAGGCCTCTTTCAACATGGAAAATAAAGCACCTGCCGTCCCTTCAATAGACTTCAACACCATATTGCCTGTAAAGCCATCCGTTACAACAACATCAGCTACTCCTTCAAGTAAATCACGCGCTTCAACATTACCAATAAAATTCAAATCCGCTTCCTTCAATAATTCGAAGGCTGCTTTCGTTAGTTCATTTCCTTTTTTATCCTCAGTGCCGATATTTAATAAGCCAATTCTTGGTTTTTGTAATCCTCCAACCTTTTTAGCATAAATATCACCCATAATCGCATATTGCACTAAATGCTCTGGTCGAGCATCTGCGTTTGCTCCTAAATCAAGCATTAAAAAGCCTTTACCATCTAATGTTGGTAGCGTTGTAGCTAATGCTGGTCGAGCTATTCCCTCAATGCGACCTACTTTAAATAAGCCTCCTGCCATAAGGGCACCTGTGTTCCCAGCAGAAAGGCAAGCATCTGCTCTACCTTCTTCTACTGCATCCATCATACGTGCCATTGAAGAATCTTTTTTTCTACGAACAGCGCGGGCAGGATCATCAGTTCCTTCTACTACTTCCTCACAATGTATAACCTTTAATCGATCATGTTGTTTTAAAAATGGTTCCAGCTTATCTTGCTGACCATATAATTGAATTTCTAAGTTTGGGATTTGCTCTAATGCTAAAAGTGCACCTTCAACAACTGATTTTGGTGCATTGTCTCCACCCATTCCATCAAGCGCTAATTTCATTGTTACTCACCTTTACCTTTCGTGCGGTACATATCAAACTCACCAACAAAAACGGTTTCACCATTAACGGTAGATGTTACCTCGACTTTTGTACGATGTTTTTGTTCATCTCGTCCGATAACAATCGCTTTTGTAATAACACGATTTCCAGCTCGTACAGGTTTCACAAACGTTATATTGGAATGTACGGTTAATGCTAGTTCGTCATCAATTACTGCAACCGCTAATGAATTTGCTTGCGCAAACAAATGATGGCCACGTGCAATGCCATTGCGCTGAAAAACATGCTCTTCTTGTACATCAAAAATCGAGAGTGCTCGATGATCTAATTCAATATCTACAATTTCCCCGATGACCTCATCAATCGGTAGAGATTTTACTTCATTTTCATAGTTTTTTGAAGCAACGTCTTTAATTCGCTCTCGTAATTCTGGTATGGATAACTCCATACGGTCTAAACGAATTGTTTGGACACTTACCTGAAACTGTGTTGCTAGCTGTTCATCTGTGACGAATGGATTTTCAGCTATCGTTTCAGATAGTAGTCGCTGTCGCTCTTTTTTCGTTCGTCTCAACTTCATTCGCCACCTTTTGAGTTGTTATTAGCACTTGGTACTAATATCAGTATATAGAGTATAAAAAAAGAATGCAAGACTTGTTTTGAAATCAAGTACTTACATTCTTTCTATGCTAATAAGCTTCCAACACTAATCGAAGCGTTCCCCTTGTAAAACACCAGAATCCTCTAGCATTTTACGCAAGTATTGATAGTCGTCATCCTGCCAAAACGCTTTTGTTTCAAGCATCTCTGTGGCATCTTTTCTAGCGGTCTCCAGTATACGATAATCATGTACTAAATCAGCTACTTTAAAATCAGGTAAACCACTTTGCTTTCTACCAAAAAAGTCCCCTGGTCCCCTTAATTCCAAATCTTTTTCAGCTAAACGGAAACCATCATTCGTTTCCGTCATCGATTGCATACGCTCTTTCCCCTCATCAGACTTAGGATCAGCAAGTAAAATACAGTAGGATTGATGCTCTCCACGCCCAACACGCCCTCGAAGCTGATGCAACTGCGCTAAGCCAAAACGTTCAGCATCATAGACAATCATAAAGGTAGCATTCGGCACATTCACACCTACCTCCACAACGGTTGTAGAAACTAAAACCTGAATGGTTCCTTCACTAAAAGCCCGCATAACAGTATCTTTTTCATCGGCTGATAAACGCCCATGCATTAAACCGACCTGATAACGATCTTTAAAATAAGTCGCTAGCTGCTCATAAATTTCCACTGCATTTTGAACATCAAGCTTATCGGATTCCTCAATAAGCGGGCAAATCGCATAGGCTTGTCTTCCAGCCGCTAACTCTAATTCTAGCTTGGACAAAACAGAGCCGATTTGTTCTTTCTTCATCCAATGCGTTTCAATCTGCTTGCGCCCTGCTGGCATTTCATCAATCATCGATACATCCATTTCCCCAAATGCCGTAATAGCCAGTGTTCTTGGTATCGGGGTAGCTGTCATAAAGAGCACATCTGGATTCTCCCCTTTATCTCGCAAAACACGACGTTGCTCCACACCAAAGCGGTGCTGTTCATCCGTGATGACAAAGCCTAATTTATGAAAAACAACATCTGGCTGGATTAGTGCATGTGTGCCAATGACAATATCAAGATCCCCATTTGCCAAATCAGCTAATATCACACGTCGCTCCTTTGTTTTAGTGGACCCAGATAACAGTGCAACACGAATGCCAAAGGGCTGGAACCATTCTTTCAAGTTCTCCAAGTGCTGTTCTGCTAATATTTCAGTTGGTGCCATTAAGGCTCCTTGAAAACCTGCTGTTACGGCCGCATATAGCCCTATTGCCGCTACGACTGTTTTCCCTGAACCTACATCCCCCTGTAGCAAGCGATTCATCCGATGCGGTTCCTTCAAATCTTTACAAATTTCATTCACCACGCGTTTTTGGGCATTCGTCAATTCATAGGGCAAAGAAGCAATAAAGTCTCGTAACTTATGCACATCAAACTGAATGACTGTACCGTGTTCACTATCCTTCCTTATTTTCCGTAAAGCTTGAATACGCAATTGGAAGTTTAATAGTTCCTCATAGGCAAAGCGTCTTCTTGCCTGTTTAGCATGTCCGGCATCCAGTGGAAAATGAATACCCTCCAAGCCCTCTCTTATTGAAACGAGCTTATACGACTCTTGTAAATAATGTGGAATGGTATCTGGCAACACTGCGCCGCAGTCATCTAACACTTGTCGCATATATTTTCGAAATCTTTTTTGTGGGATCAAACCTTTCAGACTATAGACAGGCTCAAAGTCTACTTGATCCGTTTTAGGACCAAATGTAACAGAAGTGCCGTTGATTACTTGTCTACCACGATCCCATTTTCCAGTCACCGTAATAATGGCTCCAGGTACAAGCTTTTGCTTTAAATAGCCCTGATTAAAAAATACGACTTTCACTAAATGACGTCCTGCTAAAACGGTTACTTGAAGTCTTGATTTATTGCGACCTAAAAACAAAACTGTAGGCTCACGCTCCACCTTACATTCAACCGTCACACGTTCGTTATGTGGTGTTTGCGCTAAATCTTTTAAACGAAAATCTTCATGTCGATGTGGGAACGTCCATAATAAATCAGCTATTGTATTGATTCCTAGTGATTCAAGATGTGCTGCTGTTTCTTTCCCGACGCCTTTTAATTCATTGACGGGTCCATATAATTCAGTCATCTTCTCCCACAACTCCCTTCATTGATTGTTTATGTAGTGTTATACCCTTTCTCTATCTAATGTACCATAAATTATTTCCCTAACCCTACACATAAGCAAAAACCCTACCAATGATTGATAGGGTTAAATTTTTGATTATTTAATTTCACAGGAGAAGCATGTAATTTCTTTCACATATTGCTCATCAACTTCTATTCCTAATCCAGCTTTATGGCTTAACTGTAGGATGTCTTTATAGTATGTAACATTTGCCACATCTTTTACAAACATTAATGGCCCAACCATCTCGTTTGTATGGATAATCGACTTACTAATCGCTAGGTGTGCCCCAGCCATTGTTCCGATTGCTGATTCCACCATAGAGCCTACTTGACAAGGCATCTCTGCAGCCTCTGCCAGACTTGCTAGAGCTAGAGCTGGATAGATTCCACCTGATTTCATTAATTTTATATTTAGCATATCCGCAGCACGCATTTCTATGACATCGACTAAATCATAAATATTATGAACACCCTCATCTACCATAATACTACAAGGAGAAAGGGCTCTGATTTCTTTTAACGCTCTTAAATCATGTGCTTTTACAGGTTGCTCGTACCAGTCTACATGACAAGCTGTAGTTTCTCTTATTACTTTTAATGTCTCCATTCTATTCCAACCTTGATTGGCATCTACCCGCAGTTGCACCTCATCCCCTATTGCTTCTCTTACCGCACGAATACGAGCAATATCTATTTCAGCATTTGTACCAACCTTAATTTTAATATTACGGAAACCCGATTTTACAAATTCACTTGCATCTTTAGCCATTTCTTCCGGACTTTTAATACTAATCACTCTTGGCACCTGTAATTCCTCATGTGCTTTTCCACCAATTAATTGATAAACAGGTTGACCAGTCATTTTCCCCATCAAATCATAGAGTGCAATGTCCAATGCTGCTTTTGCTGAAGGGACTCCATCAATTTTTTCATTAAACTTTTTATGAATACGCTCTACTGCAAATGGATCTTCATTAATCAATAATGGGGCTAATTCATGTTTAATAACGTGATACGTACTCTCCCAAGTTTCACCAGTCACATTTTGATCAGGCACAGCTTCGCCCCAGCCAACTACCCCCTCATCCGTCTCTATTCTGGTAAGAATAGTTGGCATATCATCTAAATGAACATACGAAATAATGAATGGTTCCTTTAATTGTAATCGTGCTGCAAACACTTCAATCTTTTTTATCACGATGTATAGCTCCTTTCCGTATAATTAGTCTGATTATTTATGTTGCAAGATAATGTTTATAAATAGTTGAATAGCGTCAGGGAAAACATCTTCATCTACATCAAATCGTGGATGATGATGTGGATATTGGCTTTTTTTACCACCCATACCTACAAAAACAAATGCTCCAGGCTTATGTTGTAAATAATAAGAAAAATCTTCTCCTCCCATGACTGGTTCAACTACCTTAAATGCAGTATCTCCGAATTGTTCCCGTACAATCGATTCAATAATTCGTGATTGTGTCGGATCATTGATGAGCGGAGGTGTTCCTAAAATAAAATCGATTTTTCCCTCTGCTCCAAATGCTCGACAAATTCCCTCTGTTAAACTTACCATTTTCGTTTTAATGATTTTTACAGTGTTCGGTGTCAACGCTCTGATCGTTCCAATTAATTTTGCCGTATCAGGAATAATATTATAGGTAGTCCCCGCTTGTATATTACCTACTGTAATGACACCGGCATCGATAGGATTGACATTTCTACTTATGATACTTTGAAAAGCTTGCATTAAATGGCTCGCTATATAAATAGGATCAATTGTTTCATGTGGCATCGATCCATGCCCACCATACCCTTGAATTATAATTTCAAAATCATCAATAGAAGCCATCATTGGTCCATGTGTTAAACCAATCTTACCTTTCTCTAAACCTTGCCATAGGTGAATGCCAAAAATAGCATCTACATCTTCCAACACACCTTTTTGAATTAATAAATCAGCTCCACTTGGGGTGATTTCCTCTGCCGATTGAAATATAAGCTTGATATTCGGTTCGATTTTCTCCCTATTTAAGCTTATCCATGTTGCAACTGCTAATAAAATCGCAGTATGACCATCATGGCCACACATATGAGCAATACCTTGCTTGTGAGAAATGTATGGCTTGTCTCCCTCTTCTTCTATAGGTAATGCATCTATATCGGCACGTAATGCAATGGTCTTTGTTCCCTTTGTCCCTTTTATAAATGCCACTACACCTGGAGGTTCGTAATCTAGAATTTCTATATCTAACGCCTCTAGTCTTTGGCGAATAAACTTACTTGTTTCGTATTCTTGACCAGAAAGCTCTGGGTATTGGTGCAGATGACGACGATCCTCTATTGCCTTTTCTGCTAATTTTTTCATATTCATTATTTCCATTGTTAAAACTCCTTTAGAAAGGTCCATATTGTATGATTTGCGCAATAATGAGCGATATTACAGCAACTGTTACTTGAATAAGCATAAACGGAAAAATCCATTTTATCCATTTACCCCAAGGAATACCCGCAATTGATAATCCCGCCATTAAAAAACCTACTGTAGGGAAAATAATATTCGACATACCATCTCCAAATTGATAGGCAAGTACAGCTGTCTGTCTTGTAACGCCAATCATATCTGATAAAGGTGCCATAATCGGCATTGTTAAGGCAGCCTGTCCACTTCCTGATGGTACTAAAAAGTTTAAAAATAACTGGAAGATAAACATCCCTACTGCATTTAGTACAGGTGGAACTGAATCAAGCAATGCAGACGTGTAAAAGAGGATTGTATCAATTAATCCTGAGTTATTGAAAATCACTAAAATAGACTGGGCTAATCCAATGATAAGCGCACCACCAATTAAATCCCCAGCACCCTTCATAAATGAATTAGCAATATGCGAAGGTGATAGTTTGCCAATAAGCCCCATCAAAATACCAAACAATAAAAATAAACCAGCTATTTCAGTAATGTACCAACCTAGTTTTACAACCCCGTACATCAACACGATAAAATTCAATAGAAATGTAGCCATAACAAGCTTATGTCTTATTTCCATTTTCGAATTCCCCTGTACGAAACCACCATCCCCATTGCGGAAATTCCCATAAAACCCTATTTCGGGATTATTCTTCACTTTTCTTGCATAGCGATATACATATATTGTTGCTACTGTGTATAAGACAATAAAAATTACAATTCGAAAAGCAATTCCTGAAAATAATGGCAAGCCCGCAATCTCTTGCGCTATTCCTACTGTAAACGGATTCATAACAGCTGCCGAAAATCCGACAGATGCACCTAGAATAACAATAGCAAAACCCGTAATTGCATCAAAACCTAGGGCAACAGCAAGCGGTGCAAGAATCCCTACATACACAATCGTTTCATCAGACATCCCCATTAATGACCCAGCACAGGCGAAAAACAACATCAATACTGGTATTATTAACATTTCACGTTTAGCCATTTTTACGGATAGCATAGCGATAAAGGATTCCAACGCCCCTGTGGCTGATAGTATCCCAAAGGTACCTCCCACAATCAATACAAAGAAAATAATACTTGCCCCTTGCATCATGCCAGAATGAACACTGCTAAAAATATCTAAAAATCCAATAGGGTTCATTTCTGTAAAACTAAATGTCCCAGGTTGAATCACTTGACGTCCATTAACTTCTTCCCGTTGAAATGAACCAGCTGGAATAAAATACGTTAAAATGGATGATACGACAATAAGGCAAAAGATTAACACATAAACATTAATTCCTTTTTGTTGCTCTATTTCTTTATTAGCTATAAATTTACTCATCCGCCATCCTCCTTAGTTGAATCAGTAATCAAAACAAATTTTTATTAGCACTATCAATGCATATCGTATCTCTCCATCATAAAAAGCCATCCCCTTTTTTTGAAATTTCCGTCTTATTCATTGTAATTGATAAAAAAATAAATAAAAAATTACTATTTCGAATAGTTACTATTGATAAATTTACATATAATTCATCGGAATACATCAAAAAAATTACAAATAAAAAAGAACGTTCATTCCTGCGATTTCACCAAGAAGCAACATTCTTTTCATATACAAACCTTTTAAATTGTTTTCCATGTATCTTTGACTAAATCAATAAAAGTACTTACATTACTAAATGTTTTAGCATTTTGAGGAAAGATTAAATAAGTAGGTAACTTTTTAGGAAATCGGTAAAGAACTTGAAGACTTCCTTTGCTTACCTCTTTTTGAATAATAATATCACTCAGCAAGGCTAGACCTACTTGCTCCATTACCGCTCGTTTAATTGCTTCCTCGCTTCCAAATTCCACTATTGTTTGGGGCTTACACTGAATTTCTTGAAGGCAACTGACAATAGAGTCATCCATACCATAGGTTATAAAGGGATAATGATCGAATATTTCCTGCACAGTACGGTCTTTTACAATAAGCGGATTTCCAACCAACACTAAATCCTCT
Source organism: Lysinibacillus sp. PWR01 (assembly GCF_043359455.1). Taxonomy (NCBI): domain Bacteria; kingdom Bacillati; phylum Bacillota; class Bacilli; order Caryophanales; family Bacillaceae; genus Lysinibacillus; species Lysinibacillus sp. PWR01. The sequence continues at coordinate 100,137 of NZ_JBHERJ010000047.1, read as the reverse complement.
TCCTCCAATAATATCCCCTCTACACCAGCGTAACTAGGATAGCCAGCTACAAAACCTATATCTGCTTGATTTGAACTCACAAGTTTAGCTGTTTCTTTACTATTGGCACAAAGAAGTTTTAAGTTTACCTGAGGGTACAGTTTTAAATACGAGCCAATAATATGTGATAAATAATAGCCACAATAAAATTCTGGCGCAGCGATTGTCAAATGGCCAAAGGGTTTTTCGAAATTCTTCAAATCCTGTTCCATTTCTTCCATAATCCCAAATAATCGATCTGTATGTTCCTTTACTATTTTTCCTACTTGAGAAAGAAACATTTTTTTGCCCATTCGATTAATTAAGATATGTCCTAACTCTTCCTCTAACGCTTTAATCTGTTGGCTAATTGTAGGCTGGCTATAATTTAAAATTTGAGCCGCTTTTGTAAAGTTGAGGTAAGTTGAAACAACATGAAACGTTTTCAAATTACGCAAATCCATCTCTATTCACGCCCCTGCTATCAATTAAGATTTCACTTATTAAAATTTAATTATACATAAAACGACGATGTACGTTAGAGGGTTTTTCTTTCCATTAAGTTATCAACCAACATAAAAACATGCTACCTATTCAGATAGCATGTTTCTACATTTTTATTGAAGTGCTTTAATGCTTTGTAAGCCACCGTTTTCAAGAATAGCTTTACTGATAGCCTTTCCTGTTGGTGTTGCCGCTAGACCACCTCGTGCGGTCTCTTTAAGATTTGGACTCATAGATTGTCCAATGCGATACATTGCGCCAATTACTTCATCACATGGAATACGACTCGTTACACCTGCAAGCGCCATATCCGCCGCTACAAGGGAGTTAGATGCACCCATGGCATTACGTTTGACACATGGTACTTCAACTAAACCTGCTACTGGGTCACAGACAAGTCCTAGCATATTTTTTAGTGTAATGGCAAACGCTTCTGAACATTGCTGTGGTGTGCCTCCAGCCATCTCAACAATAGCAGCAGCAGCCATACCTGCGGCTGAACCAACCTCTGCCTGACAACCGCCAGCAGCCCCAGAAATGGAAGCATTATTTGCTACCACAAATCCAAATGCTCCTGACGTAAATAAATAACGAATCATTTGCTCACGAGTTGGATTTAGTTTGTTTTTTACAGCAAAAAGCGTTCCTGGTACAACACCTGCCGAACCTGCTGTTGGCGTTGCACATATTGTGCCCATTGCAGCATTTACTTCATTTGTTGCAACCGCTTTACTTACTGCATCTAATAATAAATCACCTGCTAGTGACTTTCCTTGTTTAATATAATTTTGAAGCAATACGGCATCCCCACCAGTTAAACCTGTTACTGATTGCACACCTTGTAATCCGCGTTCAATTGCTTCTTCCATCACTGTTAGATTTCGATCCATTTGCTGGATGATTTCTTCACGAGTTCTGCCAGTTATCAATATTTCCTGTTCGATCATAATTTCTGATATTAATTTTCCTTCTTGCTCTGCTCGTTCAACAAGCTCACGAACATTATGAAATAAAACGTCCATTACGGGACACCCCCTTAGTTATTAATTTTAGAAACCTTTGTAATATGTGGAATTAAGGATATTTGCTGCAGCACCTTATCCTCAATGTTTTGGTCAATTTCAATCACCATTAGAGCAGTTAAACCACGTTCGATACGTGACACCTCCATATGCCCAATGTTGACTTCATGCATCGCTAAGCAATTGGCTACATTGGCAATACAGCCAGCACGATCGTCATGTACAACAAGAATAGCTGGCATGCCACCAGTTAAACGCAACTTAAAGCCATTGACTTCACTGACTTCAATTTTTCCGCCACCAATCGAAATACCGACTACTGACATTTCCCCTTCATCGTCCCCAATGACAAGTCGAGCCGTATTTGGATGCTCCGTATTAGCTGTTTCAGGAATAAATTCATATTCTAATCCTGCTTTTTTAGCATCTTCAAATGCTGTTTTAATACGATCATCAAATGTATCGTAATTTAATAAGCCTCCCACAATCGCAACATCTGTACCATGCCCTCTATACGTTTCTGCAAATGATCCATATAAATGAATTTTTGCCCATTTAGGTTGTCTACCAAATAAATCCCTTGCAACACGCCCGATACGAGCTGCACCTGCCGTATGAGAGGAGGAAGGCCCAATCATGACTGGTCCAATAATATCAAATACTGAAGTAAACTTCATACAAACACCCCTCTATTCTATTCGTATAATAATATTTATTTTTATTTATATCATGCTTGATAGTTACTATAAAAGTAAAGCATTTAATTTATCAACTTTCAGAAAATTACCACTACTATAATTTATAGTAAATATATATGCTTATTTTTTGTCCGCACCATATATACACAACTACTAAAGCGTTGACATTCCAATATTTCCAAATTTTATATCCTGTGGGTACGTACATTGAATTCTTCATATTTAGTACGTTTTTAATAAATTTAACCCATCATTCTCTTTGTAGCATAAACAAAAGCAGTACACGTTTTGTGCACTGCTTTCTTTACGGAATTGCAAAGTAGCATGTAATTATTCTACTGAAATAATATATGGATATAATCCTTGTTTTCCATCAAATAATTCAACTTCTACATCTGGATAGTTCTCTTCAATGAAGGCTACCAACTCTGAAGCAGCTTGTTCAGTTGTATCTTCACCATAGATCACAGTAACAATCTCAGCATCTTCATCGACTAAATCCATAATTACTTTTTCAGCTGCATCCTTTAGTGCTGGTGTAGAAAGAACAATTTTTCCTTCTGCCAATGCCATATAATCATCTTTACGGATTTCAACACCATCAATAGATGTATCACGCACTGCATAGGTAACTTGACCTGTCTTCACGTTCGCGAATGCTTCTGACATGGTCTTTTTATTTGCATCAACAGCCGCCTCTGGATTAAACGCTAAAATTGCTGCCATTCCTTGAGGAATCGTCTTAGTAGGGACAACTGCTGCATCAATTTCTAATAGTTCAACTGCTTGCTCCGCTGCCATTACTATATTTTTATTATTTGGTAAGATTAATACTTTCTCTGCCCCAATTTCTTGTACAGCTTTCACGATATCTTCAGTTGAAGGATTCATTGTTTGCCCGCCTTCAATGACATAGGAAGCACCGATAGAGCGCAATAATTCTGCCACACCCTCACCCATAGCAATCGTGACAATAGCATATGGATGTTTTTCTACTTTTTTGGCAGGCGTTGGCGCTTTATGTTCTTCACCAACGATTGCTGAATGCTGCTCACGCATATTATCCACTTTAATTTTTATAAGACTACCGTATTTTTGTCCAATCGATAGAACAGAACCTGGTTGCTCGGAATGGATATGAACTTTCGCAATTTCCTCATCCGAAATCACAAGTAAAGAATCCCCCAAAGGATTTAATTCATTACGGAATTGTTCCTCATCAAAAGGTTCTTTTCCTTCCTCTAAGCGTACCATTATTTCTGTACAGTAGCCAAATTCAATATCGGCAGTGTTCATGAAATCTTGCGCTCTATGATGTTCTGCATTGATTAAATCATCGAGCGTCGCATCATTTTTCTCAGGGAGAGCCTCACCCTTCAAGGAAGCTAAAAACCCTTCATACACAAATAGTAAGCCCTGACCACCACTATCTACCACACCGACCTCTTTTAAAACAGGCAGTAGGTCAGGTGTGCGATCCAACGATGCCTTTGCCTCTGCTGTAAAAGCTTCCATTATGGCAATGATATCGTTTTCAGTTTCTGCTACTTCTACACCTTTTTTTGCAGCTTCACGTGCCACTGTTAATATCGTTCCTTCTACTGGCTTCATAACAGCTTTATATGCCGTATCAACACCTGCTTGGAAGGCTCCTGCAAAGCCCTTTGCATCAATTGTTGACTCTTTTTCAATAAACTTCCCAAAACCACGGAATAATTGAGATAGAATAACGCCTGAATTCCCACGCGCACCCATTAACAAGCCTTTTGATAATGCCTGTGCTGTTTTACCAATATGCTCTGAAGCAGCATGCTCTGTTTCCTTAGCACCAGATGTCATCGATAAGTTCATATTTGTACCTGTATCACCATCTGGAACGGGGAAAACATTTAATGAATCTACATAATTTGCATTTTGGTAAAGGTGATGCGCACCCATTTGTACCATTTCAGCAAACTTTATACCGTCTAAAGACTGCATTCGATTTAGTTCCTCCTCTTAATTCGCTACACGAACGCCCTGTACAAAGATATTGACAGATTTTACGCTCATACCTAATGTTTTATCTACTGTATATTTCACTTTCGATTGTACTTGATAAGCAACTTCCGAAATTTTTGTCCCGTAACTAACAATAATGTACATATCTATATGTAAATCGTCGTCCTGTTGTCGAATTACAACACCTTTTGCGAAGTTTTCTTTACGTAAAATATCAGTTAGACCATCACGAATTTGATGTTTAGATGCCATGCCAACAATACCGTAGCATTCTACAGCAGCTCCACCAGCAATTTGTGCAAGTACATCTGTTGAAATATCAATTTGGCCGAATTCATTGTTTAATTCAATTGACATAGAAATGCCCCCTTGGCTCTTTTTGACTAAACTATATTGTAACACTTTCGTTATAATTTAAGCAACCTAAGGGGGTATTGAAAGGCTTCGTAGCAACGTTTTCTGACTTCAAATAGACGCATTTGCTTCTTCATCAAAAATTGCCATTTTACGATAATAGTTGTTTCGTCCGTTTTGCTTAGCTAAATACAGCGCTTGGTCAGCTAATTCACAACATGATTGTAATTGCTCATATTTTGTGATTTTAGCATGGCACATTCCAATACTGACCGTAACATGTTGGGCAATAGTAGATTGTATATGCGGAATATTAAGTTCTCGAACTTCTTCTAAAATTTCTTCACAAACAGGTTCAGCAAACTTGTGAGTATGCTGACTTATCATCACAAATTCCTCGCCTCCCCAACGGGCAACGAATGCATTATACTTCCCTGCAATTTCATCCAACAGGGATGCGACTTTGACAATTGCATCATCTCCCTGTAAATGTCCATAATAATCATTAAATTTTTTAAAGCAATCAATATCAATCATTATGACTGTGAAAGATTGCGTTAGATGAAGTTGATGTCCTATTTTATTCAATTTTTGATTAAATGCACGTCGATTAGGTAGATTCGTTAAAGAATCTTTTAATGCTTGCTCTGCTAATTCATTATTTTTAGTAGCCAACAATTCTGATAGTCGTTTCGTTTTGGTCATTTCCTCATTCAATAAAATATGCTGGGTATGGATTTGTTTACGAACCTTATAGGTCTGATATTGAATCATTACACCAATAGGTATTAATAGTGACATCGGTAATATGATTTTTATATTCTCACTCGATATTCCAGCACCCATATATGCACTCGCAATAATCGCTGATGCAGAAAGCAAAATAATCCAGACAATTTTACGTAAAGGTAATGCGAATACTGTACAAATGATGATCAAAATCACCTCATACAATGCTGCATGGCGGAAAAAGTAAACATCCAATACCGATATAGCAGTAATCAATAGCATTATTGTGTAAATATAAACAACAACCAATCGTTCATACTTCTGTATAGTTAAAGGCGTAATATGAATTCTCTTTTCTCGGATAAACAATAATACTGCTACATCTATATAAAACATGGCGATATGAATAGCAATATAGAAGGGGACCATAGCTCTTTCTGCCTTAATAAAGAAAACCTCTCCATAATGAATAATCGAAATAATGACTGATACATACATGAGTGTCCAAGCAACCATTCTCATCCCTTTTAAATTCGACTGAACCATTTCTTCACGAATAGAAAAAGCTATTTTTTCTTGATTTTCCATCATGCTCGCTCCTCATGTCCACTTTCAAATAATTATAATGTCCTATATGTATCGTCATGATAATGAAAAATACAAGTCAATCTAAATTTTTCTGGTAAATAAAAAAGTTGATACCTTTATAGCATCAACTTTTTACATTGTATTCAATTAAATATCAAAAAATTTATCTGGCTAAAATAGACTTTTAATAAGCGTATCAATCATAACAGGCATTTCTTTAAACGCACTATCCACATGCAATCGTTCTGTTTTTTGATGGGCATCCTTACCAAATGGACCGACATTTAATACAGGACTTTGTAATGCCGCCATTTCTTTAAATGGAATATGATACGTGTCGCCCCATACTGGTGTGTTCCGCTCAAATGCTAGCGACTCATTGGATGCATCTGAATAGTTCACATAGCTTAAATCACAAATGCCGTTAAAGTAGTGGATCTGCTCCACCTCAATATCAAATGTTTGAGCTGTTTGCTTCATTAATTCAATCGACTGTTTCACTAATGGGTGATTGGATGAATTAATGGCTGGGTAGTAAGGTGGCGCATATAACAGAACTGTGGCAGGTGCTAATTCCTGACAGCGAATCATGAGCTGATCCACAATGCGAATGGACTTTTCACGATCATCCCATGCACTATGTTGCAGAACCTGCTGCTTAATCGCTTGTACTTCCTCAGCCCCTAATTTATCGATGGCGTGCTCCAATAATGCCTCGTAGCGTAAGACCCTTACTTTGCCCACACCCTGCACATTTTCTCGTGTACAAATGTCCTGATAGTGCGCATTGCAAGCAGCCATAGCCTGTAATGCAACTTCCTCAAAAATAGCCATCACTTCTGCAGCTGTCCGTTTTAACAAGAAGACATTGTAAAGTGCCGCCGCACGATACGGTGTTTGTGTAGAATACTCCATTTTTAAATCTTTTAATTGTAGAGAGACGGGTAGTGGCGTGCTTTCACCTAAATCTGTTTCACGGAAAAGCGGGTTCCACTCCATATGCTGTGTCATATAGGAGGCGATAAAGGTAGCCGTCATCCCTTTTAATGGTTCACCGACATGTGTCTCTTTTCCATAGAACAAGGCAGCAGGCATGATTTTACCAATTGTGCCTGAATAAATATATTCATTCGTATCCGATGGCCCTTGTGAAAAGGAAGGCTCACTATTTAAAAATAATTGATAGGTTAAACCATGCTGTTCCCGCAGTCTCACCAGTTCCACAACAGCCGCTCTCATACCAGCAGAGTTGACTTCCTCATCAGGAACCGTCGTTAAAATCAAATTAATCGGCCATTGCTCAAAGCTTGCCTTTTCAATTAACTGCATGTGTAAGGCAAGACCCATTTTCATATCCATTGTGCCGCGACCAAATAAATAATTCCCTGACTCCAAATCAATGCGAGCTGCCTCTGGTAAGTCTTTTAGGTATTTAGGCTCCAGTAGCTTTTTCGTTAGTTCTTCCGGATAAAAGGCTAACGGCTCTAGTTCGCCATATTCCTCCGTATGCACGGTATCAAAGTGGCTAATTAATACAACCGTTTCCGTTGCCGTTGGATGCTTATAGAAGGCTGTAACCGCGTTTCTGCCAAGTCCTGCATCATGTAATTCAATCAATTCCGGGTGTTTATCAAAATATGGAAGCGTTAACAATTTATCTTTTAAGCGAAAGGCAAATTCATTTTCACCCTTCGTTAATGTTCTGCTTTCCCAGCTCACAAGTTCACATAAGAGGGCACGTAGTTTTTCGGGTGTATCCCACATAAAAGTATTCATAAAAATTCTCCTTTAACTCCCATTCGTTAGAGATTCTATTAACGAACTTCTAGTGTTTCTTCATTTTTGCTATCTGTAGCAGCAGTTGCCACTTTTTTTAATTTCAATTGATAAAAGATCATACAGGCAATAAAGAAGCCAATCCCGTACAGTAAACCAATCCTTTGTGTTGGATCAAACGCTAAAAATGCTAAAATAAATACACAGAAGATTATACAAAATACTGGAATCAGTGGAAATAATGGTGTCTTAAATTTTAGATCAGCCACATTTCCTCCAGACTTGACATAGCGATAGCGGAACATTAATTGAGAAGCACAAATTCCCATCCATGAAATTGTGACAGATATTCCAGCTACCGACATTAGTAATACAAATACAGCATCAGCTTCCATTACACTTGTTAACAATGATAAGAGCGAGAATACCATTGTAAAAATAAGCGCATTTAATGGTACTTTATTTTTCGTTAATCGACCAAATAATTTGGGTGCCATCCCCTCTTGTGACATAGAAAATAATAAACGTGTTGATGCATATAAGCATGAATTACCAACTGATAAAATAGCCGTCAAAATAACAAAGTTCATGATGCCAGCTGCATAAGGCACACCAGCTAAATTCATTAACGTGACAAATGGACTCTCCATAAGACCAAGCTCTGATGCTGGGAATATTGCTGACAATACAATAATGGAAGCAATATAGAAAACGATGATTCTGAAAAGAATTGTACGAATCGCTCTTGGAATATTTTTTTCAGGGTTCTCGGTCTCCCCTGCTGCAATTCCAACCAGCTCTGATCCCTGATAAGAAAAAATAACATTCATCATTGTGACAAAAATAATCGTAATACCTGCCGGGAATAAGCCAGAAGGTGCTAAATTTGTGAGATGTGGAGTTGGACGATCTGCTAATGGAATTAAACCAAAGATTGCCGCACCACCAATAATGATAAATGCAATCACTGCAACAACTTTTATACTAGCAAACCAGAATTCCGCTTCAGCAAAGCCCTTCGTTGTTAAAGCATTTAAGACAAATAAAAGAACCATAAACACAGCACACCATATCCAAATTGGTACACTTGGAAACCAATGCTGCATTAAAATGCCTGCAGCCGTAAATTCAACACCAGCTGTGGCAGCAGAACCGACAAAATACATCCAACCTAATGAAAAACCAGCTGAAGGACTAATGAAACGTGTTGCGTATGTTTGGAAGGAGCCTGTAACAGGCATGTAAACAGCCAATTCTCCAAGACAGTTCATGACCATAAACAAAATTAAGCCACCAAACAAGTAGCCAATAAGCGCGCCTCCTGGGCCTGCCTGATTAATGGTGTAGCCTACATTTAAAAATAACCCTGTTCCAATAACACCTCCAAGTGAAAGCATTAACAAGTGACGGCTTTTCATCGAACGTTTTAATTGATTAGTGTGAAGCTGATCCCCTTTATTCAACATCCATCCCTACTTCCCATATAATGTAAAAATATTAAATTTTCTGATATTTATAGAATGAAAGTACCCAATCAATTTTCTCTTTTAAATTGATTGGGTATTGTTAGAATTACTTAAAAACGTAATGATAAACAGCTTAAACCACCATCATGTTTTCTGAATTCAGACATATCAAGTTCAATTGTTTGATAGCCTAGATCCAGTAGTTTACGATTTGTTTCTGGATAGCCAGCTGGAATAATAATATAATCATTTACTTGAATACAGTTAGCTGAATACTCATCTTCTTTAGGAATTATGATTTTATCGTAAGATTCAAATGCAGGGTGGTCGACAAACTCACCAGCTAGCACCATGCGATTTTCCCCAACATAGGCAATTCCTGTTTTTAAATGGAAGAACTCTTTTAATGGAATAATAGTTGCCTCATAGCCCTCTTGCTCAACAATTTCTTTAAATTGCTGCGCTCCTTCTTCATTTGTGCGATCTGAAATCCCTACGTAAAACTTTTTCTCTGCCTGTAATACATCTCCACCATCAAGTGTTCCAGAACCTTTAATATAGTAAATTTTTTCATAGAATTGCTTTACAGCTGGTTCAATTTCTTCAATTTCACGGTTACGAGCTACTGCTCCAGGATTCGATATAATAGCAAACTCAGGTGTTAATACGGCTGTATCCTCTACAAATGTTGAATCTGGAAATGCTTCATTCGCTGGTAATTGAGTGACCTCAACACCACATTTTTTTAAAGCCTCTACATAGTTTTCGTGCTGTTCAAACAATTTTTCTAAAATGGGCTTCCCTAAATCACTAGTTGTTAAACCGTTTACAAAACTATTTCCTGGATTTTTGACAATTACATTTTTGAACATATTCATCTTCTCCTTTATCCTCTTACTACTGGGCAAGTTAAACATGTTGGCCCACCAGTTCCTTTAACAGTAATTTCATCGCCTTTATATTCATACACAATTGCTCCAGCATCAAGTAGCTGTTGCTTTGTTTCTTTGTTGCCTTGAGGAATCACACATACCCTTGGTGCAAGCGCTAACACATTACAGCCTAGCGCATCATATTCATCCTTTGGGACTTCTACTAGCTGGATGCCACGTTCGATTAGCAGTTGTCTGAAAAATACTGGCATTAAGCGTGAATGCACAACAGCTAAATCTCGGTCTACCATACTTATGAAAGACATTAAATGTAAACACTCAGCTTCACCTAGATCATGTGGTAGCTGTACAACTATAAATTCATCTACCATATCGGCTGTCATTTCCTTTAACTGACGAATGGCTTCATCGTTAGTACGATAACCTCTCCCCACTACGAGCGTTCGATCATCTAGCCAAACAATATCTCCACCGTCTGAAACCGCCTCTCCTGTAAGTTCACCAATGACTGGAATACCTTTTTCCTGTAAAAAGTCCTTGTATACTGCCGCTTCTGGTTGTCTTAATTTTTTGCCAGACTTCAGTATAATGGCACCATTTGGTGTGAATTTAACTGGATCATGTGCGTAGAGCGAATCTAATCCTACTTCATCTGCTATTGGCAAATAATCAATAGTCTCAACATACTTTTCAAGAATCCCAATAAATTCAGCATATTCACTTAGAGCTTCTTCATAATTAGGCTCAGATAAGTAGTTAAATGTTTTCCATTCATCACTAAGATGTTTCTGACTTCGGAAAGCATCTTTTGGATCTTTTACTATAACGTGTTTCAAAGGTGCATACATTGATGAACAATAATGCATTCCTTTCACCTCATTTCCGTTTAGTGGAAAACGTTTCCGTTAAGAGGAAAGTTTATATGAAGAATATATTCGTTTTATGCTATACTGTCAATATATTTAGAAAACTTTTATTTTTCTTTTAATCTATATTGCATTCACTCTCGGAGAAAAAGTTATATTAGTATTTATGCAAATACACTTAAAGAACCCTTTTGTACTTGTCTTAAATAAAAATAAAGCTTTTGTTTAGACTACTAATTCGTTCGAGGATATTGGAACTAGACGTAGATGGAGAATAAAAATAAAATAGGAAGAAGGGAGGTGGGACAAATGCAATTATTAGAACGGGCAATGACGATTGCGAAGGTTTTAGCTGCTGATGCAAACGACAGTAGCTTGTCCATTTCAGAGCTTTCTACTAAATGCGATTTACCGCTAAGTACTTTACATAGAATTTTAAAAGCCATGATTAAACAAGGGATGATTGAGCAAGATGAGCAGACCAAACATTATCGGCTTGGAACCATATGGATGGAGCTTGGCTTACAGGTGTATGATACGATGGATTATATTAGCAAAATCAGACCTGAGTTAGAACGATTAGCTAGAGAGGTTGAAGAAAGCGTCTATTTAAGTAAACCAGCTGGATTAGATACGATTATTATAGAACGGATAGATAGTGCAGCAAATCCGATTCGTATTTATGATCAGTTGGGGATTCGTATACCCATGCATATCGGTGCGGCCAATAAAGCCATACTTGCCTCCATGTCAAAGGCACAATCAAAGGAAATTTTAGAACAACTAGTAGCTAAAGATGAAATGGCCGAATTAGAGGAGCAGCTTCAACAAATTCGACAACAAGGCTATGCAATAAGTCACGGAGAAAGAACTGCAGGTACATCCTCCATTGCTGTCTCTGTTTTAGATGGTTTTGGTGAAGTGATAGGCGCAGTCAGTATTGGTTTTGTGAGCTTTAATGTCTCTCAAGATCATATTAATACATTAATTGAGCGTTTAGTTGATACTGGTAGACGTGTATCGACGAAACTTGGTTATCGAGGAAAAGGATAGTAGAACGGCTACCCTAAAAATTTCCCTACTTTTTCGTCACTGTTTTATGTCTGTAAAGGTTTTTTTCTTGAAAGGTTATGTGAAAACTGTTGCACTGAACGCCATCGTATGTTAAATTATTATGGTATGTGAAATACCGAACTGAAATAATAATCTTTCAGCATCAACAGTAAGGAGGGAATACAACATGCCAAAACAATGTGTAATCACTGGACGTAAAGCTCGTACTGGTAACAACCGTTCCCACGCTATGAACGCTAACAAACGTACTTGGGGTGCTAACCTTCAAAAAGTTCGTATCTTAGTTGACGGTAAACCAAAACGTGTATGGGTTTCTGCTCGTGCATTAAAATCAGGTAAAATCGAGCGCGTTTAATCGCTGCTTCTAAAAAATCGATTTCGCATTGAGCGCAATCGATTTTTTTCTTTGATTAGTATTCTATAAGAAAGTAAAAAAATCCGACTAACATTAGTCGGATTTTTTTACTTTCTTATCTTTTTTAAATAGGTTAATACACGTACGCGTGATACTACTCACGAATTTCGGCAATTGGAACGTATATACTTTCAGGACTCTCTCCCCCTTACGCTAATCTATGCTTCTTATCATTAAACATATGCCTTGCGAGAAAGATATAGACCCTGAAGTTCCTATTATTTCATTACTTGTAAATCGAGATGTTCCTAAGGAAATTTCCTCATTCGTTGTTTCATATTTTACTTGTCGTAATGTTACATCTTGAATAGGCTCCTCGTGAGCGAAAAAAGACAAGTATCGGTATCGATCATCCGCATAAATAGTATGTGTACCTGGTAGTAAAAATTGCAACATATTTGAGTGATTGATAATCTTTAGCTCAATTTGAGGATGCTCCTTTTGTAATCGATAAATGGAACGAACGGCTGCCTCATAATGATCTAAACGCCCACCCGTCACACCTGTCAAAACAATTTCTTGCGGTTCATACGTATAGGCTTTGAGCAAAGCTAAGTCCGTGTCTGTTTCATTTTTCTCTTCTTGAAAACGTTGTTGATCATTGGTTTGTGCCATCACTTGTCGATATTCTTCATCTGTTAAAGAATCAAAATCACCAACAATGGCATGAGGAGTAATTCCCTGCTCAATTAAATATAAAGCGCCACGATCTGCCCCGATAAACACAACATCCTGTTGTTGCTGAAACGACGAAAATGAACAAAGCTCATTTTTTGGACCACCTGCACAAACAACGACTGTCGTCATCCTTTAATCGCTGCCTCGCCAGCCAATAAAATCTCTTGAAGGGCAGCTGTTCGATCCTCTTTACTATAGATGGCTGATCCTGCTACAAAAATAGTCGCTCCAGCCTGTGCACATGGAACAATTGTTTCAGCAGTAATACCACCATCAATTTCAATGGCAATAGCTAAGCCTCTCTCTTTAATAATTGCTGATAATGCTTCTATTTTAGGCACAACAGAATGGATAAACTTTTGTCCACCGAACCCTGGATTTACAGTCATTAATAATACCATATCGATATCTTCTAAAACGTGTTGTATAGACTCTATCGGTGTATGTGGATTTAATACGACACCAGCTTTTACACCATAAGAACGGATTAATTGAATTGTTCGATGTAAATGACGGCATGCTTCTACATGTACTGTAATATAGTCTGCTCCAGCTTTTGCGAACTGTTCAATATATTGATCTGGATTTTCTATCATTAAATGCACATCTAATGGTAATTTTGTTAATGGACGGATAGCATCTAATACGATGGAGCCAAATGAAATATTCGGTACAAAGTGGCCATCCATTACATCAATATGAATAAGTTGTGCACCTGCTTGTTCTACTTCCTTTACTTCTTCACCTAACTTTGCAAAATTCGCTGCTAAAATTGATGGTGCTATTTGTATCATCATTAATACCTCGGCTTTCGATCCATAATTTCTTGCATAAATTGTTCATAATGCTTGTAGCGGTAGTCCCGAATTTCTCCTGATTCTACTGCTGCCTTTACTGCACATTTGGGCTCTTTCAAGTGTAAGCATCCTCTGAATTTACAATTATCCGCTACTCTAGCCATTTCAGGAAAACATACACCTAATTCTTCTTTATCAATTTCGTCAAAATCAAAGGAACTAAATCCAGGCGTATCTGCCAATAAACCATCACAAACCTCTATCAATTCGACATGACGAGTGGTATGTTTTCCTCGTCCTAAGCTTTGAGATATAATATCAGTTTTTAAGTTCAACTCTGGAATGAGTGTATTGAGCAAGGTTGATTTCCCAACACCTGATTGGCCAGCTAAAACAGTGGTTTTTTCCTTTAAAATAGGACGTAATCGTTCAACTAATTCTTCTTCATCTTTATATGTTTGCAAAACTGTATAGCCCATGCTTTCATAATCTGCTATATAATTTTGTAATTCCGCACGTTCGTCATTTTCTAGCAGATCCATTTTTGTTAAACAAATAATAGGATGTACATGGAATGATTCTAACACAACTAAAAAGCGATCCAGTAAAATGGTATTGAAATTGGGCTCTTTTACGGAAAATACCAAAATGCCTTGATCAATATTAGCAATTGGCGGACGCACCAATTCATTTTGACGCTCTAAAATCTTTTGTATAGTCCCATCAGAACCTTCTGTTTCCATTGTATACTCTACAATATCGCCGACAAGTGGCGATTCGCCACGATTACGAAATACCCCACGTCCTCGACATTGAATCAGTTGATGTCCATCAAATACATAATAATAACCGCTTAATGCTTTTCTTATTTGGCCTTGCGCCATCCAATTCCTCCTTAATCAACATCATTATAATTAACTTTGCCTTCTAAAATTATTTCTGAGTCACGGATTATTCTATAACTCGCATCTTTGCCATCTTCAATTGTAAGCTGAATGTTGTATGGCGTATCACCTAAAATTTCAAATACTTCAACAGGTTCAGACAATGTATGATTTTTATCTTGAATTTCAATTCGAATGTTTTGAGCTATTCCCTCTTCTGTAGGTTTATACTCAATTTCTACAGGTATGAGACGTAGTTTATCAGGTTGTTTCGCTGGTCCTTTACTTATTACAACCGATAGCATAGAACCTTCTTCTACCATAGTACCCGCTTTTGTCAATTGCGAAATTACACTGCCAGCTGGGATCGACTCATGATATTCTTCACGAGATATACGCCAATTAAGCCCCACTCTATTCACATAGTCATCCATATCAGCTTTGGTATAATTTACAACGTTTTCAACCCTTACCATCCTAACTCCTTGGCTTACTTTAAACGTGATGGTTTCCTCTTTTGCTACTACTTCTGTATCCGCTGGAATACTTTGCTCAATAATCCTGCCTTCTGGTTCACGAGAAGGAACATCCTCTTTTATTACATCTTTATACTTACCTTTCAATAAAGCTTCCACCTGACTATAATTCTGTCCCACATAATTATCTACAGTCGTCATCTCTACACCTAAACTAACGATTAAGTCTACCTCTGAGCCTTTTTCACGTAATGAATTTTTTGCTGGGTCCGTTTCAATGACCTTTCCCTTTTCAATTTCCTCATGATTTCGCTCCTGATGCTCTTCACCAACAACAAATCCATCTGCTTCTAGTTTTTTTGTCGCTTCCTCTATTGTTAAGTTTACTACATCCGGTATAGCCACTTTTTTCGGGCTAAATAAATCTTTTGCAAATATAAAGAATAAGAAAATGACAATCGCTGCAATAAATAGTCCTGCAACATACTTTGGCCAATTTTTCTTCTTTGCCTTAACGGGAACTGGTTTTTCTACAGGCTTTTTAGGCTGTGGTTGAGATGGAGCTTTAGCTTCCATAATCGGTTCAATCACTCTTGTTTTGGTTAAATCTTCGTCTTTTTTATGCATCTGCTCTTTAATGATGGGAATAGCCTTCGTCACATCATTATCCACAGGTATGACAAATTTGGGATTGTTGATTCTAGATGGTGATAGAACGGTTTCCAAATCTTCATACATTTCTTCCACTGTAGTATAACGATGGGATGCATCTTTGGCAGTAGCCTTTAGTACTACATTTTCCAAGCTTTGAGGAATCGTTGCATCAAAAGCACGGACAGAAGGCGTTTCTGCTTGTAAATGCTTAAGTGCAATTGAAACAGCCGATTCACCAGAAAATGGAAGTTCACCTGTTAATAATTCATACAACACAATACCAAGTGCATAAATATCCGATTTGTTTGTAGCCGTACCACCACGAGCTTGCTCTGGCGATAAATAATGCACCGTACCAAGCACAGAGTTTGTTTGAGTAAACGAAGTAGCACTTAATGTCATGGCAATACCAAAATCCGTAATTTTCACATTGCCTTCTGCATCCATTAAAATATTTTGCGGTTTAATATCACGGTGGATAATATGGTTTTCATGGGCATTGGCAATGGCAGATGTTAATTGCTTCATAATATGCACACTTCTCGCAGGAGAAATCGGTGCAAATTCTTGTATGTACTGCTTTAATGTTTTTCCTTGAACATATTCCATCACAATATAATGTAGATCTCCATCGTCACCTACATCATAAACACTAACAATATTCGGATGTGTAAGACTTGTAGCAGACAGTGCCTCACGTTGAAAACGTCGATGTAATTCATCCTCATTGGAAAAATCATAGCGTAATATTTTAATGGCTACATCACGATTTAAGATCATATCGTGTGCTAAATAAACATTGGACATACCTCCGCCACCAATGAGTTCTATAATTTTATAACGGTCACTAATTCTTTTACCTACAAGCATTCTTACACCTCCTCATCCTTTTTTGTTAGTAGCACGAGGGAGATGTTGTCTTCTCCCCCGCTGGCATTTGCTAATTCTACAAGTTTACGTCCCTTCTCCCCAATGGAATCTGGATACGTAATAATAGATGCCATTTCATAAACAGTTAGTTTATTGCTTAATCCGTCTGAACAAATGAGTAAATACGATTCTGATGCTAAATCTACTTCATAAAAGTCTGGTTCAATTGTTTCCTCTGTTCCAACTGCCTTTAAGATGAAATTTTTCTTTGGATGTGTCAAAGCTTCCTCTTCGCTTATCTCACCATTTTCAACCAAGACGTTCACATATGAATGATCTCTTGTTATTTGTTGTGCACCATCTTCAAAGAAATAATACACACGACTATCTCCAACATGTGCAATGAAGCAATGTTGTTCTTCGATTAACACCGCAATAAACGTCGTGCCCATTCCTTTACAGTCTTCATGTGATAAAGAATAGTCATATATTGTTTTATTCAATTGCTTAACTGTTTGTAATAACCATTCTTTTTTTGATGTTGTGGATACAAAATGATGTGTGTCTGCCTGTAAAAAAAAGGATTCCATCTGTTTGATTGCCATATCACTTGCTACATCACCAGCATTATGACCACCCATGCCGTCTGCTACAAGTGCTAGTGCAAGCCCATCTGGACGTTTAAAGAATGCAGCACGGTCCTCATTAATGGATCGTTTTAAACCAATATCACTTTCGACTGTGTATTCCAATACTGGTCACCTCGTTTCTTCAGATCTCTCTTGTGCACGTAATTGACCACACGCAGCAGCGATATCTGAACCTTGCTCTCGGCGGATCGTTACGTTAATACCATTTTTCTTTAATGTTTTTTCAAAAGCAAAAATTTGACTACGAGACGTACGAACATAATCACGTTCTGGTACATAGTTTACAGGGATTAAGTTGACATGACATTTAATTCCTTTAATTAATGCAGATAGCTCCTCTGCAATTTCTACTGAATCATTTTCGCCAGACATTAATCCATACTCAAAACTCACTCGTCGACCTGTTTTTTTAGTATAGTATCGCACAGCTTCCATTAATTCTTCCAATTTATAAGCACGAGCAATTGGCATGAGCTTTTGACGTGCTTCCTGATTTGGCGCATGCAGCGAAACAGCAAAGTTAATTTGTAATTGTTCATCTGCAAATTGATAAATTTTCGGAACAATACCAGATGTTGATACTGTAATATGACGTGCACCGATATTTAAACCTTTTTCATGGTTGATCACTTTTAAGAAGTTCATCATTGCATCATAATTATCGAAAGGTTCGCCAATACCCATAATGACAATATGTGATACTCGCTCGCCCAATTCATCTAATGTTTGCTGCACTTTGACAACTTGCTCCACGATTTCTCCTGCCAATAAATGTCGCTTCAAACCACCTAAAGTAGAAGCACAAAACGTACAGCCAATTCGACAGCCAACTTGTGTAGTTACACAAACAGAATTTCCATACTCATGGCGCATTAATACAGTTTCTATTGAATAACCATCTTGTAATTGAAATAAAAATTTAATGGTACCATCTTTAGATTCTTGTTTAATAATGGTTGACAGTGTGGATAATGCAAAATTTGCAGTTAGCTTTTCGCGTAATCCCTTAGAAAGGTTTGACATTTCTTCAAATGTCTTTACACGTTTATTATACAACCAGTCAAAAATTTGAGCAGCACGGAAAGGCTTTTCGCCATTTTCCTTTAACCATTCTTCTAATTGATGAGGCTGTAAAGAATAAATGGATTCTTTTAAATTTGGTTTTTCTTTTTTTTCACGTCGAACGGGCTTTTCTTCCGCTTCTTCAACTAAATCGTTAATACGTTCATTAAATTTCTCTTGATCCACCATTAGTTGGATTCTCCTTTTTTACGAAAGGCGGCGACAAAGAAACCGTCACTGCCAAAGTCTTGTGGAAAGACTTGAAGCATGCCATTAGCTTGCTTTTCCGCTAATTTTGTTGGTAAAGATTCTAGTTGTATAGCTTCCATTTCTGGATGTGCTGTTAAAAAGGCTTTCACTGTGCCTTCGTTTTCCTCTATGTCGACTGTACACGTACTATATACAAGCTTACCATCTATTTTCAATACTTTCGTAGCTGCATCGAGTAAAGCTAACTGGATTTTTTGAAGACTTTCTAAATCTTCTTCTCGCTTTGTATATTTAATATCTGGCTTACGTCGCATAACCCCTAATCCACTACACGGTGCATCGACTAAAATAGCATCAAAAGACGCTGCTTGTAAAAATTCCGGTGCTTTCCGTCCATCGATTGGGGCTGTTTCAACAATATCAAGCCCTAGACGCTCTGTATTATGGTCGATTAAATCTAATTTATGTGGATGAAGGTCTGTTGCTAAAATGGAACCTTCATTTTTCATTATTTCGGCTATATGCGTTGTTTTTCCACCAGGTGCCGCGCACATATCCAAGACACGCATACCTGGAGATGGATTTAGCACGTTAGCAGGTATCATTGAACTTTCATCCTGAATAGTAATCATACCTTCTTTGAAGGCTTTTGTACGAGCTGGTTGACCGTTTGTAATGTGTAAGCACTCTGGTATAACATCGCTTTGCTTAGCAGTTAATCCTTCTGCCTCTAACTCGGCAATAGCTTGCTCAACAGTTGCTTTTGTTGTATTAACACGCACTGTCTGCACAGGCGGTCTATTATTTTCATGCAACATTTCAGTCGCTACTTCCAGACCGTAGTTATCAACAAATCGTTGTACTAGCCAAACTGGATGACTTGTTTCAATAGAAAGACGCTCAATTGAATCTGCTATGTCATCTGTTGAAGGGACTCCACTGCGTAACACCGATCTTAATACGCCGTTGACCGTCGAAGCAATCCCACGATGTCCTCGACGCTTGGCAATTTCTACTGCTTCGTTTACTGCAGCGTGTGGAGGGATACGTGTTAAATAATGGATTTGATACAACGATATTCTTAATAACCAGCGCACCCAATGATCGATTGAACCGCGAATAAACGGCTCTAAATAATAATCAAGCGTCATTTTATGCTGTAAAGTACCATACGTTATTTCAGTTAATAAAGCACGATCTTTTGCTTCAATTTTATGTCGTTTAATTGTTTCATTTAGCAGTAAGTTGCTATAGGCCTGATTTTTATCAACTGCTAATAGAATTGATAATGCGGCATCTCGTACATTGCCATCCCAAATCACTACACTTTTTTTACTCATTGAAATTGGTCCCCAATCTGTAATTTAGAACCTGTCCCACGTAAATATTCCTCTGCGGTCATGCGCTTTTTACCAGCTGGTTGCACATCATATAATGCTAAAGTTGTCCCATTGCCAGCTGCTACCACAAAATGATCTTTTTCGATTGCCACCACTGTACCTGGATTAGCCTCATGCTTACTTTTGCCAATAGTTGCCCACCAAATTTTAAAATGACCATCCTCAAAAGTCGTATAAGCAACAGGCCACGGATGAAGACCGCGCACTTGATTGTATAAAGTAGCAGCATCATTTGTCCAATCGATACGTTCCTGCTCCCTCGAAATATTACTTGCAAAGGTAACTTGAGCCTCATCTTGAACTGTACAGTTATTTGTACCATTTATAATAGAAGGAAGTGTTTCCTTAAGTAAGTCACACCCCACTACGCTTAGCTTATCAAAAAGTCCACCAGTATGATCATCTTCCTCAATAGGGATTGCTTTTTGAGAGATAATATCTCCCGCATCAAGCTTTTCTGCCATATACATGATTGTTACCCCGGTTTCTTTTTCACCATCCATGATGGCTTGGTGAATCGGAGCACCTCCACGATATTTTGGTAATAGTGAGGCATGGACATTAATACAGCCAAGAGTTGGTGCATCCAATAGCTCTTTTGGTAGTATTTGTCCAAATGCTGCTGTTATCACTAAATCAGGCTGTAAAGCAAGAATCTGCTGTAACTCCTCAGAGCCACGCAATTTTTCGGGTTGAATAATGGGTAAGCCAAGTTCCAAAGCTGTTGCCTTCACAGGCGGCGGTGTTAGTACTCGCTTACGCCCAACCGGACGATCTGGTTGGGTCACAACTGCTTTAATAGCATAACCTTCATCATGTAGCATACGCAAAATAGGTGCGGAGAAGTCAGGTGTCCCCATAAAAACGATAGATGTCATTTTATTCCTCCTCTTCTGCGTACATTTCTTCAAGTTCTTCTGCTGTGACAATACGCTTGATTTTTGAATCAAAAAGCACACCATCTAAATGATCCAGTTCATGTAAAATTGCACGGGCATCAAAGCCACCTGCCTCTAATTCATAAACACGTCCTTCACGATCACATGCTTCAATTTTGACATAACTAGGACGTTCCACTTCTCCATATAACCCTGGAAAGCTCAAGCATCCTTCAATATCTACTTCTGCACCATCCGTTTCAACGACAGTTGGATTAATCATTTCTAAAATATCACGTTCTTCACCTAGTTCAACAATTGCTACCCGTAACCCTACATCTATTTGTGGTGCAGCAATACCTACGCCATCATACTCCACCATTGTGTCATATAAATCATCAAGTAATGTAATAATTTCATCATTAATTTCTGTCACTTCAGCACACGGTGTTGATAGTACTTTTGCTGGGTTTTCGATTACTTTTTTTATGGCCATTATTATTTCCTCATTTCTGCTTTAAAGCTAGTGCACAAGCTGATTGTTTCTTTTACAATTTTTAAATGATCATGCTATTATTTCACGCTAACTATATAGTAGACGGATCTAAATCTACCGTCATTAATATTCCTTGTTTAATCCACTCTGCTCTATACATGGCAAGTAGGCGTTGTAACACGGGAATTAGATTTGGTTCAATTTTATATTTTATCAAACATTGATAACGATATCTATTTTGGAGACGAGCAATACTCGCAGTTGTTGGTCCTATAATGGCTACTTGATTCGATAAGTTTCCTCGCAACCAATCCGCCACTCGACCTGCATATTCAGCAGCCATCATAACATCTTCATGAGATACTTGAATAAGAGCTACAAAATAATAGGGTGGATAGTTGGAACGTCGTCGTAAAAACATCTCTCGTTCATAAAATGGTTCATAATCCTGCGTTTTAGCCAATTCAATTGCATAATGCTCCGGTGTATACGTCTGGATGATGACTTCCCCTGGTTTATCATGTCGCCCAGCCCTTCCACTTACCTGTGTTAATAGCTGAAATGTACGCTCTGCTGCCCGATAATCAGGTAAATGCAAGGATGTGTCGGCACTCAGTACACCGACTAGCGTAATATTAGGAAAATCAAGACCTTTTGCAATCATTTGAGTCCCAAGTAAAATATCTGCTTGACCTGCTCCAAATGTCTCCAATATCTCTTCATGTGCCCCTTTATGCTTTGTAGTATCTACATCCATACGTAACACTCTTGCCTCTGGGAACAGCTTATACAGCTCTTCTTCCACTTTTTGTGTACCTGTACCAAAATAACGAATATGATCACTTTGACATTGCGGACATGTTTGAGGGACATGTTCCTCGTAACCACAATAATGACATTTCAATTTTTCAGTTGTTCGATGATAGGTTAAGGAAATATCACAATTTGGACATTGGACGACTGTCCCACAATCTCGACAGAGTACAAATGATGAATAGCCACGACGATTTAAAAACAGCACCATTTGCTCATTTTTCTCAAGTCTTAAACGGATCGCTTCAATTAGTGATTGAGAAAACATCGAACGATTACCTTGTCTCAGCTCTTCACGCATATCTGCTATAAAAACAGTCGGCAAAGCCTGATGTAAAGCACGGTATTTTAATGAGAGTAGCGTATACACTCCCTTTTTGGCTCTTGCAAATGACTCTAACGCTGGTGTTGCACTGCCTAAAATAATAGGACATTTGTAAAACGCACTACGCCAAATGGCGACATCCCTTGCATGGTAACGTGGAGAATCTTCTTGTTTATATGTTGATTCGTGTTCTTCATCCAAAATAATAAGGCCAATATTTCTAAAGGGAGCAAAAATAGCGGAACGAGCACCAACCACTACTTTCACTTTGCCTTGTTGGATTCTGCGCCACTCATCATATTTCTCACCAACAGATAAACCACTATGCATAACAGCAACCATCTCCCCAAAGCGGCTGCGGAATCGCTCAGTCATTTGAGGTGTCAAAGAGATTTCAGGTACGAGCATAATAGCTTCTTTCCCATCATCTAGCACCTGTTGGATGGCCTGTAAATAAACCTCCGTCTTACCGCTCCCTGTTACACCGTGTAACAAAAAGGTTTGCGCTTGCTGTTGCTCCATAGCTGTAGAAATAGCTTGTAGCGCAACTTGCTGCTCATCTGTTAACGGTAAAGCATCTGTACGTGATACATCCTTTGTAAACGGATCACGAAACACTTCTTCTTGTATAAAATGAGCAGCTCCTTTGTCAATCACTGCCTCTAATACCGATAAGGAGACACCGGTTTCCTCACAAATTTGCTGAGGTGTTGATATTTCTCCTAGATGTTGACACATCCATTGCAGTAATAGACGTTGTTTAACTGCCCTAGATGACAGTTCCAAAGCCTGTTCAACAAGTTGCAGGTCTTTTGTAATTTGAACCATCCGAATTTCCTTGACATTCCCTTGTTGCTTTACAACATTTTCAATGGTAACAATATTGTCTGCAACCAATTCTTTTAATAAAGGAAGTAAACCAGCTCGTTCAAATTCTTTAAAATTAGCTTGTTGACGCTTACCGAATATAGCCTGTACCTCTAGTGGCAGTTGTTGACCCTGCTGTAGCTTAACCATTTTTTCATACTTGGCCCGAAGTGCAGATGGTAACATCACTTGCAAGGCATCTATTTCATAACAAATCGTATCGTTCTTTAACCACTTCGCCATTTGCAGCATCTCTTCTGTCAGGACTGGCTCCATATCTAAAATTTGAGTGATTGCTTTTAGTTTATTCAGCGGGACATCCGTTTCTTTTTTTAATCCAACGATAAAACCTAAGACATTTCTTGGACCAAATGGTACTTTAACACGACATCCTAATTCTATGACATTAATCCATTCTACGGGTACTTGATAGTCAAATGGACGGTCTACATGGTAAGTAGAGACATCTACAATGACCTCTGCTATCAAAAAGCTCATTGCTCCTCACCCTTTATAATATAAGCCCATACTGTTTGAGCAAAAAGCTGTGGGTTAATTGTAGCCAAAAATTGTCCGTTTAGCTGCGCTTTTTCACTAAAATCAATCCATCTCTCAGAAAATATGTTAAGCATTGGTGTGCCTTGCACTCTTTGTCCAAAAGTGATCGCTTTTATTCCTTCTACAGAAATGATCGGCGCTTCCTCGATCGTCGGCACATTTGCTGCATGGATCAATAATGCTTGGGGATATTGGATTTTATAGGCTTCAAGTTGTTGAATAACATCAAACAAATTGCTATTTTCTATTTCAATTACATGTGCGCCAAGCAACCTTGCCTCATGCGCTAAAGCTCGTCCTATAGATCCATTTGCCTGTGGGCAGATCATATGCTGCTCATCCAACGGTATATGCAGGGCACCTGCTGTCACTAATACTGTTTTACCTGTTAATGGTTTTGTTTTTCCTGAAAAAAAATCTTGAACAAGTGCAGTAATTTTTTCAGGCTCCTCTAGACGTCCCTTCCCGACATAGCCACATGCTAAAAACCCCTCTGAAGGCTCAATAAATTTGTAACCATCAGCTGATAGCCTATCCAAATTACGTTTTACTGCTGGATGATCGTACATGTGTACATTCATAGCCGGTGCAATCCATACAGGTGCTGTCGTAGCAAGCAGGGTTGTTGTAACCATATCATCTGCGATACCATTGGCCATTTTGCCAATCATATTTGCCGTAGCGGGCGCCACTAAAATTAAATCGGCCCAGTCTGCTAAGTCTATATGAGCAATCACACTTGAATCTTTTTCATCAAATGTGTCAAAATAAACATCATTTTTGGACATCACTTGAAAACTTAATGGATTCACAAACTGTCTAGCAGAGGCCGTCATGATGACTTTTACGTTGGCCCCTGCCTGTGAAAGCTTGCTAACGAGCGCAACAGCCTTATATACGGCAATTCCGCCTGAAACACATAGTAAAATATTTTTATTCATGCTAGGTGTCGTCCTTTCAAATGATAAGCTCCCAAAGAAGGATTCCCTGGGAGCTTTCGGCATTCTGTATAATCAAAATCTACTGCTAACTAGACTAGCATGCATGTAAAGCAAAGCACTTTACATGATGTTAGATTTCGTCCTCGTACACAGCTGACTCATCCTGTGATACTTTCGTAAGTACACCTGCCGCTACTTCTTCAAGTGCTTTCCCTACATATTTATAGGAAACATATTTGTGTAAGCGTTCTGTGTCTTGCTCTTCTTGCATTTGGCGAGCACGTTTAGAAGCAAGGCTCACTAATGAATATTTTGAATCGATTTCTTTTTTTAAGGCGTCTACTGATGGGTATAACATTGTTTTATTCTCCTCTCAACATTGACAAATATCTTTTTTCAACACGTTCTCTACGACAATGCTCGGCTTTTATAATCGCATTTATACGATCACAGGCATTCGTCACTTCATCATTCTCCACAACATAATCATACAAGCTCATCATTTCAAGTTCTTCACTTGCAGTAGCAATGCGTTTGGCAATGATATCTTCAGTTTCTGTCCCACGTCCAACTAAACGATCTTTTAATTCCGTTAAACTTGGAGGGGCTAAGAAAATAAATAAGGCATCTGGTGCTTTTTTACGAATTTGTGCCGCACCCTGCACTTCGATTTCTAAAAATACATCACGACCTGCATCTAGTGTTTCATTTACATAAGCTAGTGGTGTTCCATAATAGTTACCGACAAATTCAGCGTGCTCTAATAAGCCGCCTTGTTCAATTAACGCTTCAAATTCATCACGTGTCTTGAAAAAATAGTCTACACCATCTACTTCACCTTCGCGAGGATTTCGTGTTGTCATCGAGATGGAATACTCATAATTCGTATTCGGCTGAGAAAATAATTCTTTTCGCACTGTCCCTTTACCTACACCAGATGGGCCAGACAGAACAATCAATAATCCACGTTCTTTTATCATTTATTCTCTATATCTCCCTTAATTTATAACAGACACGTGCAAGTTATTCGATGTTTTGCACTTGCTCACGCATCTTTTCTAAAATTGTTTTCGCCTGAACAACAGCTACTGCTGCTTCTGTAGATTGATTTTTCGAACCAATCGTATTGATCTCGCGATGTATCTCCTGCATTAAAAAGTCTAATTTACGTCCAACGGAAATCGTTTCAAGTAATGTTTCCTCCAGTTGGTTGAAGTGACTATCTAATCTGTCTAATTCTTCGGAAATGTCTACTCGTTCTGCAAAAATCGCTACTTCCGCTAGTAAACGATCTTCTAGCAAAGTGCCATTTGCAATTTCAGTAATTCGCTCTATTAATCGTGTACGATATTTTTCAACAGCAAGAGAGGAACACAAGCGAATCTGATTTACTTGCTCTATCAACTGTTCTTTATATTGTACAACAACTTCTTGCAATTCTTGCCCTTCACGCTCACGCATTTGTACGAGCTGTGCAATCGCTTGTGAAATCGCTTGTTCAACAGCACTGAGCAAATCCTCTGGTGTAAGCTGTGGTTTTTGCTGTACAAGTGCCTGCTCTAACGATAAAAGCTCTTGCATCGTCCATTTTTCTTCAAGTGGTACTTTACTTGCTAACTGCTCTTTTGCCTTACGATACGCTTCAATTAATGACCAATTAATCTCAATAGATTGCTCTACGTTCTCTAAGTCCTTCACATATACCATCACATCAATTTTGCCGCGTGACAAAGCTTGAGAAATTAGTTTCTTTGCAAAAATTTCTGCTTCAAGCCATTCTTTCGGAAATTTTGCGTTAATTTCTAAAAATCGATGGTTGACCGAGCGCATTTCCACGGTTAATTGAAAGTCTCTAGTTGTTGTGACACCTCTGCCAAAACCAGTCATACTACGCACCAAGGTTCGTCACACCTTTCTTTGCATACTGGGATTATTATAACATAAGCTTTGTCGATTATGACGACTCTCCAAAAAAATTTGGATAAAGTAAAAGCTAATTCTACCACAACTGAAGCTATATTTTAATATTCACCTAAAAAATGCTATGATAAACATACAAAACGTGTATTAGCAGAAGCTTGAAAAGAGTGAATGCAAATGCAACAAGAAAAAATAGGAAAGTACCAAGATGCTTGCTATCGTTGGAAAGAGGAATTCATATGGCATTTGATGGCTTATTTACTTATTCAATAACTGCCGACCTACAACAGCTGGTCACTGGTCGGATTACAAAAATACATCAACCCAATGCACAAGAAGTTATATTACATGTCCGTGCAAACGGAAAAAATCATAAATTACTGTTTTCTATCCACTCTTCTTATGCACGCGTTCACCTAACTGAGCATACGATTGAAAATCCAGCTGAGCCCCCAATGTTTTGTATGCTTTTGCGGAAACATATAGAGGGCGGTTTTATTGCTTCTATAAAACAGCGTGATTTTGATCGCATTATAATAGTAGAAATTGAAAGTAAAAATGAAATTGGTGATCCGATTGTAAGGGAAATACATGCTGAAATTATGGGTAGACATAGTAATCTACTGTTGATTGATCAAGAGCAGGGAAAAATTATTGACAGTTTAAAACATCTACCTCCTTCAGTCAATAGCTTCCGTACCGTGTTACCAGGTCAACCTTATATTGCGCCACCCGTACAAAATAAGTGGAATCCTTTAACTGCAACAGATGAAGAGCTAACAACATTTTTCGCTGAAGCAAAAACCTCCAAAGAGGTAGTACAACAGTTAGCTGGTTTTTCACCTCTTCACGCGGAAGAATTATTGTATCGAATGAAGACAACATCAAATACGCTAGCATGCTTCAAGGATTTTATGACCTCCTTCGCGAACGGTGGGTTGAAGCCTATGTATGTACTCTTCAATCATAAAACATACTTCTCCCCAATCGAGTTAACGCACTTGCACGGAGGAGATATAACAATTTATCCCAATGTCCATGAGCTTCTTGATCGTGTATTCTTTGCACGTGCAGAGCGAGATCGTGTGAAACAACAAGCTGGAGATTTAGAGCGTTGGCTACAAAATGAAATTGATAAACTAGCTTTAAAAACAAAAAAGCTAACCAAAGACTATGAGCGTGCATCCAAGCTCGATCAATTCCAGCTATACGGTGAGCTATTAATGGCGAATATTTATGTCTTTGAAAAAGGAGTCAAGGAAGTAACCGTTACAAATTACTATAGTGAAACTGGCGAAGAGCTAACGATTCCCGTAAGCGAACGTAAAACACCGATTGAAAATGCCCAAAGCTATTACACAAAATATACAAAAGCAAAGAATGCCTTGGTTATGGTTCAAGAGCAGCTAGAAAAAACGACAGAAGAAATTGCCTACTTCGAAATGCTAGCACAGCAAGTTCAACAGGCTTCTCCTGGTGATATTGAGGAAATTCGTGAAGAGCTAGCAGAGCAAGGTTACTTAAAACTACGTCATGCGAAGAAAAAGAAAAAGCAAGTGAAACCTGAACCAGAACGCTATGTTTCTTCCACAGGTGTTACAATTTCTGTTGGAAAAAACAATAAGCAAAATGACATGCTGACATTTAAACTAGCAAAACGGACTGATATTTGGTTACACACAAAGGATATCCCTGGATCTCATGTTGTCATTCATTCAAGTGAGCCAGATGAAACGACATTGCGAGAAGCTGCCACACTAGCCGCCTATTTTTCTAAGGCCAGAGAATCCTCTTCTGTGCCTGTGGATTATACCGAAATACGACAGGTCAAAAAGCCAAATGGAGCCAAACCTGGTTTCGTCATCTATTTTGAACAAAAGACACTGTATATTGACCCTGATGAGGCAGTCATTTTACAGTTAAAGAAACAGTCATAAAGGAAGAAATCGATACAAATTGTATCGGTTTCTTCTTTTTTATAGCGAGAACACGTAATCCGTACTATAAAACGATGAAAACAGCCTTATCTTGATTGATTTTTACAGACAATCTTCCTTATTATAATAACATTATAAAAACATATGAATAATCTGCACTGTTTCCTTCACCGAATATTGACTTCTACTACTCTGAAACGCTAAATTAAAGTATAAAAATTTTTGTAGAGCATTTAGGAAAGGGCGTATCTCTATGTCTGTAGGTAAAAAATTAAGCTTTGGTTTCTTTGCAATTATTCTCACACTAATCATTTCATTGTTTATTATGTTCCTGTTATTTTCAAACATTGAAAAAAAGATTGAAAATGCTTTAGAAGGACATGTTGCCCTTGTAGAATTAGCAGATGATATTCAATTTGAAATGGCCATGCAAGGTCTTTTCATTCGTGCCATCATCATCGAAGACAAACCTGCTAACAAAGAGAGTTTCTCAAAATATGCAAATATGCTCGACACACATGTAGAAGAAATCATAGAAAAATCGAATTCAGCTGAAATGGAAACATATGCACAGGAATTAAAAATTCATAATGATACTTTTAACAAGGCAGCAACTGAAGCAATAGCTCTATTTGAAGCTGGTAATCTAGAAGGTGCTTTGCAAAAGGTGAATGGCGACGTGCAACAAGCGAATAAAGGTATACAAGATGTATCCGATAAAATTGGAAGCTATCAAAAGGAACAACTAGACATTGTGACAAAAGAATCTAAACAGGCCGTGTTTAATTCTCAAATTATTTCCATAATTGCGATCATCATTGGTATCGCTCTAGGTATTTTCCTTATTTTCTATATACAACGGACAATCTCACGCCCTTTAAAATCTGTCGTTCTAGCAGCAAACCATGTAGCTAATGGTGAATTAATTCATCCAGATATCACCCATCATTCAAAAGATGAAATTGGTCAGCTTTCAGCAGCTTTTAATGCCATGAAGGGAAATCTGAAAAATTTATTAACGCATATACAGGACAATGCAGAGCACTTAACAGCTTCTGTAGAGGAACTTTCTGCCTCAACTGAAGAAATTACTGCCACTGCTGACGAAATAACAATTCGGATTAATGAAACAGCTGACGCTGCAGTAGCAGCTACAAGTGCAGCTAACGAAAGCGCACACGCAATGGATGAAACAGCTGTAGGTGTTCAACGTATAGCAGAAGCAACTCAACAACTGCATCAGAATGCTATAACAACTTCTGAATTAGCGACAAATGGTAATGTGACAGTAGAAGAAGCTCAGCAACAAATGAATGTGATCCATGAGTCAACACAAATGATTAATAACCTTGTCCAAAAATTGAGTAAGCAATCAGATGAAATTAGTCAAATCACAGCTGTCATTACAGCCATTACCGATCAAACGAATTTATTGGCACTCAATGCAGCTATTGAAGCAGCTAGAGCTGGTGAGCATGGTAAAGGATTTGCGGTTGTAGCAGACGAGGTCCGTAAGTTAGCTGAGGAATCCAAACAATCAGCCAACCAAATCGTTGCCTTAACGTTGGATATACAACAAGATACACACAATGTTGAAAAAGCTGTTTTTGATGGCCTTCACTCTGTTACAGAGGGCGTAAAAATCATCGGACATGCAGGACAAGCCTTTGAAGGAATTGTCAAAGCGATTAATACGATGACAGATCAAATAGAAGATATATCAGCTACCTCTGAAGAAATTTCAGCTAGCGCAGAACAAGTTGCCGCCTCTGTTGCAGAAATTGCTCATGGTGCTTCAACTAGCGCGGATAATACAAAAATTGTAGCTTCAGCAACTAGAGAGCAGTCTATAACAGTGCAACAAGTAAACCAAGTTGCAGCAGATCTAAGCGAAAAGTCCTTAGATTTACAGAATCAAATCAATCAATTTAAACTTTAAATAAAAAAACAGTGCATTTTATATACGTGAATGCACTGTTTTTTGTGCTTTTTTCATATGTCACCATTTAAAATACGGAAGAATATCTTTTAAAACAGCTATTGATAACGTTTTCATAAGGTTAATAAACAGATTTTTAGTAATTATTTGCATAATCAATCCTCTACAGTAAGACAAATGACATCCTCAAAAAAACAATATTATTAATATGGCTCTACCTGGAAAATTATTGGTTATAATAAAGCAATACTTTTAAAATTTGATTGATGAATAAAACAGAATAGAGTTGCATATATGCATGTATACACAATTCGTTCTAAAATTATTTCAAAAAAACTTAATCTCGTAAACTAGCTTGTCGCTAAATCCATTTTTTTCTTAGTATGGGTACCTTTTTTCATACAAATGCTCATTTTTTTCTTTTCTTTCCCCACAATTGGATAATCCTAGAAAAATACAAAACAAGTTTCTTATATATCATTAATAGATAAAAATAATCATGTTTCGCGATCATAATTTACAAGAAATTACCTGTAAAAGAAACTAATTCACTGAGTTTTACATAGATTTTCTACAAATCTATACAAATTCCTCAAGGTATTACATCCATGACTTTTGATTCATTTTTCAAATATCGATAATATTATCAAAAAAATAGGAATTTTCCGTATAGTAAATCATTTTTTTATTTTTACTTTATTTTTGATATTCAGAATATGTAAATATCAAATTTTTAATATATATGCACTTCGTCTCTTTAGCGTGATAAATCGGAAAAATTTATTATTCTCCTAAATGTCAGATAATACTATATAAATTCGAATCTTTTTTATTTTGTACACAATGATTTTTTTGGTATATTAAATAGGAGCTTCACAAAAGGCTTAAAAATTGTATAAGGGGGATTCACATGAATAAAAACAAAAAGTTTTTATTACTAACAGTTCTTGCAGTATTTTCTTTAGTACTTGCTGCATGTGGCTTTGGTGGAGGAGATTCGTCTAGCAAACCAAAAGACGAAGGAAAAGATTCTGGTTCTTCAGAAGAAACAACTTCATCAGGTGGCGAATTAAACGTAGTAGTAGCTTCTGAGCCACCATCACTTCATCCTGCATTAGCAACAGATACAACTTCTGGTGTTATTCTTACAAATACTTTTGAAGGATTAACAACACTTGATGCAGACGCTCGTCCAGTTGCAGCTGCGGCTGAGAGCTGGGAAGTTAGCGAAGACCTAAAAACTTACACGTTCAAATTACGTGATGCAAAATGGTCAAACGGAGATCCAGTAGTAGCTAGTGACTTCGAATACGCTTGGAAATGGGCATTAAACCCAGACAATCTTTCTGAATATGCTTCAATCCTTTACTCAATTAAAGGTGCTGCAGCATACAACAATGGTGAAGGTTCTGCTGATGATGTAGGCGTTAAAGCTGAAGATGAGAAAACATTAGTAGTAACTTTAGAAAACCCAACACCTTACTTCTTAGAATTAACAGCATTCAAAACATATGCACCATTAAACCAAAAAGTAGTTGAAGGTAATGATGAGTGGTATACAGATGCTGGTGAAAACTTTGTAACAAACGGACCATTCGTATTAGATGAGTGGAGACACAACGATACAATCGTATTAAAGAAAAACCCAGAATACTGGGATGCTGATAAAGTGGCTTTAGACACAGTTAATATCGGTATGGTTGAATCTGAAGCAACAGCAGTAACAATGTTCAAAGGTGGCGAAATTGATTACCTTGGAGCACCTTTCCAAACTGTAGCACTTGATGCTATTGATGGATTTAAAGCTGATGGTACATTAAATATCAATGACCAAGCTTCTGTTTACTGGTACAAGCTAAATACAAAAGATAAAATCACTGGAAACGCTAACATCCGTAAAGCGTTAGCATTAGCACTTGATCGTCAAGGTTTAATTGACAACATTACTAAAGGTGAGCAAAAACCTGCATTAGGTATGGTTCCTACTGCTGTTCACGGCTTTGAAGAAGACCGTGGTTACTACAAAGATAACGATATCGAAGGTGCTAAAGCAGCACTTGAAGCAGGTATGAAAGAACTTGGTATTACAAACCCAGCAGATGTAAAAATTAACCTTTCTTACAACACAAGTGAAGCACACGCTGCTATCGCACAATACGTTCAAGAGGGCTGGACTAAAAACCTTGGTATCACTGTAAGTCTAGATAACTCTGAATGGCAAGTTTATTTAGAAAAACTTAACCAATTAGATTACCAAGTTGGCCGTATGGGCTGGGTTGGTGACTACAACGATGCTTATACATTCTTAGAAATGTATGACACTGCTGCAAACGGTAACAATGATACAGGTTGGGAAAATGCAGAATACAAAAAATTATTAGATCAATCTAATACAGAAGCAGATCCAGCGAAGCGCCTTGAGCTTTTAAAACAAGCTGAATCAATTGCTGTTTCTGAGTTCCCAGTTGTTCCAATTTACTACTACACGAACCTTTCTGTAATACAAGATTATGTGAAAGACATGAAGGCAGACATCCTTGGTAACATCTCTCTTAAAGAGGTTAAAGTAGAGAAATAATCAACAATAATTCGCTTATTTAGCTCTACAGCGAAGAGCTGCCTCGTAGCCACTTCGGCGCGAGTCAGCTCTTTTTAAAATACGAAGGCATATATTTGTCTGAAAATTGACAAATAGAAGGAGGAGTTTTATGTGATTAAATATATTTTGAAAAGGCTGATGTATATACTTCTCGCGCTTTTCGTCATCGTAACGGTTACGTTTTTCTTAATGCGTCTCGCTCCTGGTAGTCCTTTCGCGAGTGAACGTAATTTCCCACCTCAAATTGAGGAGAAGTTAAACGAAACGTATGGATTAAATAACCCTTGGTATATTCAATATAAAGATTATTTAATCGATACGGCCACTTTCAATTTCGGTGAGTCAATGAAATATAAAGCGCGTTCTACAAATGATATGATTTCTGAAAGTTTCCCTGTTTCTTTAACATTAGGGATTGAAGCTATGCTATTAGCAATTGGATTCGGTATTTTAATTGGCGTAGTTTCCGCGCTATATCATAATAAGTTCCCGGATTATTTGGCAACGTCCTTTGCGGTGCTATTTATATCAGTACCTTCATTTATCTTAGCGGGTTTAATGCAGTATTTCTTAGCCTTTAAACTAGGCTGGTTCCCTATTAGTGGATGGAAAGGCTTTCAGTATAGCATACTGCCTGCCCTTGCAATCGCTTTAACTCATATGGGCTTTATCGCAAAATTAACACGTTCAAGTATGCTTGAGCAAAACAATAGTGATTATGTTAAAATGGCTCGCGCTAAAGGTATTGGAAGATGGACAATTGTATTCCGACATACATTACGAAATGCCCTTCTACCAGTCGTAACTTATCTTGGTCCATTAACAGCTGGTGTTGTAACAGGTAGTTTCATTGTTGAGCAAATTTTCGCTATTCCTGGACTTGGTAAACACTTCGTCCAAAGTATTACAAACCGTGACTATACAGTCATTATGGGTACGACAGTGTTCTTTTCCATCATCCTTTTATTTGCGGTATTAATCGTTGATATTCTATATAGTGTGATTGATCCGCGTATTAAACTGAAAGGAGCGAAAAAATAATGACACAGCAACAAATTGAAAAAGATAAGTTTAAAATTGTTGGTGGTAATCATGAAGCAACGGAAAAATTAGCTGACAAATCAGTCTCCTTTTGGAAAGAAGTATTTCTCCGTTTCTCTCATAACAAATTAGCCATCATTGGGGTAATCATTTTAATCATTGTTATTTTAATGGCTACATTCGTACCAATGTTTTCTCAATATAAAGCAAGTGATCAGCTAGGTGTTTACAACTCACCACCATCTGCACAATTTTGGTTTGGGACGGATGACCTTGGTCGTGATATCTTCGTTCGTATATGGGAAGGAGCTCGTATTTCCCTATTTATCGGAATTGCAGCAGCGATTATTGACTTAATTATCGGTGTTATTTGGGGAAGTATTTCAGGCTTAGCAGGCGGTCGCGTTGATAACATCATGATGCGTATTGCTGACGTTTTAACAGCTGTACCTTACCTTTTAGTTGTAATTGTACTTTTAGTTGTTATGCAACCTGGTTTAATTCCTATGATTGTTGCCCTATCCATCACTGGATGGATTAACATGGCACGTATCGTTCGTGGTGAAGTATTATCTATCAAAAATCAAGAATATGTTCTTGCTGCTCGTACATTAGGTGCTAGTACAAGTCATTTAATTATTAAACACTTAGTTCCGAATGCTCTTGGTGCAATCTTAGTAACGATGACTTTAACAATTCCATCTGCTATTTTCACTGAATCATTCCTAAGTTACCTTGGTCTTGGGGTTCCTGCTCCAACAGCTTCTTGGGGTACAATGGCCTCTGATGGTAATAAAGCCATTGCCAATGCTCCATGGCGCTTGATTTTCCCTGCGGTATTTATCTCACTAACAATCTTTGCGTTTAACGCAGTTGGTGACGGCTTACGTGATGCTCTAGATCCAAAACTACGTAAATAAGGAGGTGGCCGAAATGAGTAAAACAATTCTAGAAGTAAAAGATTTAAAAATTAACTTTAAAACTTATGCAGGACTTGTACATGCTGTACGTGGTGTTAACTTTGATTTAAAGGAGGGTGAAACACTCGCTATAGTAGGTGAATCTGGTTCTGGTAAAAGTGTTACGAGTAATGCGTTAATGAAACTAATTCCCCAGCCACCTGGTATTTATGAGTCAGGACAAATTTTATTCAATGGCCGTGATTTAGTTCCATTAACTGATAAAGAAATGTCTAAAGTACGCGGAAATGAAATTGCAATGATTTTCCAAGATCCAATGACAAGTTTGAATCCAACAATGAAGGTCGGACGTCAAATAACTGAAGTAATTTTGCAACACAAAAAGGTTTCTAAAAACGATGCAAAAAAACGTGCCATTGAGCTTTTAACACAGGTAGGTATTCCCTTCCCTGAGAAACGTTATAACCAATACCCACATGAATTTTCAGGTGGTATGCGTCAACGTGTTGTAATTGCCATTGCCCTTGCAGCTGATCCTAAGCTATTAATTGCCGATGAGCCGACAACAGCTCTAGACGTAACAATTCAAGCGCAAATTTTAGAATTAATGAAAGAAATTCAGAAAAACTCGAAAACATCTATCATTTTCATTACACACGATTTAGGTGTAGTAGCGAATATCGCTGACCGTGTAGCAGTAATGTACGCTGGCCAAATCGTAGAATATGGTACTGTGAATGATATTTTCTATAATCCAAAGCATCCTTACACATGGGGTCTACTTGGTTCAATGCCAGATTTAGATAATGATACTGATGAGCTATTACGTACGATTCCAGGCTCACCACCAGATCTTACGAATCCACCTAAAGGTGATGCATTTGCAGCTCGTAACGAGTATGCTATGGCGATTGATTATGAACAAGAGCCACCAATGTTCCAAGTAAGTGAAACACATTTTGCAAAAACTTGGTTGTTGCATCCTGATGCACCAAAGATTCCTCTTCCAGATGCGGTTGCTAAACGTATTGAAGGGTATTTAGCAAAGGAGGCACAAGAAAATGACTAAAACTGGTGCGAAAAAAATTCTTGAAATCAAAAATTTACAGCAGCATTTTGGTTCGCCAAGTAATCCTATCAAAGCTGTAGATGGTATCAGCTTCGATGTTTACGAAGGTGAAACACTTGGTCTTGTGGGTGAATCAGGTTGTGGTAAGTCAACTACTGGTCGTTCAATCATTCGATTATATGATATTACAGGTGGCGAGATTGTTTTCGATGGTGAAAATGTCCATGGAAAAAAATCTAAAAATGAGTTAAAGAAATTTAACCGTCAAATGCAAATGATTTTCCAAGATCCTTACGCTTCTTTAAACCCTCGTATGACAGCTGGCGAGATCATTGGCGAAGCCTTTGATATCCATGGTCTTTACAAGGATAAAAAAGAACGTCGTGCGAAAATCCAAGAGTTACTTGAAGCTGTTGGTTTAAACAAAGAGCACGCGAATCGTTACGCACACGAATTCTCTGGTGGTCAACGTCAACGTATTGGAATTGCCCGTGCACTAAGCTTAGATCCTAAGTTTATCATTGCCGATGAGCCAATCTCTGCACTTGACGTATCCATCCAAGCACAAGTTGTTAACTTACTAAAACAACTACAAAAAGAACGTGGCTTAACATATCTTTTCATTGCCCATGACTTATCTATGGTAAAATACATCAGTGACCGTATTGCTGTAATGTACCGCGGTAAAATCATGGAAATCGGTAAAGCAGATGATATCTACAATCACCCTGTTCATCCGTATACAAAATCTTTACTATCAGCTATCCCACTTCCTGATCCAATGTCAGAGAAACGCCGTCAACGTATTCAGTACAAGCATACAGAGGTTGACGAAAGTGCATCTTACCATGAAGTAGGTGATCAGCATTATGTTTACGGTACTGCTGATCTAGTAAAAACTTGGATTGCTAATCGATAAAAATTATAACTCCTGTCGACAGTTTAACTACTGTGATGGGAGTTTTTTTTAGTTTATTTCTTTATTACCCATATCCCCATTAGTGTAAACCTAAATAATTTCACTGTCTTTCAATGAACTATAATTCCCTTCTCCTTTATTTTGCATGAAATAAATAGTTAATAAATACCATTTTTGTAAATTATATTTTAAAAAATCAGGTAATATATTAAGATATAGTTAACATGAATAAAGGGGTGTATTCAAATGAAAAAAAGTATGAAACTTCTTCTTGCTACGTGTTGTTTTACAATATTACTAATCGGTATTGGTTCAACCACTGCATCTGCCTATCCAGGTCCATGTCATAGTCCAAAGCCTTGTGTGATTAGACCATAATTGATAAAAGACAAGCTATATGCTGTTTATTCGCTCTCAATAACAATATTTCTGGGTCTGTAAGGACTACCATGCATTAAACTATCATCCTTTATAAAATTCGGCACCTTTAAATGCAATGATTTTTACATTTAAAGGTGCCCTATTTTCTTGTCACTTATTTAATATTCAATTTATGATTACCTTCTTGATTTTGGATTTAACGCATCTTTTAATCCTTCTCCAATAAAGTTAATCGACAAAATTACTAGCGTAATAGCTGTCGCAGGAGGTACCCACATCCAAAGCTTCTCCTTTAATACCTCTGAGTTTCTAGCTTCGGATAGCATATTCCCCCAACTAGGCGTATCTGCTGGTACACCCAATCCTAAAAAGCTTAAACCAGATTCAGCGACGATTGTTACGGCCATCAGCAATGTTGCTTGTACAATAATCGTCGAAGCAACATTAGGTAGTAAATGCTTGATAATAATCTTTGAGGATTTACAGCCTATTGATTGAGCTGCTAATATATACTCATTTTCCTTTTCAGCAAGCACCCTACTTCGTACAATCCTTGCAACAGATCCCCACATTAACAGTGAGATAACAAAAATCAAAGTCCATAGACCAGATACTTTTCCAATTAGAATTTGGTTTAAAACAATGACAAAAATCATAAACGGAAACATTAAGATAAAATCTGTAAATCTCATTAGTATTTGATCTACTTTTCCGCCAAAGTACCCCGAAATGGCACCGACTGCAGTTCCAATTATAACAATAAAGAACATACAGCTTAATCCTACAGTTAAGGAGGATCTACCAGCATAAAGCATTCTTGTAAACACATCTCGTCCATTTGTATCTGTTCCTAGCCAATTTTCACTAGATGGTGGTTTACTTATTTGCATAAAATCAACTCGGACAATATCTTTGGTTGTGATATATGGAGCTAGAAACGATAAGATAATAACTGTTAGTAGAAATACAAGACTAATCAAGGCCAGTTTATTTTTAAAGAACTTTCGTCTCGCAATTACCCATGGCGAGGGGCTTTTCCTTGGCGATTTTGGCGTTAATACTTTTTGATCCGTTACCAATGTCATATTTCCCCCTCCTTAATCCAATCTAATACGTGGATCTACTACACCATATAATAAATCCGCTACTAAATTCCCAAAAAGTGTTAAAAACGAAAGTAACATTGTGATCGACATCATGACTGCATAATCCCTTCTTCCCACAGATTCTAGGAAGAGAGCACCTATTCCAGGATACGTAAAGATTGTTTCTGTTATTACCGCACCACTGATTAATGTGGCGATATCAAAACCAAGGAACGTAATAAGAGGAATAATAGAATTTCGTAAAATATGTTTGTTGTAAATTTTCGATTCTTTTGTTCCCTTTGCTCTCGCAGTTCTTACAAAGTCTTTTCTACTATTTTCAATAATGTCATTTCGCAAAAATTGTGTATAGGATGCTGTTCCCATCAATCCTAATATAAGCGCAGGTAGTAAAACATGGTGGAATCTACTTAGATAGTACTCAAAATTTCCTGGCTCTAACCCCACGCCCACCGAACCGTTAAATGGGAACCAACCTAACTTGAACGAGAAAAAGTAAATGGCTACAATTCCCGCTACAAATGACGGAATGGCTAAAGCTAGGTAATTGTAAGTTGCAATCAAATTGTCCCCAAGTGTATAAGGTTTTCTACCAGCATACATGCCCATAATAAATGCAAATATGTAGGTGAAAATTAACGATGTTAGCGCTAAAAATATGGTATTAGGTATGCGTTGCGCAATAATCTCTACCGCTGGTTTTTTATAAACAGTTGATTTACCAAAATCCCCTTGTATAAAATTAACAATCCATCTGCCATATTGCTGGATAATAGGATCGTTATAGCCTAATTTTTCTCTCATTTCTTCGATGTATTGTGGATTCGTATTAGAAGGATCAATTTCACCCGCAAATGCATCTCCTGGCATCATTTTTGCTAAAAAGAATACCACTAACGAAATAAGGAGTAACAATGGGATCATGCCAAGTAGTCGTCGAAGTGTATATTGAAGCATGTAACATCTCCTTATCTATAAATTTACTAACTAAGCCCTCTTTACAAGGACTTAGTTAGCAGAATTAAATTACACGATAGCTTATTCTTTAATATGCCATTTATAAACATCCGTTTGGAAGCCAACAGCGTTGACATGAACACCTTGTAAACGGTCATTAATACCATATAAATCTAAGTTTTCCCATAAAGGAAGTGCAGGTAATTCTTCGTTGAAGTATTTTTGCCATTCAACATATGTTGCCATACGTTTGTCTTTGTCAAACGCTTCTTCACTTAAGCCTTTATCTAATAATTCTTGGTTTTTCGGATCTACCCAACGACCATAGTTCCACTCTGCGTTATTCCCCCATAATCCTGATGGATCTGGATCAGAACCCATACTCCACGCACCGAAGAACGCTTCTAATGCTGCATCATCATTGTCTTTCATATCATTATATAAGTTAAACTCAATTAAACTACCTGTAGCTAATTCTGTTTTTACACCAATATCATTCCAAGATTGAACAATTGCTTGGGCACGACCTTCAAATGCTGCTGAACCTGCATAGTGACCAAATGAAATTTTAAATGGCTGACCTTTCGGATCTTCTACGAAACCATCGCCATCTTTATCTACATAGCCAGCAGATGCTAATAGCTCTTTAGCTTTCTCTAGGTTGAATTCATATTGATTTAATTCTGACTCTGGCGCAGCAGTCCAGAAAGTAGTTGGAATCACAGTATTGGCAACTGTTGCTTTTCCTTCTAAGAAAGCATCGATCATTGCTGGACGGTTAATTGCATATAATAATGCTTGACGTAATTCTTTTGCATTAAATTTATCAAAATCTGCCACATTTTTTAACGCCGCTTTATCACGGTGGCCAAAACGAAGTCCGATGTATGAGTATC
The DNA here is from genome assembly GCF_043359455.1 of Lysinibacillus sp. PWR01. Classification (NCBI taxonomy): domain Bacteria; kingdom Bacillati; phylum Bacillota; class Bacilli; order Caryophanales; family Bacillaceae; genus Lysinibacillus; species Lysinibacillus sp. PWR01. The sequence goes on along the minus strand of NZ_JBHERJ010000047.1, from coordinate 59,490 downwards.
CCACACCATTAGTTTCTTCAATACGTACATTGCCTAATGCTTCTAATTCTTTTACGGATTGTGGTCTAATATCCATAATGTCAATTTCTCCGTTTTGGAACGCACCAGTTGCTAATGATGGGTCGATTACTTTTACAATAACGCCATCAAGCTGTGGTTTGCCCTTCCAGTAATCATCAAAACGCTCTAATTCAGAATACTCTCCATCTACAACTTTTTTCACTTTAAATGGCCCTAAGCCTACAGGATTTTCACGAACCTGTTTAGATTCCTCTAAATCTTTTACCGCAATACCTTCATAGTGCTTCTTCGGCATTGGATATTGCCAAAGTTGTTCTAAATTATTAATTTTCACTTGTTCAAAAGTGATTTTTACTGTATATGGATCTACAACTTCAATACCTTCAATTTTATCAGCTTTACCTTCTTTTTTAGCTTTTGCTCCTTTAATTCCTTCTGCATAATTAAAACGAGGTCCAGCATAATCAGGATCTGCTAGAGTCTCTAATGCAAATACCCAGTCATCACCTGTTAATTCCTCACCATTATGCCACTTTACACCTTTTTGGAATGTAAATGTATACGTTAATTTATCTTCACTAATTTCCCATGTAGCTAAGTTAGGAACATATTCTAAATTATCATTTACATCATAAACACCATCTGTTGTGAAATTTTGAATATAGCTATCTACAATACTACCTGAATAAGCTGGATCATATACGCCCTCAGGTGCCGTATCTGTACCAAATGTTACGATGCCACCCTCTGTAGAAGGTTCATCCGTTGTTGTCGTTGTATCCCCGCTTGTATCCTTTTCATTTTCCTTCTCTGTTGTTGTCGAGTCAGTATTACATGCGGCTAAAAATAATGCCATAACTAGCAAGAGCATAAATGACCATAATGCTGATTTTTTCATTTTTTTCCCCCCGTAATTTTATTTTGTCAATAACTAACTATTTTCCGTTTTTAGTTTTTAATATAAATGGCAAGCAACACTATGCCCTGACTTCACCTCCTTTAAAGCAGGCTTCGTTAATGAACATTCTGCCATTGCCTTTGGACATCTTGGATGGAATGGACAGCCTGTTGGTGGATTAGCAGGACTTGGTATATCTCCCTCTAAAACAATACGACTATTTTTCTTTCTCGGATCTGGCACTGGTATTGCAGAGATTAAAGCTTGTGTATAAGGATGCAACGGCTCATCATAAATATGTTCCTTATCGGCTATCTCTACAATATTTCCTAGATACATCACACCGATTCGATCGCTCATATGCTTGACCACACTTAAATCATGCGCGATAAACAAGAATGTTAAATCAAACTCATCCTGAAGTTCTTTTAATAGATTAAGAACTTGTGATTGTACAGATACATCTAAGGCTGAAACAGGCTCGTCTGCTATAATGAGCTTTGGTCTAAGTGCAAGTGCCCGAGCAATGCCAATACGCTGACGCTGACCACCTGAGAACTCATGAGCATATTTATAATAGGCATCTTCAGGTAAACCTACTTTTCTTAATAGTTCCATTACCTCGCCTTTTAATGATTTCAATGATTTGTTGCTGAAATTCATAATGGGCTCTGCAACAATACTCCCAACCATTTGCATCGGATTTAATGAGGCGTAGGGATCCTGAAATACCATTTGAATATCTTTTCGTATATCCCTTAAAGATCTCCCTCTCAGGTTTGTAATATCTTTACCGCCAAAGATAATTTTTCCATCCGTTGAGTCTAATAATCTTAAAATTGTACGTCCAGTTGTAGATTTTCCACAACCGGATTCCCCCACTAGCCCTAATGTCTCTCCATTTTTAATGGTAAAAGAAATGTTATCCACTGCTTTTACATGACCGACAGTATGCCTTAAAAAACCACCTTTAATTGGGTAATATGTCTTCAAATCTATAATTTCTAATAAGTTTTCCTTTTCTTGTTTTACGATTGTTTCATTCATGCTGTCAGCTCACACCCTTTCTAGTATCACAACTCTCATAAAGTAAACACGATACCTCATGTCCCTGATCTATAAAGGAAAGTTGCGGCGTAACATTTCTACAATCAGGCATAGCTGAAGGACATCTATCAACAAACCGGCAACCTATTTGAGGCATATTTTTTAACGAAGGTACAATCCCTTGAATGGTCGTTAATTTTTCAACTTCTTCATCGATTCTTGGTATAGAAGCCATTAATAGCTTTGTATAAGGGTGCTGAGGGTTGTGGAACAAATTATCTACATTTGTTCGTTCTACAATTTTTCCTGCGTACATAATGATTACTTCATCACACATTTCGGCTACGACACCTAAATCATGTGTAATAAGCACAATGGACATATCATTCTTTGCTTGAATTGTCTTTAATAAATCTAAGATTTGAGCTTGTACTGTCACATCAAGTGCCGTAGTTGGCTCATCTGCAATTAATAGCTTAGGTTGACAAGCAATGGCAATGGCAATCATAACCCTTTGTCTCATACCACCAGATAATTGGTGTGGATACTCATCTACAATTTGATCAGCTCTCGGTATACCGACTTGTTTTAATAAGTCAATTGCTTTACTTTTAGCCTCTGCCTTTGACATTTTAGAGTGATTTAAGATAATCTCTTGTATTTGTGAACCTATTGTAAAAACGGGATTTAAAGATGTCATGGGTTCTTGGAAAATCATACTGATATCTTTTCCTCTAATCTTATTCATGTCATCACTAGAATAATTTTCTATGTTTTTGCCTTCAAACTTAATTTCTCCGCCTGTAATTTTGCCAATCCCTTTTGGAAGAAGCTGCATAACCGAAAGTGACATGACACTTTTTCCACATCCAGATTCACCGACTACCCCAATAATTTGACCAGATTTGACTGAAAAAGAAACATCATCAACAGCATGATAAATCTCCCCATCTATATCAAAACCAGTTTTAAGGTTTTTCACTTCTAACATTAAGCTCATTTAATATCACACCTTTAATTTTTTTACTAAAAATCACTACATCCTTTATGTAAGCAACAGAAACATATGTCTAAAATGTATTCTTAAAGTAAAAGATGTAAAAAGAAATTAGCTTTTGGATTTCTTTGTAAGATTCAATATTCCGAAAAATGAAATCAAACGATGTTAAACTTATTTCAAAATTATATTAGCTAAAAAAAATATCAAATTTTAAAGAGAAGTCTCCATCACATAAAATTGACCCTTTTTTCCAAATGTAAAAGTAACTGGATCAGTATATAATATTCTGACAATTAGGCGTAATGCTATTTTATCTGGAAATAATACATTTAATCAAGTGAATTTTTACAATTCTTATAATATTCCAAATAAATCAAGCCATACAACTATGGCATTTCAAATTAGATACTTTAAAATTCATCACACTGAATATTTGTTCATTTTTAACTTTATTTGCCTAAAGTATCATTTTTTTATTTTATTAAAATAACGATAACCTACTTAATTGATCCACTCATTCTACGCCGAAATTTACTTTTATTTGGAAAACATGATTATAAAAGGATTTTAATAGTTTATCTAGTTCATAGAATGATACTAAATTTTCCGAATTATTATTAATGAATAATTTTATTTACTAAAGTACTAAATGAATGAAGTGTATTATATTACATTAAAAAAACAAATTATTTTTACAATTCCTTTAATCTATATGCCATACTTCTCTTCAAAGTTAACATCGTTAATTTCATTCTAATCACGTCGAATAAACACAAAAAAACAACTATCAACAAAAATATCGATAGTTGTTTCTATGCATTTACTCTCTTTTATATTCCAGTAACTCTATGTTTTACTACTACTTTTGCAAGATTACTGATTATAGCTCTCCAGCTTTTAACTTGCCATGCCACTCTTTTAAGAATGGAATATCTTCTTCTTTGATAGCACCTGATTCATTTGCTGCTTCAATTAGATAATCAAAATTTGTTAACGATACGTATTGAATGCCAGCCTCATCAAACGCTTGCTCAGCGCGTGGAAGATTATATGTGTAGACACAAACTACTCCTAATACTTCACAGCCAGCTGCACGCAATGCTTCTACTGCTGTAATGGAAGATCCACCTGTAGAGACGATATCCTCCACAACCACTACTTTTTGTCCTGCTGCGTATTTTCCTTCAATTTGATTGCCACGGCCATGCTCCTTCGCTTTAGAGCGTACATAAACCATTGGTAATTCTAAAATATCACTTACCCATGCTGCATGTGGAATACCTGCTGTAGCTGTTCCTGCTACAATTTCTGTCGCACCGAAGTTCTCTTTGATGACAGAAGCTAAACCATTTGCTAATTGTTTACGAATAACTGGATCGGAAATTGTTAAACGTGTGTCACAGTATATAGGTGATTTAATACCAGATGCCCATGTAAATAGCTCTGTTGGATTTAATTCTACAGCTCCTACTTTTAACATAGCGTGTGCAATTTCATTTTGTAATGTCATAATTTATGCCTCCCATAATTCACTTACGATTTTATACGCTGCTACTGGATCCTGTGCACCAGTTACAGCACGTCCCACAACGATGAGTGATGAACCATCACGTTTTGCCCCATCAGGTGTTGCAATACGTTTTTGATCGTGTGCAGCACCACCTGCTAGTCGAATTCCAGGTGTTACACGTAGAAACTCATCTCCACACGCCTCTGCAATCGCCTTTGCCTCATGCACAGAGCAAACAACACCTTGTAAGCCAGCTTGCTTTGTCAGACCTGCATAGTGCAGAACAGACGCTTGCAAAGAAAGAGCAATTTTTTGCTCTGCTTGCATTTGTTCTTCTGTTGTGGATGTTAATTGTGTAACAGCTATTAGTGCAGGACGTTCTTTGCCTGCAGGTGTTCCCGCTTCAAGTCCTTCTAGAGCGGCTTCCATCATAGGACGTCCGCCTGCAGCATGGACATTGACTAAATCTACGCCCAATTTTGCTAGACCCTTCATCGCAGAGCCTACTGTATTTGGGATATCATGTAATTTTAAATCAAGGAAAATATCATGACCTAAATCCTTTACTTTACGAACGATATCAGGTCCTTCTTGCATATATAATTCCATACCAATTTTCACGAAAAGAGGCTCATTGAACTTTTTAAGAAAATCGAATACTTCTTTTTCTCCTGGAAAATCTAGAGCTAGTATAGGTTTCGTATTCATCAACGATGGCTCCTTCCAATAATCTCTGTTATATTTTCTACACCTAATGCATCCAGCTTTGCTGGTAACTCTTCAATGATGTTTGGACAAACGAAATGGTCAACAAAGTTAGCAGTTCCTACTGCTACAGCTGAAGCACCTGCGGACATAAAATCAATGACATCCTGTGCTTCCGTTACACCGCCCATACCAATTATCGGAATATTGACAGCCTTGTACACCTCATAAACCATTCGTATTGCTACAGGTTTTACAGCTGGCCCAGATAGTCCACCTGTGCCATTAGCAATGACTGGCTTGCCTGTACGCTCATCTAAACGCATACCAACCAATGTATTAATCATCGTAATCCCATCTGCTCCACCTGCTTCAACAGCTAAGGCAATATCAACGATGTTCGTAACGTTTGGTGATAGCTTCACATAGACTGGCACTTCTGACACAGCCTTGACAGCCTTGACAAGCTCGCGTGCTGTAGCAGGATCTGTTCCAAATTGAATACCACCACATTTCACGTTTGGACAAGAAATATTTAGCTCCAATGCTTTGACATTCGGTGCTGCTGAAATACGGCGTGCTACTTCCACATAGTCTGCCGTCTCTGTTCCAGCGACATTCGCGATGATAGGTACATCATAATCCTCTAAAAATTTTAATTCCTCATTCATCACTTTTTCAATGCCTGGATTTTGTAGACCAATGGCATTTAACATCCCCGCCGCTGTTTCGGCAACACGTGGCGTTGGGTTACCTGCACGAGTTTCGACCGTTGTTGCCTTAATCATGATAGCACCTAGTTTTGACAAATCATAAAGCTGTGCATATTCACGACCAAAGCCAAAGCAACCTGAAGCTGGCATAATCGGGTTTTTTAAATCTAAGCCTGGTATTTGAATTGTTAAACGACTCATAGTGCCACCGTTCCTTTCGGGAAAACTGGACCATCAGAACATACTTTAACATAGTCTTTTTCAACTTGATCAGTTGTTTTACATACGCATGCAAAGCAAGCTCCAATACCACAGCCCATACGCTCTTCAAATGATAAATAGCCTTCTTTTTCAGGATAAAAGCCTTCTAATGCTCTTAACATTGGTAATGGACCACAGGAATAAAAAACATCAAACGCTGGTGCATGCGACTCTAAGACAGTTGTCACAAAGCCTTTTGTACCTTTCGAGCCGTCCACCGTCACATAATGCGTTTCACCAAGTGCACTAAATTCATCCTCATAAAAGCAGACATCCTCTGTTTGGAAGCCTAAAACATGGATTGTTTTCACACCACGAGCATTCAATTGTTTGGCTAGCTCATGTAATGGTGGTACACCAATGCCACCACCAACTAGTAGTGCTGTACCTCCTTCTTGTACCGCATCTACTGGGAAACCATTCCCAATTGGTCCAAGCACGTTGACCTGCTGACCTTCTCGATTCGTCGCCAGCACTTTCGTACCACGCCCCTCAGCACGATAGATCATTGTGAATTCGTTGTTGTCTTTATCAATATTTGCAATACTAATTGGTCGACGTAAAAGCGGCTCCAGTGAATCTGACACCTTTACATGGACAAACTGGCCAGGAGTCATCTCCTGAACCAGTTCACCATGAAGTGTCAGTTCGAAAATGTTTGTCGCAATTTGCTTTTGAGAGACGACCGTCATTTTCTCTTGACGTATCATATTAGTGTACTACCTCCGCTTTTGGCATTTCTTCTGCTGTAAATGTCATGGATTCGATGACACGTACCATTGCTTCTGCCGTATCTAAAGATGTTAGACAAGGTACGCCGTTTTCTACAGATTCACGACGAATTCGGAAGCCGTCACGAGCTGGTTGCTTCCCTTTTGTTAAAGTGTTGACAACAAGCTGAGCTTCCCCATTTTGGATAAGGTCAATCAATGTTTGTCCTTTCGCGCCAATCTTGCCGACAACATCTGTGCGTACGCCTGCTGCTTCAAATGCTTTTGCTGTACCTTCAGTAGCTACAATGCGATACCCTACTGTTGAGAAACGTTTTGCTAATGCGATTGCTTCTTCTTTATCTTTATCAGATACAGTGAATAATACTGTACCTTCAGTTCGAATTTCCATACCTGCTGCAACTAAGCCTTTATAAAGAGCTTTTTCTAATGTTGCATCTTTCCCCATTACCTCACCAGTAGATTTCATTTCAGGTCCTAATGTAATGTCTACACGACGTAATTTAGCGAATGAGAACACTGGTACTTTAACAAATACGCCTTTTTGCTCAGCTGCTAAGCCTGTTGGATAGCCTTGCTCTACAATGGATTTGCCTAGGATTGCTTTTGTTGCAATATTAGCCATTGGGATATTTGTAATTTTACTTAGGAACGGTACTGTACGTGATGAACGTGGATTCACCTCGATGACAAATACTTCGTTTTGTGAAATCACATATTGGATATTCATTAAGCCGATGATGCCTAGCCCCTTCGCAAGACGAGTTGTATAGTCAACTAATGTATCTTTTTGTACTTGTGTTAATTTTTGCGGTGGGTAAACAGAGATCGAGTCACCAGAGTGAACTCCTGCACGCTCGATATGCTCCATAATTCCTGGAATTAACACATTTTCACCGTCACAGATAGCATCTACTTCAATTTCCTGTCCTGTTAAGTAACGGTCTACTAATACTGGATGATCTGGAGATGCCTCTACCGCGTTTTCCATATAGTGCTGTAATTCTTCTTGGTTATAAACAATTTCCATTGCACGTCCACCAAGTACATAAGAAGGGCGAACAAGTACTGGGAAGCCTAGGCGCTCACCAATGACAAGAGCTTCCTCTGTAGAAACTGCTGTTTCTCCCTGAGGTTGTGGAATATCTAATTCACGTAGAGCCTGCTCAAATTTATCTCGATTTTCTGCACGGTCAATATCCTCTAAAGATGTGCCTAGGATTTTTACGCCATTTGCAGCTAATTTATCAGCAAGGTTGATAGCCGTTTGACCACCAAATTGAACAACAACTCCAATTGGTTGTTCTAAGTCGATAATATGCATTACATCCTCAATTGTTAATGGCTCGAAGTATAATTTATCAGAAATCGAGAAGTCTGTTGACACTGTTTCTGGATTTGAGTTGATAATGATGGCTTCATAGCCTGCTTCTTGAATCGCCCATACTGAGTGTACAGTGGCATAGTCGAATTCTACCCCTTGGCCGATGCGGATTGGACCTGAACCAAGTACCACAACAGAAGGTTTTTCTGACTTAATCGATTCATTTTCATCTTCATATGTCCCATAGAAATATGGTGTTTCTGATTCAAATTCTGCTGCACATGTATCGACCATTTTATAGACTGGAATAATGCCATGCTCTTTACGATAAGCGTAAAGATCTTCTGCTGTAGTTTCCCAAAGCTCAGCAATTTTCTTATCTGCAAAGCCTAAACGTTTAGCTGTTCGTAGTACTTCTTTGTCATTCTTATTATCAGCAAGCGTTTGTTCCATATCCACGATATTTTTAAATTTATTTAAGAAGAATAGATCGATTGCTGACCATTCATGAATTTGCTCAATTGTTACACCTCGACGTAAAGCTTCACCGATGAAGAATAGACGCTCATCCCCAGCTTTGCGGATACGTTTTTCAATCCAAGAATCTGAGTTTTCCTCAGCATGTTTTAACTCTAAGTGTACTTGACCTGTCTCAAGAGAACGAACTGCTTTTAGCATAGCTTCCTCAAAAGTACGACCTAACGCCATTACCTCACCAGTAGCTTTCATTTGCGTACCAAGATTACGTTTAGCAGATTCGAATTTATCGAATGGCCAGCGAGGAATTTTAGCTACGATATAGTCCAGTGCAGGCTCAAAGCAAGCATATGTTGATCCTGTTACAGGGTTTTTAATTTCATCTAACGTTAAGCCTACTGCAATTTTAGCTGCTAGCTTAGCAATTGGATAGCCTGTTGCTTTTGATGCTAATGCAGATGAACGAGAGACACGTGGATTTACTTCGATCACATAGTAATTAAAGCTATATGGATCAAGTGCTAGCTGTACGTTACAGCCACCTTCAATTTTAAGTGCACGAATAATATCTAATGATATATTACGTAGCATTTGGTTTTCTCGATCCGACAGTGTTTGCGTTGGTGCTACAACGATTGAGTCACCAGTATGAATCCCTACTGGGTCAACGTTTTCCATGTTACATACGACAATCGCATTGTCAACCGCATCACGCATTACTTCGTATTCAATCTCTTTATAGCCAGCGATCGATTTTTCTAATAGACATTGCGTCACAGGTGAATATTTTAAACCAGATGTCACAATCTCTTCTAAGTCTTGATCGTTGTAGCAAATACCGCCCCCTGTACCGCCAAGTGTAAAGGCAGGTCGAACAATGACAGGGTATCCAATTTTCGCCACAAATCTTTTCGCTTCATCTAAGTTATGAATAATATCAGACTCAGGAACTGGAGCTCCTAGCTCATACATTAAATTACGGAATAAATCACGGTCCTCAGCTTTATGGATTGCATCTAATTTTGTACCAAGAATTTCAATCCCAAGCTCATCTAGAATACCTGATTTGTCTAATTCGATTGCCATATTTAGACCCGTTTGACCACCAAGTGTTGGTAAGATCGCGTCTGGGCGTTCTTTACGTAATATACGAGATACAAAATTAAGAGTAATTGGCTCAATATAGACTTTGTCAGCAATTTCTGTATCCGTCATGATTGTAGCAGGGTTTGAGTTGATTAAAATAACGCGGTAGCCCTCTTCTTTTAATGAAAGACAAGCTTGTGTTCCTGCATAGTCAAATTCTGCTGCTTGTCCGATAACAATTGGGCCTGAGCCGATTACTAAAATAGTTTCAATATCTGTACGTTTAGGCATGTTGTTTCCCCTTCCCTGCTTCTACTTCCATCATTTCGATGAATTCATCAAATAAGTGGTTTGAATCTTCTGGTCCTGGTGATGCTTCTGGATGATATTGCACTGTGAAAATTGGATATTTCTTATGACGCACACCTTCACATGTTCCGTCATTTAACGCGATATGTGTTAATTCTAAATCAGTATCTTTTAAGGATTCGATGTCGATGGCATAGCCATGGTTTTGTGATGTTAAATCTGTACGACCTGTGCGTAAATCTTTTACTGGATGGTTACCACCACGGTGTCCAAATGGTAATTTAAAGGCTTTCGCTCCACTCGCTAAAGAAAAGATTTGGTGACCTAAACAGATACCGAACATTGGCACTTTTCCAATTAAGTTACGTACCGTTTCAATGCCTTCTTGAACATCTTCAGGATTTCCTGGTCCATTCGATAGCATGATGCCATCTGGATGCCAAGCTAAAATTTCCTCAGCTGGCGTATTGTAAGGAACTACTAGCACATCACAATCACGTTTGTTTAATTCACGTAGAATACCATGCTTCATTCCATAATCAATCAAGACTACTCGTTTACCACGCCCTGGAGATGGATAGGCAGCTTTTGGTGATACTTCACGAACATGGTGCGTAATGGCTGGCGTCGCTTGTAATTGTGCCACAATTTCATCCACATTTACTTCTTCATCAGCAGCTGTCAATATCGCTTTTACTGATCCTTTACTGCGAATAATACGTGTTAATTTTCGTGTATCAATCCCCTCAATTCCTGGGATATCCTTTGATGTCAAATAGTCAGCTAATGTTAAATCACAGCGGAAATTTGAAGGGTTTTTAGCCAGTTCACGTACAACGAATCCACGAATGGCTGGTGTAATCGATTCAAAGTCATCACGGTTAATTCCGTAATTACCAACTAAAGGATAAGTTAATGTGACAATTTGTCCATAGAATGAAGGATCTGAAATCGTTTCCTGATAACCTGTCATCCCTGTTGTGAATACAACCTCACCTTGTGAAGCGCGCTCGCTACCAAATGCTGTACCTGTAAATACTGTGCCATCTTCTAAAACTAGTAAACGTTTTTTCATTACTCTGCCTCCTGATATACGATATTGCCTTCAAAAATCGTTAGTACTGGCCAACCCTTTGCCACCCAGCCGTTGAATGGTGTATTACGACCTTTTGATACAAAGCCTTCTGCATCAATCGTTTGTTCTTTTTGAATATCAATTAAAATCATATCAGCTGAAGCGCCTACTTCTAATGTGCCATATGGCAGATCAAAAATCTCAGCTGCTCTCACTGTCATCCAATCAATTAATTGTTTTAACGTCCACTTTCCTGTTTCTACAAATTGTGTATAAAGTAGTGGGAAAGCTGTTTCGAAACCTACAATTCCAAATGGTGCGCCAACCATTCCGCAGCATTTTTCTTCTACAGTATGTGGCGCATGATCTGTTGCGATGCAGTCGATTGTGCCATCAAGTAGTGCTGCATGTAGAGAATCTTTATCATCAGCTCCACGTAATGGTGGATTCATTTTCCAATTAGCATCATCAGATGGAATATCCATTTCTTCTAGTAATAAGTGATGTGGACAAACCTCTGCTGTGACACGAATTCCTGCTGCCTTTGCATCCCTTACCGCACGCACAGATTCCTTCGTCGATACGTGACAAACATGGTAACGAGCGCCAGCTGCTTCTGCAAGTAGTACATCCCGTGCAATTTGTACGGATTCACAAATGGAAGGTATTCCTGGAAGGCCAAGCTCTTTATTACGCTTTCCTTCATGCATCACGCCATCATAGATTAAAGAGTTGTCCTCACAATGTGCCACAACGACCATATCGTGCTTGGCAGCATCTTTCATTTGCTCATACATCGTAGAGGCCAGCTGAATGCCAACACCATCATCTGAAAATGCTACTGCTCCATGTGCTTTTAATTCTTCGATATTTGTTCGAACCTCACCCGATATATCCTTTGTTAGGGAACCATATGGGAGTACTCGAATAACAGAGCTGTCCTCAATGAGCCCATTAATGAGCTGCATGTTTTCAACCGAATCAGGTACTGGCTTTGTATTAGGCATTGCACAAATTGTTGTAAAGCCACCTTTTGCTGCTGATGCCGAACCTGTTGCAATGGTTTCCTTATGCTCAAATCCTGGCTCTCGTAAATGTGTATGAACATCGATAAAGCCTGGTGCCACAATCAAACCAGTTCCTTCAATCAGCTCTGCACCTGCTACAGTCACATCTTGACCAATTGCCGTAATCTTTCCGTCTGCCATTGCAATATTGACTGTCTCCAGTTCACCTTGTTCATTTAGCATTTGTACATTTTGAAGTACCTTTGTCATGTTATTCTCTCCCCTTTAAAATGGTTTCCATAATAGCCATCCGTGTGTAAACACCATTCCGCACCTGTTCAAAAATTCGAGAGCGATCACACTCTACTAACTCAGAAGCAATCTCGACATCACGATTTACGGGTGCTGGATGCATGATAATGGCTGATTCTTTCATTTGCTTTTCTCGTTCAATCGTTAAACCAAACTCCTGATGGTAACCCTCTTTCGAGAAGCTTTTATTCACTTTATGACGTTCATGTTGCACACGAAGTAACATAATGACATCACTTATTTCGATTAAATTTTCCCATGAATGATGCGCTTCAAAACCGCCAGACCATTCTTCTGGACAAAGGAAATGAACATTTGCCCCTAAATTTTGTAATGCTGTTGCATTTGATTTCGCTACTCGACTATGAGAAATATCTCCAGCAATTGTGACATTTAACCCTTCAAAATAGCCAAACTCTTTTTTGATGGTATAAAGATCCAATAAGGATTGTGAAGGGTGTTGCCCAGCACCGTCCCCTGCATTAATAACTGCTACATTAATACCGTCCAGTAGCTCATTGTAATACTCATCTTCTGACGCTCGAATGATGACGGCATCTAAACCAATCATTTCTAACGTTTTGACAGTATCGTACATCGTTTCCCCTTTCGTAACACTCGAAAACCCTGCATCGAAAGGGATAACATGACAGCCAATTTTGTATTCTGCCATTTCAAAGCTTGTTTTTGTACGAGTACTTGGTTCAAAGAATAAATTGGCCACTTTGTGTGTGCGAGATAACGATGATGTTTCACCATTTTCAAATGCTTGCGCAAGATCTAGGATTTGGTTAATCTCTTCTGTTGTTAAATGTTCCATCGATAATAAGTTCTTCATCATGTGACCTCCATTAGGTTGTGAGTCGTGAACGTCTTATGTATGACGTTCTTTAAGTCAATTTCGCCTTGGCGTAATTGCGTACGGATTTTGAATTGGGCTTGCACAATTCAAAATCCGTGACAACCGCCAGAGGCTTTATCTTCAATCATCCTCTTTCTTAAGGTGATGATTGAAGATAAAAAAGGCCCCGTTGATGTCATCAACGAGGCATGAGGAGGCGTGACAAACTACAGCAAGACATACATCCTACTTCAGCCTGTCCACAACTTCCCTTTTTTTGCCTCTCTGGACAATTCATTAAAAGGTACTTCTATGAATCTTTATTTTGATTGTATGGTACGGGTACATCAGCTTCTTTTTTACCTGGCAGAATCGCATTTAATAGCACACCGATAATCGCTGCTAATGCCATTCCTTCAACACTCAATGATTCTGAGATAACAAACTTGGCACCGCCAATGCCAATGACTAAAATCACTGAAGCAATCACTAGGTTACGACTGTTACCAAAATCAATATGATTATCTACTAGCATACGTAAGCCACTTGCTGCGATAATTCCGAAGAGTAGGATGGAAACGCCACCTAGTACTGCGGTTGGAATCGTTGCGATTACTGCCATTGCTTTCCCGAAGAATGATAGTAAGATGGCAACCACTGCTGCACCTGCAATAACGTAGATACTGTATACTCGAGTAATGGCTAGTACACCAATATTTTCACCGTACGTTGTTTTCGGAGGACCGCCGATTAAAGCACTGACAAATGTTCCGAGCCCGTCACCTAGTAGGGAACGGTGTAAACCCGGTTCTTTAATATAATCTCGATTTACTACTTTTCCTAATACCAGTTGATGACCAATATGTTCAGAAATTGTTACGATCACGATTGGTACCATGATAAGAAGGATTTTTGTTGTTATTTCAAATTCATAATGCACACCTGGTATTAAGAAATCAGGCATGGCGAAGAATTTTGCTTTGGCAATTGGTGTATAGTCTACTATGTCGATCATCATGGAGTAAATATACCCTACAATTAAGCCAATCAAAATTGGCATAGTACTTAAAATTCCTTTAAAGAAAATCGTAAAGATGATAGCTGTAAAGACTGTAACTAAAGCTGCTGAGAAGTGTAAAAAGCTATACTCCCCATTGACGTTCATCGCCATATTCACAGCCGTACCAGATAGTCCAAGTCCAATAACCATGATTACTGGTCCTACCACGATTGGCGGCAAAATTTTCATAATCCACTTATAACCACTTTTCCAAATGATTAAGGATACAATTCCGTACGTAATGCCGACTGCCATTGCACCAATCATGGCATTGCCTGGGTTTACACTTGAGCCGTTTTCATTTAGTCCACCAGCAGCAAGTAAGATTGGTGCAATAAAGGCAAAGGAGGATCCTAAATAAGCTGGTACCTGAAATTTCGTAATTAGTAGGAAGAATAATGTAGCAATTCCGCTCGTTAAAAGGGCAATCGCTGGGCTAAGGCCTACTAACTGCGGCACTAAAATCGTTGATCCAAACATCGCAAACATATGCTGGAAACTTAATGTCACTAGCTGAAGCGGGGTCGGTTTATCCTTAATATCTAAAACTGCATTTGACATACTGTTTCCTCACTTTATTGTTCGTCTTCTTTGTAAATAATGACGCAATCTTCTCCGTCTACTTCTTGTAAATTAACTACGATGCGCTCAGATCCAGAAGTTGGAACGTTTTTCCCTACATAGTCTGCTCTAATTGGTAACTCTCGATGTCCTCTATCCACTAGAACGGCTAGTTGAATTTGTCCTGGTCTTCCTAGATCCATCACTGCATCTAGAGCTGCACGTACTGTTCGTCCTGTATAAAGTACATCATCCACTAAGATGATCTTTTGATTTTTCACTTGATACTCGATATCAACTTGTTCTACATGTGCTTGTTCATTTTCATGTTTTGTTGTTAAATCATCTCGGTAAAGTGTAATATCAAGTTCCCCTGTACGAATCGGTTTACCTTCAATTTTTTCAATTCGCTGTGCCAAACGTCTGGCTAGAAAGGCACCTCGTGTTTTAATGCCAACTAAAATACATTCATCGATTCCTTTATTACGTTCTATAATTTCATGGGCAATACGTGTTAATGCTCGTGTCATTGATGGGCCATCTAATAATTCATTTTGTGCCATATTCGTATCCTCCTCTCTTCAATCTATTGTCGGCCATGTGTCCATAAAAAAACCTCTCGAGGCGAATAGCCTGAGAGGGTTGTATACGTGTCGAAAAAGCATGTTGGAAAAATTTGCAGCACAAATTTTCACAACACTATCACATGTCCCTTCTCAGCCTCTCTGGACTGCTATTAAAGGTGAATATTTAGTTATGTTGTTCATTCACTGTCGTTAGTATAGACTTTCTTTTCGTATACGTCAATGCCTATTTCGTAAATCATTTAATAACTGTTCATAATCAGCAGGAAGTGGTGTTTCAAACTCCAAATATTCTCCAGATGAAGGATGATCGAATCCTAAAGTCGCTGCATGTAAAACTTGTCCACCAAAGTCGATTGTCTTTTTCGGACCATATTTTGGATCTCCAACAAGTGGGAAACCAATATAATTCATATGCACACGAATTTGGTGTGTACGTCCTGTTTCTAAACGACATTCCACAAGTGTGTAGTCACCAAAACGTTCAATTACTTGGAAGTGTGTAACAGCATGTTTACCCTTATCAACGACTGCCTGTTTTTGTCGATCTTTTTGATCACGTCCAATTGGCGCATCAATTGTTCCCTTATCATGTGCAATATGCCCGTGGACAAGGGCAATATATTTACGAGTAACCGTTTTATTAACTAACTGATTGACTAATGATTCATGGGCCGTATCGTTTTTAGCAACCATTAATAAGCCTGATGTATCTTTATCGATACGATGAACGATACCAGGTCGTAGCACACCATTAATCCCTGATAAATCTTGACAATGATACATTAATCCATTTACCAGTGTACCTCCCATATGGCCCGGTGCTGGATGTACCACCATACCCTTAGGTTTGTTCACAACAAGGACATCAGCATCCTCATACACGATATCTAAATCTAGGTTTTCTGCGACTACATCCAATTCTTCAACTTCTGGTACATCGATAGCAATGACGTCACCAGCTTTAACCTTATATTTCGCTTTCACAGCATCACCATTTACTTTGATGACTCCCTCACTAATCCAGTTCCCAACTTGCGTGCGGGACCACTCTGATTGTAAGCTTGAAAGTGCCTTATCAATACGCTCTCCTTGCTGCTGTTCTTCGATTGTATATGTTACTTGCGTCATTGTTTCACCTGTTTCTTCTCTTTTTTATCTTCCATAATTAAGCCAATCATCAGCACGACAACTGCTATTGTTAATGCAGCATCTGCGACATTAAAAATAGGGAAATCATAATTAATAATTGGAATTAAAACATCTACAAAATCGACCACTTCTCCTCTAAATAGACGGTCAATAAAGTTTCCTACTGCACCACCAAGCAAGAGCATTAAGCCCACTTGAAAAACAGGCTTTCCTTTTGCTTCTTTATGATAGAAATAGACAATCGCACAGATAACAGCAACTGTCACAATACTAAACAACCACATTTGCCCCTCTAGCATTCCCCATGCTGCCCCTCTATTTCGATGAGACAAGATACCAAACCATGGGTCCCATACAGCAATGCGTTCAGCATATTCCATATTTTTCACAATTAGCCATTTTGTCCATTGGTCCAATAAAACGACAAAAGCAGCTAATCCATAATATTTATACACAGACATTCCTCCGTTCACTCAACATCTTACCTATTCTACCATAACAGCACCATTCACAATAACTAATATCATATCAAAATATGGCGGATATCCAATCTCTTTGCGGGAATATAAAAAAGCTATTCCTATTACGTTTAAGCAATAGAAATAGCTATAAGTTATTGGGTTATACGGTTTCAGATTCCTTTGAATGCACTCGCTTCATGAAGTCATTGACATCAGCAGGAACTTTACGATCTAGTAATGACACGATAATAACAGATAAGAAGCCAACAGGCACCGTCACAATACCTGGAATTTTAAACTGTAAGAAGCTTGGTAACGTTCCTGGTAAAAAGATCATCCACATAGATACGCCAAGTCCAATTAGTAATCCTGCAATAGCCCCCTTTTCTGTCATGCCTCTCCACCAAATACCTAATATAAATATTGGCGTGAATGTACTTGCTGCCACAGTAAAGGCGAGCGCCACTAAATGACCAATGGATGCATCCTTTACAAGTAATCCCAATGCCCCATATAAAATACCTAATAATACAATGGCCACTTTCCCTGCAATAACACGTTGTTTTTGTGTAATATCCTTTTTCATGATGTTGGCATATAAATCATGAGCTAGTGCGCCTGAGCTTGTAATAAACAGTCCTGAAAGATTGGAGAAAATAGCTGCAAATGCTCCTGCTATGACTAATCCAAGTAGCCATTTGCCACCTAGTGCAAGGGCTGTAGTAGGAATCACCATATTATTTCCACCTAGCACTAAATCGCGCATAACTTCCTCACTAGCTGTTCCAGAAATGAAAATAGATCGACCTACAACACCTAAATAAACAGCTAATAGGAAGAACGCACTTGCAATCCCAATGGCCATGAGTGCAGATTTACGGGCTGCTTTAGCACTCGGATTTGTATAAAATCGTAATAAGATATGAGGAAGTCCAATTGTTCCTAGCGCTAACCCAATTGTCATACTAATTGTTTGCCAGAATGTTGGGAAATAGAAGCCTGTGCCTGTCCAAGCAGCACCATCAAAGTTTATATCATTGCCATCTAAGGCATACGGTGAAGTGCCTGTGATTGGACCACTAAATGAATGGATGGCTGCTAAAATTTTATCGTAATGTAAACCACCATAAACCGCTGCAATTAACATCACGATAAACGCACCAAGACGAATCCATAACTCTAATGCTTGGTTGATGGTTGTCCCTTTCATACCACCAATTCCTACATAAAAAATCATAACAACACAAGTAAAAATAATGCCAAATTCATAAGAAGTACCAAAAAACATACTTAAAATTTGTGCAGCACCTAATAATTGGGGAGCTGCATAAAAGCCGGAAATAGCTAAAACCACCGCCACCGCTACAAGCCGTGCTCGTTTACTGTGAAAACGATAGCCTAAAAAATCTGCAACGGTAAATGCACCAAAACGTCTTAAAGGACCCGCCACAAAAATCGCTAATAATGTTAACCCAATGGAGAAGCAAAAAGCATAATAAGCACCATCATATCCAAGTTGAAATGTTAAACCTGCGATGCCCAGGAATGTTGCTGCACTTAAGTAATCCCCACCAATGGCAGAACCATTTGTAAACCATCCGAAGCTTCTGCCACCTACAAAGAAATCCGATGCGGTTGCATTTCTTTTTGTTAAATACGTAATGTATACAATCGTTCCCATCAAAGCAATGGTCATTAACATCTTTGGTTCTAATAGAGCTTCCATCATTCAACATTTCCCCCTTTATTCCAACTACTTATTTGCTATATCGTATTTTTTTAGTCGTTTCTCGTACATAGCAGTGTGAACATATGCAATAATAAATGCCATAGCCATCATCACAATTGTTGTCACAAACCATGTGACTGTCATACCACCCCAGATCCTCTTGAATGCAAATGCTGGCGCAAACCAATTCATAATAGGGATACTAAAAATCACAATAAAGTAAAATATCGATAAACCTAAACCTGTTTTAAATTCATCTTTCATAATTTTGTTTGTTGTTGCATCTAAAGGTGGTAGATCTTTCACATCAACTGTTCCTGCTTCTACATAGTCATAATCATGACTGCCTACTTCCGCCATAAGCCAACTCCCCCTTTTCGTATCAGTAAATAATTGTCTGAAATTTCAAATTATTATTCACTACAATTATTCTATTCTATTTCAACTTCAATATAGATATAAAATTTTGCTGTATTAGTACAAAAAATTGCTATTTTAAGTTAAAATATTTTTATCTTTTTATTCGTAGGAGGCTGGTAGCATTTTAAAGGTGGTATGGTATATGGAAAGCTCATTTGACAAGCAGCAAATGAGTGAATGGTTAAAAGAGGTTTTACCAAACGCTTTAGAGGAATGTAAAATGCCTAAGCCAGAAGATGAGGTCATTATTGTCTATGAAGTAAACCGGTTATTTGATTGGGTAAAAATTAATCGCTTAAAAAGAAACTATCCTAATAGTATAATTGTCCCGTTTGTTACAGAACACCTCACCTACTCGACTGGTATAGCAATTGAATTAGTTTTACCTGCACTTCTCATAAAACCATTACAAAAATCAAAATTTTTACGAATCGTAAAAAAACTGTACACATCCTATCAGGAAAAAAAAGCAAGTACACTCACAATGCTTGAGCTATCACAACAAGTATCCCAACAACATACCTCTCCGTTCAGGGAAGCATTTTTAAAACGTCTGATCCGTGGAGAAATTGACGATGAACAAGAAATTATACAATCCGCATCATTTTTATCGACAAGCTGTATTCCTAATATTGTATTTTTAATTCAGGGCTATATTGATGGAGATGATAAGAGGGCTATCCCACATGATGCGAGTAGTAGTATTACAACCGTTTTTCGCCAATACTTTGCTGACAAGGCCCCATTATCCTTTTTACATTTTGAACGCTATTTACTACTTCTTATGCGAATTCCGTCTGAGTACAACTCTTTTAAACATTGGGCAGAGGGTGAAGCCTGTCTATTAGAGGTGATCGAGACACTAAAAAAGGACCACTCTATTCATCTATTTATGGGGATTGGTGGTGTATTTCAGGATGCTATGCATGTGAAGGAATCCTATAGTCAGGCTAGAAAAGCACGTAGAAAACCACCTATCCATAACATTCACATCAGGTATTACGAAGATTTAACAAAGCATGAGCAGCTTCAAAAAGCTATTCAGTATATTGAAGAACATTATGACGAACAGCTGACCATACGTGATGTTGCAAAATATATTAGCTTTAGCCCAACTCATTTTAGTAGACTATTTAAAAAAGAAACGGGTCGCAATTTCGTTGACTATGTTGCTTATACGCGCATTATCAAAACCTTACCTTTTTTACGCAAGTACGACTACACCGTAGAAAAAATCTCCTCCACCTGTGGCTTTAATACACCAAATTACTATAGTTTAACCTTTAAAAAATATGTAGGAATCTCTCCAACAGACTACCGCAATACGACAGAAATTTTATTTAAATAATCTAGAAAGAATCTGCAAAAACCTCATGAAAAAAAGCAAGCCCCCATCAAGGAGACTTGCTTATCATCTACATGAGAATGCAGATTCTTATTTTTCATAGCATTACACGTAATATTTTTCTACAACTTCTGCACAGCGAGCGCATACTGTAGGTTGTGCCTCATTTGCACCAACTGTTTCAGAAATTGACCAGCAACGCTCACATTTCTCACCTGTCGCCTTCTCAACAGCAATGGAAACATGCTCAAGTGCTAAAGCTTCAGCAGGCGCCTCTTCAATGGCAGCTACCTCGAAAGCTGAAACGATGGAAAGTTGTGCAAAGTCAATGTTGGCATCGTTCAATAATGCGACAATGTCCTCTTTTGCATAGACAGTCACTTTTGCTTCAAGTGATTTACCAATTGTTTTCGCATTACGTGCTTCCTCTAATGCTTTTAAAATATCATCGCGTACATCAATGATTTTTTCCCATTTTGTACGTAGGCTGTCAAAATTCGCTTGAACATCTACCTCTGGGAAGTCCGTTAATTGAACAGAAGCCTCTTCTACAATACCTTGAGCATTTAGGTAAGACCACATTTCATCTGTTGTATGTGGGATAATTGGTGTCATGATTTTAACCAATGTCATTAATGTATCATAAATAACTGTTTGCATCGCACGACGATCTTTATTGTCATGACCCTCAATATAGACAACGTCTTTTGCAATATCCAAATAGAATGAAGATAACTCTACAGCAACAAAATTATTGACTACATGATAGACAGCAGCAAAATCATAGCGATCATATGCAGCACGTACAGTTTTTAAGACATCTTGTAAGCGCATATACACATATTGATCCATTTCACGAAGCTCTGTATAAGCTACACGATCTTTCTTAGGATCGAAATCAGCAATATTACCATGTAAGAAACGGAATGTATTACGAATTTTACGATACACTTCAGATACTTGCTTTAACATATCCATAGAAATGCGCACATCTGCTGTATAGTCAACAGAGGCAACCCATAAACGAAGAATGTCTGCGCCATACTGATCCATTACTTTTTGTGGGATAATTACATTCCCTAAAGATTTACTCATTTTACGTCCTTCACCATCAAGAACGAAACCATGTGTTAAAAGTCCTTTATATGGTGCATAGCCGTTAATCGCTACAGATGTAATAAGAGATGAATTAAACCAACCACGGTGTTGGTCAGAGCCCTCTAAATAGAGATCAGCTGGATATTTCATGCCACGTTCTACGAGTACACCTTGGTGTGATGAACCTGAATCGAACCATACGTCCATAATATCATTTTCTTTTGTGAATTCGCCGTTCGGGCTTCCTGGATGTGTAAAGCCTTCTGGCAATAATTCGTTTGCTGTTTTTTGGAACCAAATATTTGATCCATGCTCACGGAATAATGCTGAGACATGACTAATTGTTTCAGGTGTAATAATTGGTTCACCATTTTCAGCATAGAAAATCGGAATCGGCACACCCCAAGCACGTTGACGTGAAATTACCCAGTCTCCACGATCACGAATCATATTATAAAGACGCGTTTCTCCCCAAGCTGGTGTAAATGCTGTTGCTTTTACAGCCTCTAATAACTCTCCACGGAATGCTTCAACGGATGCAAACCATTGAGGTGTTGCACGATAAATAACAGGCTTTTTCGTACGCCAGTCATGTGGGTATGAGTGCGTAAAGAAATCAAGCTTTTCTAACGCTTCTACTTCTTTTAGTTTTTCTGTTACTAGTTTGTTCGCATCATTATAAAACACGCCTTCAAAGCCTGGTGCTTCATCTGAATAACAGCCACTATTATCAAGAGGGCTAAGAATACCTAAACCATACTGTTTACCAATATGATAATCGTCTTCCCCGTGTCCTGGTGCTGTATGAACACAACCAGTACCCGCTTCAGCTGTTACGTGTTCGCCTACCATAATAAGAGATTCACGATCATAGAATGGATGCTGTGCTACAATACGATCTAGTGCCTCACCTTTTACTTCCTGTACAACCTCATAGTCTTCCCATCCAAGCGTATTTGCCACTGACTCTAATAATTCTTTGGCGATGATGAATTTTTTATTAGCCACCGCAACTACGACATAGACAAAATCAGGATTCAAAGAAATCCCTAAGTTTGCTGGTAATGTCCAAGGTGTTGTTGTCCAAATAATAAATTTTGCGTCTGCTGGTACAACACCTTTTGCATCCTTAATAGCAAAGCTTACATAAATGGACGGTGATTTGATGTCCTTATATTCAATTTCAGCTTCCGCTAGAGCAGATTCAGAAGATGGTGACCAATAAACTGGTTTTAATCCTTTATAGATATAACCTTTTTCGGCCATTTTACCAAATACTTCAATTTGACGTGCTTCAAACTCAGGCTTCAACGTAATATAAGGATTTTCCCAATCCCCACGAATGCCTAATCGACGGAATTGTGTACGTTGATTGTCAATTTGCTCATACGCATACTCTTCACAAAGTTGGCGGAATGCTGCTACTGACATTTCTTTACGCTTTACACCTTTGTTCGTCAATGCTTGCTCAATTGGTAAACCATGTGTATCCCAACCTGGAATATAATTCACATGGTAGCCAGTCATGGAACGATGACGTGTAATCATATCCTTCAATACTTTATTTAAAGCATGGCCGATGTGGATATCACCATTGGCATATGGAGGGCCATCATGTAGAACAAATTCTGGGCGATCTTCCGTACGCTCCATTTGTAATTTGTTAATATCCATAGCATTCCATTTTTCTTGCATTTTTGGCTCATTTGCCGGTAAGTTTCCACGCATTGGGAAATCTGTTTTTGGCATTAATAAAGTATCTTTGTATTCAACCATTAAAATTCCTCCTTTATTTTACATAAACAGGTAGACATTTTTCTCATACGACAGTTATTGGCAAACTTATCTAAAACGATTCGGGAACAAACAAAAAAAGCCCTCAATCCCACTAAGGGACGAGAAGCTTCTACTCGCGGTACCACCCTACTTGTAGCACAAAAAAATTGCACTACCTCTTAAAAGCACGTTTAACGTCGTGCATCACGAAATAACCTACTTTTTTCAGTTATTTAGCTCAGAAGTGATGTTCAATGCTAGTTGTATGTTTGGGCTCTCACTGTCCCCAAATCGCTTAACAACGCCTAACAAATACTGTCTTCGTCTCTGCTTTTATGCATATCTGTTCAAAATAATTACTATTACAAAGTATATGAAATTCAAACAATCGCGTCAAGTTTCATTTGTCAATTGCAACAATTAAAAAGAAAAGTTAAATATCTTCAGAATCCTGTGCTTCCTCAACAGATGCTTGAATTTCTGTTAAATCAATATCATATTGTAGCAAATGATCCCAGTCATCTGCATTAAGTAAATCAAGCTGTGCTTCTACAAGCATCTTGAAACGATTACGGAATACCTTAGATTGCTTTTTAAGCTCATCAATTTCAATCGTCACCTTACGAGCCTTCGTCAAAGCTTCATTGACAATTCGATCAGCATTTTTTTCAGCTTCTTTTACAATGAGCTTCGCCTCTTTTTGAGAGTTTCTTCGCACTTCATCAGCCGCTTCTTGTGCAACGACAATAGACTTCTGCAAAGTTTCTTCTAAGGAGTTAAAATGTCTCGCTTGTTCTAAGGCCATCTCTAATTGTTTATCAACTTCTTTTTTTTCACGAAGCAGAATTTCATAGTCTTTAATAATCTGATCTAAAAATTCATTTACTTCATCTTCAGCATAGCCTCTGAAGGCTTTTGTAAACTCCTTATTATGTATATCAATAGGTGATAATGGCATACAATCCTTCTCTCCTTTACATGTACATTCGTAATTCCTATTATACAATTGTTCCGACAACTTAGCAGTAAAAATTAATGAAATTTACTTCACTTTCAGCTTTTTTGGGCCAATCGACCGACTTGTAGACGGATTTTATCTTTTTTTGTTCGGCCTTCAGTCATAATAATTTTCACACGACCACTTCCTCGTATCGATAAAATATCTCCCTCTTGTAATTCAAAAGCAACTGTGTCTCGTTCTGTCCAATTAACACGTACTTTTTTCCCAGTAATGAAAGCTTGAGCTTTTTGGCGTGATACATTTAAGACAGTCGCAATAATTACATCTAAACGCATCGAAGATACCGTATGAGATTCCTCCAACCATTCTTCCTCATTTACAATAAGGGAATCCGCTTCTTTTAAAGACTCAATATGCACCTTTACTTTACCAATACCCGTTAAATGTAAACGAACATATTCTGCTACCTCCTGAGCTACAATGAATTGCACCTGATAATCATTAACTCGAATATCACCAAATTTACCACGGTTTAAACCTAATGATAGCAATGCACCTAAAACATCAGGATGTCGTAATTGAACAAATTTCACAGGATATTGAATCGTAAATGCCACCAACTGAAAGTCTTCTTCTGTCGCTTCGTAGTAAGTAGGAAAAATGAGCATACGCTGCCTTTCTGCTCCATCAAATAAACCTGTGCATGCCGTTTTCAGCGTATCATCCTGCCCGATAATAGATGTCACAATAAAACGTTGTCTTGGATCAAGAAAATCTGTCAGTTTAGGCGCATAACGATCTTCCACCTCACGCTGCCAACTTATTACCTGTTCAATAAAGGGTTGTTCTTCTTTTCGAAAATGCTGGATTAAGTGTTCCATCTTGTTGTCTCCTCTTTCACTAGTTCCGTTTTGCTTTGTTAGTTGGAAACTTAGTATTCCCAATTAATGACGTTTGGACATCATTGTTTTAAAAATTTTTTATTAGTCGCTTTAGTAGCGGAGTAATTCTTTTTTACTTGATGCTTCATGCTGCATCAAAATAAATAAAAAATCCCCACTAAAACGTGAGGATTTACTTCTAAGCGAACATAAAATATATTTTCTGAATGACTATATAAAGCCCTCTTTCTATAAAATTCAGCATAAAGATGGCCACAATTGGAGAAATATCAATCATACCAAGCGGCGGAATAAACTTCCTGAAAATCCCTAAATATGGCTCACATACTTTTTCAAGCATTCGACCAATGGCTGAATTTTGAGCGGCAGGCACCCAAGACATTAAGATATATGCAATTAGCATAAATGAATAAATCTTAAATGCTAATGATACATAACTAAGTATTAAAAGAAAAGTCATATAAACTACAATCCTCGCTATTAATTATCGTCTAAAATAAAGTTTGTAATTTCACCAGTCACTTCTACATTATCTGGCGTACACAGGAAAATATCCTTACCGATACGTTGAATATCCCCAGCAAGAGCATAGACTGTGCCACTTAAAAAATCAATAATGCGTTTACCTTGCTCTCGTTCAATACGTTGTAAATTAACGATTGTTGCACGCTTATTTTTTAAATGCTCTGCGATATCCTGTGCTTCTGCATAAACTCTGGGTTCTATTAAAACAACTTTTGCTCCCTTAGAACTCATAGCTGCCTGCAAACTGACAATGTTATTAGGAGTTGCTGAACTTTGTGGCACAATTTCATGAATAGGTGCTTTACGTTCTTTCATCATTTTTTTAGGCTTTACTGAATGAATCGGTTGCTGTTGTTGTATGGGTTGTTGTTGCTGAATAGGAGCTTGCGTGATTTCTTCTTCTAATTCTTCTTCAAGGTAAAAGAAGTTTTTAATCTTATTTTTCATGCTCATCCTGTTCCCCTCTTTCATTTCCAACAAGAGCCGTTCCGACTCGAACAAAAGTAGCCCCTTCCTCTACCGCAATTTCAAAGTCATTAGACATGCCCATTGATAACTCGGTACAAGGTGCGTGTGCGAATCCTTGCTCGGCTATTTGCTGTTGACATTGTTTTAATTGCTTGAAAACAGAGCGAATGATTGCTTCGTTTTCGGTGTTTGGTGCCATTGTCATTAAACCTACAACATGAATCTTTGTAAAACCTTTTAAGGCTTCTACAAAAGGCAAAACTTCTTCGATAGTTAAACCATGTTTTGAATCTTCGCCAGAAACATTTACTTGTACAAAACATTTAACAGGTTGATCTGCTCTTTTTTCAATTTCTTCTGCCAAACTCAAACGATCTAAGGAGTGTAGATAATCAATGCTGTTAATCACTTGTTTTACTTTACGTGTTTGAAGCGACCCAATATAATGCCAGTGTACATCAGCATGAATCTCAGTAATTTTACGATGTAAACCTTCTGGTCTATTTTCACCTAAATGAGTGAGTCCTGCTTCAATTGCTTCTTGCGTTCTTTCAACAGAAACTTCCTTCGTCACCGCAATTATTTGGACTTTATCGCCCTCACGATTCCCTTTTTTTTCTGCTGCTGTTATTAAATCATTTAGTTTGTTTAAATTTGTTAAGATTTTTGTCACTGTTTTTCCCAACTTTACAACAATAGTTTCTTTTATTGTAACAAGCAATGCTTGATTTATCAATGAATAGCCTGACCTATGTCAGCATACAATCCTCACAATTTTATTGACCATATGTTTTAGGAAAGTGCTTTGACTAAAATGACATCCTTGCCAACGACAAGCACATCCTTCATATAGACTTTTCTCACAGACTCTTCGCCTTTAAAAAAACCAAGATATTTGCGAGGCTCTGCAATCAAAAATGCTGTCACATAGCCCGTTTCTTTTGATACTTCGGCATCTATCACAAAGCCTATAAATCGTCCATTTCCTGCTTCAATGACTTCTTTTTGTTGTAACATCGAAAAACGCAATGACATACCTCCTCTATTGTTTACTTTCGTACATTCATTTCTACCATCAAACTTTGCTGTTACTTTATATTTATGTATCACTTGTTGATTGAATGAAGATAAAATGCGCACCGAATAATACGATGCGCATTTTTTTATTTGTAATCTTTTTGCATTGTTTCAATTGCATTTTTTTCAAGACGTGAAATTTGTGCTTGAGAAATCCCAAGTTCTTTGGCAATTTCAGTTTGGGTCTCTCCATAATAAAATCGTTTGGCAACGATCATTTGCTGACGTTCATCTAGCTTTTGCAAGCTTTCCTTTACCGACACATAGGCAACCCATTGATCCTCAGATACATCATCATCTCGTAATTGGTCCATCATATAAACAGCATCTCCGCCATCTGAATAAATGGGCTCTTGTAATGAAACTGGATCTTGAATGGCATCTAAAGCAAATAAAACATCTTCCTTTTTCATGTCAATCATCTCAGCAATTTCTTCAATCGTTGGTTCACGCAAATTATCGGTTATCCATTGCTCTTTTGCCTGCATTGCCTTATAAGCTATATCTCTTAGAGAGCGAGATACACGCAATGCATGATGATCACGCAGATGGCGACGAATTTCACCAATAATCATTGGTACAGCATATGTCGAAAATCGTACATTATGCTTTAAATCAAAATGATCAATGGCTTTCATGAGGCCAATACAGCCCACTTGAAATAAATCATCTGCCTGTTCACCTCTATAGGCAAATCTACCAACAATACTAAGCACTAACCTTAAATTGCACATGACAAGCTCTTCTCTAATCTCAGTTTCTCCAGCTTGTAACCGGATGAAGAGTTCCTTCATTTCCTCGTGCTTTAGAATTGGCAAAGTCGATGTATCTAAGCCGCAAAGATCTACTTTTGTTCGCATATTCGATTCCTCCGGATGTTATTCTCTGACTAAACCGTGACATCAGTTTGTCCGAGAGAAACAAGAATATGCAAAAAAGCTGCGACCAATTTTAGGTAGGTTAAATTTCCCTTTCTACGAAATTGGCTGATTTAAATTTTCACGTAAATCTTGAATAATTTTCTTTTCTAAACGGGAAATATATGATTGCGATATGCCTAAATGATCTGCCACTTCTTTTTGTGTCATTTCAACTTTTCCATTGAGACCAAAGCGACATTCCATAATATATCGTTCACGCGCACCTAGTAAATTAATAGCATGGAACATGTGCTGACGTTCAATTTTCTTCTCCACATTGTCTAGAATAATATGCTCTTCTGTTCCTAAAATATCTGACAGTAATAATTCATTTCCATCTGCATCAGAGTTTAGTGGCTCATCTAAGGAAACTTCACCCTTCATACGACTTGTTTTTCGTAAATGCATTAA
Source organism: Lysinibacillus sp. PWR01 (assembly GCF_043359455.1). Lineage (NCBI taxonomy): Bacteria > Bacillati > Bacillota > Bacilli > Caryophanales > Bacillaceae > Lysinibacillus > Lysinibacillus sp. PWR01. The sequence continues at coordinate 30,723 of NZ_JBHERJ010000047.1, read as the reverse complement.
AATTTCATTTTCAATGCAGCGTGATGCGTATGTTGCTAGCTTAATATTTTTATCCGTATTGAACGTCTCAATCGCCTTTATTAAGCCAATGGAGCCAATGCTAATTAAATCTTCAATTGGCGTTCCCGTATTATCAAAACGTCTAGCAATATAAACAACAAGACGTAAATTACGTTCAATTAGTGTGTCTCTAGCTCGTAAATCACCGTTCATAAAGGATGCAATGACTGTAACTTCTTCTTCTCGACTTAATGGCACTGGCAATGAATCATTTCCCCCTATATAGTACGTTTCACGACTCCGAAACTTACTCCATAATTTTTTCAAGCTAGCAAGTAGCCTAAGAAGCAATAGTTCTCCCCCTCTATGAGTTATTTGAAAGCGCTGAAAAATGTAAAATTGCTGCTGTGCTGTGTGGAAAATTTTTAGCTTTTTTGGTTAAAACGATATATTCATTCATTTTCACTTGCGATGGCTCCCCCTTTATATGCCACTCATCAAAGCGAAAACCAAGGACAACGGTTTGCTGTTGTACTGTATTGACATGAATAAATCGTATATAACGCTGATAATCTTCTGAAAACATAGATACATTGTACGGATCTGTTTCTTGCCATTCCATTAATGATTCCCGGAACGCTGAAGGTAAATGTGGCCTCAAAGCAGTATAGGAAACAAAATGAACCGGTTTTCCTGATAATGGCTCAATGGCTTGATTTCCTGTGTCTACAAAGGCAGAAAGTGGTATCTTTGCCCCAAAGATTGTTAAAGTTGTATCAAATACAAATTGACCACTTAAGCGTTCTAACTTTACAAAACCCCATTGCTTATAAAATGCAACAAGATTTAAAACGGCAAGCAAAAAGCAAATCATAATGAAATGGGTGGCAGAAAGATTTTTTAAAAAAGGTTGTAGAGCTGTTAACAATCCGCCAATAACGATCGTTGCTGTTAATACAATCGGTCCTTGCTTCTGAAAGCTTCGAATCTTGAAGTGAAACGCTATACCAATTAACAATATAAAACTAAGAATTGTCGTCCACAGCATTTGACCGCCAATGACAGCTACAAAACTACTACAAATAGAACTCATTAATAATCTTGAATTTTTTACAAGGACTCCTGTTACTCTTGCCGTAAACGTGAGTATCGCTAGATTAAAAAGCGTATTAATGAGCACCAGCCATTCTCCATACATAACAGCCGCCTCCTACTTACAAAGTTAGCACGTTACTCCCACAAATATTGTCAAACAATCGCATCATTTCCTAAAAATGTTTTGACAAAAAACATGGTTTCCTTACACATTTGAACATCATGACAGCCAATATAAAAAGCTCGTATTTTACATATGTAAAATACGAGCTTTTTAGAAGTTAGTTAACCACGATTTTTGCGGTTACGTAAAAATGCAGGAACCTCAAGCATGTCATCCTGTGCATAATTTTGCTGATTTTGACGTGGCTGCTCATGTTGAACATGCATTTCTTGTCGTTGTTCACGAATTGGTGCTTGTTGCTGTGGAGCAGATTGTCTGTTCATGTTAAGTGTCGGTTTTGCTGTAGGGCGTTGTTGCTGTAAAGCTTCCTCTGTGAAGCCTGTCGCAATGACCGTAACAATGATTTCATCTTTAAGATTTTCATTAATGACAGAACCGAAAATCATATTTACCTCTTCATCTGACGCTGAAGCTACGATATCTGCCGCTTCTTGTACTTCAAATAAGCTAAGATTCGAACCACCTGTGATGTTCATAAGAACACCTTTAGCGCCATCAATGGATGATTCAAGCAATGGACTTGAGATAGCTTTCTTCGCCGCTTCAGAAGCTCGGTTTTCGCCTGTTGCGATACCAATTCCCATTAAGGCTGAACCTTTGTTAGACATAATCGTTTTCACGTCTGCAAAGTCTAAGTTAATAAGACCAGGTGTAGCAATTAAATCTGAAATACCTTGTACACCTTGACGTAAAACATTATCGGCTTCTCTAAAGGCTTCTAACATTGGCGTTGATTTATCAACTATTTGTAATAGCTTGTCGTTTGGTATCACAATCAGTGTGTCCACAGATTCTTTCATACCGCCAATTCCACCGATTGCTTGTGTTTGACGCTTACGACCTTCAAAAGTGAATGGACGTGTTACAACACCTACGGTAAGAGCTCCCAATTCACGTGCAATTTGTGCAATCACTGGTGCTGCACCAGTACCCGTTCCACCGCCCATACCAGCAGTCACGAATACCATATCTGCACCTCGTAAAACCTCTTCTAGCTGTTCTCTGCTCTCTTCTGCAGCTTTTTTTCCTACTTCAGGATTTGCACCTGCACCTAATCCACGCGTTAATTTAGCCCCAATTTGTAGCCTCACTTCCGCTTTGGATAAATTTAATGCCTGTGCATCCGTGTTAACCGCGATAAAGTCAACACCTTGTACACCATGTTCTATCATTCGATTGACAGCGTTGTTACCGCCGCCACCAACACCTATGACCTTTATTACTGCAAGTTCATCAACACTTGTATCAAATTCTAACATATCTTTTTCCTCCCACGGTAACTCGACTCTGTATCATTCATTACGCATTCTAGTTAATCAAAAAACTTATCAAATAATTTTTTTGCTCTCCCAATTACGCTTTCTTTTGGTTCTGAAGGTGCAGAATACTCTTGCTTTTTGCTTATAGCTGGTTGAGCCCCTACAACTGCATATTCAACAGGCTGCGTATTCGTACTTTTACCGTAAAAATCATCTTCTAAATAGGCGTAACGAATAAGTCCAACTGCCGTCGCAAATGAAGGCTCTCTAACACCGATATAATCGGGTGTATAGATTCTAACACGCGTTTGTAGAATTTGACGTGCTAATTGGGCAATCCCCTCAAGCTTTGCAACACCACCAGTTAAAACAACTCCACCTGGTAAATCTCTAACACCTAAACGTGCTAATTCATCAATAACTAACTCTAGTAATTCTTCTAATCTAGCACCGATAATCTCCGATATATAGCGTTGGCTGTACTGATCAGTAGAATCTGTACCTACGACAGGCACTTCAAAGAGCTCGTCATCAGAAGCGTCATCATAGAAGGCATGTCCAAACTGGTGTTTAATTTGTTCTGCTTGTTCTGTTGGTGTTTTTAAAACGATTGAAATATCTTTCGTTATATGATCACCACCAACTGGTATGACACCCGTATGCGTTAATAATCCCTCTTCAAATACTGTGATTGTTGTAGATCCGCCACCTAAGTCAATAAAGGCAGTTCCTTGGTTTTTTTCATCTTCTGTTAATGCAAAGTAGCCTGATGCTAATGGTTGCAAATATATTTCTCGTATACTTAAACCCGCTCGCTCGACACAGCGAAGAACATTGTGTAAAAGCGTTTTGGATGTTGTTATCATTGTTGCATCCATTTCTAGACGGATGCCAATCATACCACGAGGATCTTTTATTTCATCAAGGTTGTCTACAATAAACTGTCTTGGAATGATGTTAACTAATTCACGTTCAGGAGGTATTGACATGACTTGTGCAGATTCTACCACTCTGTCTAAATCATCATCTGTAATTTCTCTATTTTCACTATTTACAGCGACAACACCTTTAACTAGCTGTAACATCGTCTGGTTAGCTGGAACGCCTAAAACGACTTCATGGATTTGATAACCTGTCATACGTTCAGCCTGTTCTATTGCTTTTCGAATAGATTGTACTGTTGCATCAATATCAACAATTGCACCTTTTCGAACTCCATTCGACTTTACATTTCCGACGCCAATTACATGTAATTGCCCGTCACTCATTTCACCTATTAATACCTTGACAGAGGAGGACCCAATATCAAGGGAAATGTATAAATCTTGATGATTCAATTCGCTGCACCTCCTTGAAAAATGCTCTTGTTTTCATTCTATTGTAAATTTGGCATAATGTCTAAGCAAATCGAGTATTTTGGTCAATTTTTCTCTCATTCTATGGAAGTTTTTTTTCGCTTGTGACGTTTCTCATCTAACCGAGTTAGTAATATCCGCCTAATTATTGCTATATTTTGGAATAAACGTACTCCAAAAGCGAAAATGGCTGCTAAATACAAATCTATCCCCAAATTCACTCCTATAAAAGCTAATCCTGCTGCTAGAACTATATTAAAAAAGAATCCTGATACAAAAACTTTATCATCGTAAACTTGCTGTAATTGAGCACGAATACCTCCAAATAATGTATCTAAAGCTGCTAAAACAGCTATTGACAGATAATTTTCATACATAGAGGGGATTTGTATATTTGTTAACAAGCCAAGGGCAAGTCCAAATATCAAACCTAAAAATGGTAGCCACATATATTAATCTCCTTTTTTTACCTCTGCTAAATAATCATTTGTCAACGGCTGATCAAATGCTGGAATTAGTAACTGTTCATTTGGTTCTTCAATTACTAAATTAAAATTGTCTAAATAAAATGAGTCTATAAATGTTGAGGCCTGCAATGAATTATACATTTTTTGTGCTGCTTTATAATTGCTTGTCCCAACAAATAGCTCAAAAGAAGGTGAAGACAGTGGTATACTGTTTACTGTTGTCTTACCATTTATATCCCGTATGGCAGTCGTTTGTACTACGCGATTACCATCGATTGCGACACTAGTAGCATCGTTCTTAAAAAGGGTATTTAATAATTGAGTTAACAAATCGGGTGAAATTTCTTTAATTTCATAGCCCATTTCAATCAGTTCAGGTGCAGGTTCAACACGAAGTACGACACCTGGTCCAATAACTTCTGTTAATCCTGCTTGCAACTTTAAACGATTTAATGTTTCATTTAAGGCTGCTTGCTGATTTACTTTTTCAGATTGCTCATAGCGATCCACTACTTCATGAAGTGAGCGAATTTCTGCCAGTAATGCGGAATGTCTTTGCTTTTCTTGTGCTAATTCCTCTCTTATTGCCCAAATATCTCGTGTATCTCGCTCAGCTGGTTTTTGTATGGTATTGTATTGTACCGCTATCATCAAACCGATAATAAATAGCACGATCGTTATTCGGGTGTACATATTTCTTTTCAAAATAGCCCCTCCTAGACGTATCGTATGCCCCTCAGAATACGATTTTAAATTGTAATATATATCTACAATCGACTATGTAACTGGAGGCTAAATTAGACTTTAAACTTGAATTATAGAGCTTGTCCTTAACTTTCTACTTTTACTTTTGGCATTGAAAGCTTTTGATTTTCTTCTAATGACACCACAATATTGTCATTTAATAACTGATCCACTACACCTCCGTTTAAATTTAAAGAAGCCATTAATGTTTCTGAATCACCAACTGCTTCTATCACAAACGGAGCTGGATGTTGTGTGCCATCAATGGTTATCACAGGTCCATTACAGCGGATATAAGAACTAGCCATCACACGTTGTCCATTAATGGCGATAGCTTGTGCACCTGAAATTTTCAGTTCATTTAACAATTTAAAAACATGACTTTCATGGACAATATAGTCATTTGGATTCAAGGATTTTGGATCATAGTCCCCATCCTGGAGGGTGATGCGTATCCCTTTCCCCTCACTCTTTAGTTCACCAAGCAATAGCCGTAAATCTTCTGCTTGCTCAACAAGCTGCTTATAGTCTTTCTCGTTTGAAGCAAAGGATTTTTCATACTTTCGAATCTGTTCTTGTAAATTATTTAGTTCTTCTGTGAGTTCTTTATTGCGCTCTTGTTGTGTGATTAGCTCCTCACGATAAGAATCTTCTTGCTCAAAAAGCTCAGAATCAATAGTACCTGCTTCTCGATTGTCTTTCGCCTGGTTGTATGAATAGCCGATGATAAATCCTGTTGTTACACAAACAATTAGTAATTCAAATTGTTTTCTAGTAAAAAAACTCCCTTTGCTATTCTTCTTCTTGTTGTTCATCGTCCGTCACTTCCTGGTTAACCAATTCCCCATCTGCATTCGCTTCCATGTCAATACTCATCTTGTTGTATTCCTCGTTAAAAGGACGATAGTATGAACCGACCTCTAAATCAATCACACCTTTTTCTAAGTTGGCAATTTGAGCGACAATAGAGGGGTAGTAATTTAACTTTTGCGCTAGAGTCTGAATAACAGCACGAACTTCATAGCCATCATTCATATAAAGCTTGACTGCATTGGGATTCGCCTCATTACTATTCGTGTTAACCTGGGAAATTAAAGCTAATACTTCTGGCTTTAGTTGTGCTAGCTGTTCAACAAGCTTATTAATGGTCTTTTCACCAGTTATCCCGATAAAAACAGGTGCATCAATGGGCGTATCATTTCCTGTTTGTTCAAAGCGCTTGCCGTTTTCTAGCAAAGGATAATAAGTGCCGTCCCCAGCTAAGTACGCAACTTTTTTCCATTCTTTAACATCAATCGTTACGCCTTGTAACCAGTTACGTTTAACATGTGCTTCTTTAACCCATTTATCCTTTAATAAAATCCGCTCAATATCTTCCACTTTGAAACTCCACATTGATTTACCTGGTGCAAGAGTACTTGCCTCCACATAATACTGGTCATTCGCTAGCTTTGCGCCATTGACTGTGATCTTATTGATGTTACTGTATGGAGATTGGAAATAAAGGAGTACTGCTAACACAATAAAGAAAAGTAATATTAGCACTATAAATTTCCGGTTTGTACGCTTTTTTCGTCGCTTTTTTAGCGTAGGTATACGATCTTCTATATCAATTACTTTCTCCAAAAAAGTACTCCTCCTTTATATTTATTTCGCTAATTGATAAATAATACCTATTATTAACCACATTGTTACTAAAGATGTTCCACCGTAGCTAATAAATGGTAATGTGACACCCGTTACTGGCACTAAACCTATTACTACGGCTATATTTAGAAAAGCTTGCACCATGAGCATTGTGACAAGCCCGATAATCGCATAATAGGACGTTCGGTTTTTAGCCTGTACAGCAAATCTATAGCCTGCATAGATCGTTAGTACAAAAAGCGCTAAAATAAAGAGGCCACCAATCAATCCGACTTCTTCTAAAATAATGGCGTAAATAAAATCATTTTGAGGCTCTGGTAAATACAAAAACTTTTGTCGGCTTTGTCCAAAGCCATGTCCAAAAATCCCTGCTGGACCGATTGCCATTAAAGATTGCACCGCTTGGAACCCACTAACCAAGGGATCAGCCCATGGATCAAGAAATGCTTCTATACGCTTTAGACGATATGGTGCTGTCGCAATGAGACCTACCAACCCAGCAACCCCTGCTAGCATAATCATGGCGTATAGTTTTAGAGGATAACCAGCGACAAAAAATAATAAAAACACAGATACAACAAGAATAAATACTGAGCCAAAATCCGGCTGCAACATGATGAGAACTACAGGTAATAACAGGATGAACCCATGTCGCCAGTTAACAACTGGCTTGCCTGTCTTATGTTGTGCTAATATGTGGCTCAAGTACACAATGACGGTAATTTTCGTTAGTTCTGCTGGCTGAATTGTTAATGGACCTACACCAATCCAGCTTTGGGAACCATTTCGCACGAGTCCTATACCAGGAATCAGTACAAGAACGAGTAAAATTAACGAAAATATATAGGCCATTTTCCAAAAGGACTGCTCTCTCAAAATATTTAATCGAATCGTGATTAAAAATACGCCAATGGCTACAACAAAGTATATGCTTTGCTTCATATAAAACGGCATTTTTCCACTATAATGAACGGCACTCCAATAGGTACCTGCAGAATAGACGAAAATAATGCCGATTATTGATAGCATCAAAGTTGTGACGAGCAATAAGTAGCTTTCTTTACCTCTCAGTAATGCCATCCTTCCAAGTCAAGTATATTCTAAAATAGTTACAGGCTCATTACAGCTTCATTACAGCATCAATAAAAACATCTCCACGTATTTCAAAGCTGTCATATTGGTCCCAGCTTGCGCATGCTGGAGATAGTAAAATAACATCTCCTTCTGCAGACATCGGTGCTGCATAGTGAACAGCGTCTTCTACATTTTGTGCAATGACGGTTTGTTGGACACCACACGATTTTGCAAATTCGACAAAGCGTAAGCCAGTTTCTCCAAATGCAACAACACCCTTTACATGATTCATACAAGGGCGAAGTTCTTCAAAAGAATGTCCACGATCTAAGCCACCTGCGAGTAAAATGACAGGTGCTTGGAAAGCATCTAAAGCACTCTTTGTTGCTAAACAATTGGTTGCCTTGGAGTCATTGTAAATCTTTCGACCATCCCACTCACGTACAAATTGTGTACGGTGTCTCACTCCACCAAATGTCGCTAAAACCTCTTCCATCTTCTCTTTGTCACAGCCAAATAAAATACAAGCTGCTACGGCTGCTAAGATGTTTTCTAAATTATGCTTACCAGGTAGGGCAATGTTGGCACGATCCATATATGGTTCGCCTTGCCAATAAATTGTTGTATCATCTGCACTAATGCCGTTTGTAGTACGTCCCTTTGAACTGAATGGAATTTTTTGTGCATTAGATTGTGCTGCGTATCCAACCACTATCGGTTGGTCAGCATTATAAATAAAATAGTCACTGTCATCTTGATTTCGAGTAACACCAAACTTCGCTTCAGCATAATTATTAAATGTTCCGTGATAGTCTAGATGTGCATCATAAAGGTTTGTCAAAATAGCAATTTTAGGCTTAAACGTTTTAATCCCCATCAATTGGAATGAAGACAATTCTGTTACAATGATGTCATCTTTATTAGCTTCTTTTGCGACACCACAAGCTACTGTCCCTATATTTCCAGCAATTAATGGATTTTTACTGCCGTTATTTAACATGTCGAATATTAAAGTTGTCGTCGTTGTTTTACCATTCGAACCTGTTATACCAATAAATGGTGCATCGCTAATTAAATAAGCTAGCTCAATCTCTGTCCAGACTGGAATCTCTCGACTAAGAGCATCTGCCACAATTCGATTGCTATAAGGTATTCCTGGATTTTTAACCACTAATTCAAAGCCTTCATCAAGTAAATCTTCAGGATGGCGACCACAAATTACTGTAATCCCCTTCTGTAATAATCCTTGTGCATCAGGACTTTCATCAAATGGTTTCGAATCATTAACTGTTACAAATGCGCCAAGCTCGTGTAAAATTTCAGCAGCGGCCACACCACTTTTGGCTAGACCTAACACAAGCACTTTTTTATGTTGTAAATCTGTATAGTTTTTCATTAGAACGCCTCCGATAAGACTGCAATTAATGCTACTGCTAAGGCAGTTGACCAGAAGACAAGCACTACTTTCCACTCTGACCAACCTGATAATTCAAAATGATGATGAATAGGGCTCATTTTAAAAATACGCTTTTTTCGAAGCTTAAAGCTACCTACCTGCAAAATAACGGAAAGTGTTTCGATAACAAACACTAAGCCGACTAGTAAAAGCAAGAACTCTTCTTTTACTAAGACAGATACCATAGCTAATGCTCCACCTAATGCTAATGACCCCGTATCCCCCATGAATACCTTTGCAGGATTGGCATTAAATAATAAAAAGCCTAATAAAGCACCTGTTACAGCAAACGAAAATAGTGCAATATCTGCCTGACTTTGGAATAGCGCAATAACACCAAATGCTGCAAAGGCAATGGAAGCAGTACCCGCCACTAGCCCGTCTAGTCCATCTGTCAAATTTACTGCATTGGAGAAGCCTACTAACCAGAAAATTAAAAAGGCTATATAGAATACGCCAAGATCAATTGTCCACTCCGTAAATGGAATGGCTAGTGTTTTATCAAATGACCCTACTTCTAGAAGGAAATACGCAAGAATTGCAATAACAATTTGACCAATCAATTTTTGAAGAGAGGTTAAACCTAAATTTCTTTTAAAGACAACCTTTAAACCATCATCCAATAAACCTATTAAGCCGAATCCTGCTAATACTAATAAAAGTACTACGGTCTGTGTCGTTAATAAATCTAAAAAGCTACCTACACCAACAGTTGTTAGGAGGATGGATATTAAGAAAATAATGCCTCCCATTGTTGGTGTACCAGCTTTTTTCATATGTGATTTTGGTCCCTCTTCTCGAATACTTTGCCCAAATTTTAGACGACGAAGAAGTGGAATACTAATTGGTGCCAGGATAACTGTTACTATAAAAGCAAGAGCTAAAATGGTAAGTGTTGTTGCGAGTTTCATTGAAAAATCTCCTTTAAATCTTGTTTCACTTTCTTCTTTAAGAAAAAAGCATTAACTTTCATTTATTTATTACTACCCTTCATAATAATAGTGGTTCTTTCCCATTTTTTAAAGGTAAAGTTATTTTAGTTCTCCAAATATAAATGAATGGTACCATCTTGTTTGATAACACTATCCACTTCAGGTAACTGATTACCAATTTTAGTCCCTTCTCCATGCCATTCAATGCGGAATGGGTAAAATTGCTTGGCAATATCATCCTTCGTTTGACCAATAAAATTCGGTACCTTCACAGTAATTGGGTCACCATAACGATAATCCTTTTCAAGTTGTTCCTTCGATTTTTCAATACCTACAAAAGGTGCAACATCTTCAATAATTTGCCCCACTATAGGCGCTGCTACAACGCCACCAAACTGTGTCGTCTTTTTCGGATTGTCAACAGCTACATAGACAACAATTTGTGGATTGTCTGCTGGTGCAAACCCTATAAAAGATACGATGTATTCACCACTTTTATAACGGCCATTTTCAACTTTCTGCGCTGTTCCAGTCTTACCACCAATTCGCAGTCCATCGCGAAAGGCTTGTCGCCCTGAACCATTCGCCACTACCGATTCCAAAGCACCGCGAACCTTAGCAGAGGTCTCCTCACGAATCACCTGATTTTTCACAACTGGTTCCGTTTCATGTATAACTTCCCCTGTATTTGGATTAAATACCTTTTTCACAACATATGGCGTATAAAGCTTGCCTCCATTAATGGCAGCAGCAACCGCTTGAACTTGCTGAATAGGTGTCACGGCTACCCCTTGCCCAAATGAAGTGGTGGCTTGCTCAACAGGACCAAAGGCTTCCCTAGAAAATAAAATCCCAGATGCTTCACCAGCTATATTAGAACCTGTCTTTTTTCCAAAACCAAAATCTTTAATATATTGTAGTAGTCGCTCATTGCCTAGACGCTGACCTAATTCTATAAATCCTGGGTTACAAGAGTTTTCAACTACCTCTAAAAATGTTTCATGACCATGTCCTTCACGTTTCCAACAGCGAAGCTTTGCTCCCGCCACCATCGTATAACCTGGGTCATAAAAGGTTTCATGCTCCAAATCCACTAAGTTTTCTTCCAACGCGGCACTTAGGGTAATAATTTTAAAGGTAGAACCTGGCTCATATGTCATCCATACGGGTAAATTTCGATTATAGATGGCTGGCTCTACTAATTGATACTCGGCTGGATGGAAAGTCGGATATGAGGCTAATGCCAAAATTTCGCCAGTGTTTGGATCCATAGCGATAGCCAATGCTTGGTCAGCTTCATAGCGCTTCATAGCTTGCGATATTTCACGCTCCACGACTTGTTGTACATCGACGTCAATTGTTAGCTCGATCGTTGCACCATCCTCCCCTGCTTTCCAAGCACTTGAAACATTAGGTAAGTTATTACCTTTTGCATCTGTAAAGAGACGGATAGCAGAAGAATTAGCCTGCAGGAATTTATCATATTCATATTCAATTCCAGCTAATCCTTGGGCATCATAGCCCGTAAAACCTAAAAATCGAGATAATAGCGTGCCGTAAGGATAATCCCTAGAATAATCAACACCACTATATAGCCCTTCAATTTGCATACCCTGTAATTCTACCGCTTTTTCATAAGAAATATTTTTGCCTTCAGGCGCTAGCTTCACTAAGTAAGCTTTTTTTTGCATTTTTTCTAATAGCTTCTCTTTATCCACTTCTAGAACTTGCGCAATTTTTTCAGCAGCCCCTTCAATATCATTACTTTGTGAGGGCATAAAATATAAAGTGGGTGCTAGCTTATTGGTTACAATACTCTCTCCATCTCGATCTGTTATATGCCCTCGTTCATTCGCAAATGGAATTTCTCTGTCCCAATTCTCCTCTGCCTTGGTAGTCAAATCTTTTTGATCTAATACTTGCAAAAAGAACAACCTAACAACGATCGCCACTGCTACACACATAAACAATACATATAAAATACGTAAACGCTTTTTAGAATGGATAGAAATCCACTTCATTCGACATCACACCTTGTTTTTTACAACGTATGAAATAAAGTGGACTTCTATTCAGTGTTATTCATCCTCTACTTCTTCAACTTCACCCTCAGAGGCAGCTTCAACATCTTGTACAAAGCTTTCAGCAGGTGTTTTGAGCTTGACAACAATCGGTGAACTATCAGTAATGACGGTTCCAGCTGAAACACTTTGACTGGCTACAAAGCCTTCACCGAATATTTCCATCTCTAGTCCAGTCATGGATTTGAAGACTAGTAAATTACGTAACGACCAATTCGTAAAGTCTGGCAATGTTATTTCGCCATCAGTCTTTAAAAATACAAAACTACCTTTTACGAGCTTTTGACTGTTCGTCGGATATTGTTCAATAATTTTACCACCACTGCCAACAACGATTGGTTGTAATCCATCATTTCCTAATTCTACTTCAACCGCTTCAGCACTTTGACCTGTATAATCTTGAATGCTGACTTTATTAACATGCTGCACGTCATCTGGATTGATATTAAGGTGCTTTAAACTATTTAACATAACTGGATTAAAGACTTTTGATACTGGTACAGATCCAAGTTCATTACTCAGCTTAGGTTTTTTCACTGAGACATACATGATTAACTGTGGATCATCAACAGGCGCCATTCCTAAAAATGAATATAGGAATTGGTTAGCACCCCAAGAATAAGTACCATCTGCTCTTGGTATTTGGGCTGTCCCCGTTTTTCCTGCAACCTCGTAATCCTCTAGTACAAAATCCTTCGCAGTACCATATTCAGAGGTTAATGTAGAAGCAAGGATTTCTCGCACTTGTTTCGCTGTATCAGCTTTTATTGGCTGTCCTTTTTCTACCGGCTCATGATTTTGAATAACTTTTCCTGTTGAGGAATCAACGATACGGTCGATAACATATGGCTGCATCATCTTACCATCATTCGCAATGGCAGTCATGGCTTGGATCATTTGGATAGGTGTTACGGTTGACCCTTGTCCATATGTTGTTGTCACTCGTTGAATAGGATACTTCGATAAAATAGTACCTGCTGCTTCGTTCGGTAAATCAATTCCTGTTTTGTGACCAAAGCCAAAGCGGTCTAAATATTCAACAAAGACATCATCGCCAATCAATTTTAATAAGTTGGCCATGGCTGTATTCGATGAACGCTGGAACCCCTCTAAATAAGGGATTGGTCCCCATCCAACCTGATTATGGTCTCGAATTGTTCGGTCATGTACTGTATAAGAGCCCGATTGGTATTTTGCATTTGGAGCCCATGTATTTGTATCAATAGCAGAGGCAAGCGTGAATGTCTTCATCGTTGAACCAGGCTCAATTGTTTCCTCAATTACCTCATTCAGCCACTTCATATTTTGACTATCACGTGTTTCTGGGTTAAATGTAGGACGCTGTGACATCGCTAAAATTTTCCCGGTTTTTGGATCTGCTACAACTGCGGTCATAGACTCAGGATTATATTCCTGTTCTACCTTTGTCATTGCTTCCTCTAAAAAGCTTTGGATTGTTTTATCGAGCGTTAAATAAATGTCGTCCCCATTTTTAGCAGGTGTAATCATTTTCTCACTGTTTGGAAGTAAATAGCGGAAAGCATCTGTCTCATATTCCACTTTGCCATTAACGCCTGTAAGTTCTTTATCATACGTATATTCTAGGCCCATTTCTCCCTTTGTAGTGACTGTGCCATCTTTATTATCTTTTTTCAGAGCATAGCCAATTAAATGAGAGGCAAATACACCATTTGGATAATAACGTTTTAAGTCACTCACAAATAGAATTCCTGGTAATTTTTCTTCCTTTATTTTACTCATGACCTCGTGACTAATGCCACGACCTGCGCTACCAAACTCAACTTGATATAAAGGTTCACCATCACTTCTATATCGATTGTTCAGTTTTTTAACAATCTCGTCTTCCTTTTCCTTTATCGCTGGAATATATTTTGCTAGAACTTTTGCCGTTTTCTCGGAATCCACTACATGTCGTGGATTCTTAGGATCTGTTGTAGCTTTTTCACTTACAATGGCAATCATGCGATAACTTAATGTATCCTCCGCAATCACTTGTCCATTTTGATCATAAATCTTCCCACGATTGGCTGTAATCACACTTTCTTTCCCATACTTAGCTGCTGCTCTTGCTGCAAGCTCTTGTCCTTCTACTTCTCCTGTAGCCTGTAATGTCACCATTCTTGTAAATAATAGAAAAAAGAGCCCTCCATAAAAAATTAATAATAGAAAGGCTCCCCATTGGAATCGAAATCTCTTTTTTTTCATTCTCCCGGCACTACCTTTACATTTTTCTCATTTTGAGTTAAACCGAGTTCTTTGGCTTTTTTCCATATGTTTTCGTATGTAGAAAGTTCACTTACACGAACCGTTAAGTCAACATTCTGTTTCGCAATCTCTTCTGCTTCTGATTCGATTTTTTGAATGTCTATACTTGTTGTTTGAATCGCTGCTTGTTTATTTAACACGAGTATTCCTAATACAGCAATAATACCAACTAAAACAATTAGCATTGTCTTTTCAAACTTTTGGTTCGTTTTTTTACGACGTATGATAGTGGGTTGTGGACTTGGTGGTGTTATCGGTTGTTGCACTTGTTGATGTTGGTGCTGTTGCCTTACACGAACTGCTGCCATTTACTCACGCCCTTTGTCGTTAATTTTTTCCACCACTCTAAGCTTCGCTGAACGCGCACGATTATTAACTGCCAATTCTTCCTCAGAAGGAATAATGGGCTTTCGTGTAATAAGCTTTAAAGTTGGCTTCATGTCATCAGGAATTACAGGTAAATTTGGTGGTAATTCCGGTAATGATGACGCTTCCTTAAAGATTGTCTTGCATAGGCGGTCCTCCAATGAATGGAACGTAATGACACTAATGCGCCCCCCTACGTTAATCATATCAATCGCATCGACTAATGAATCCTCTGCTGCGCCTAGCTCATCGTTGACAGCAATTCTTATTGCTTGGAAAATGCGCTTTGCCGGATGTCCACCTTTTCGGCGTGCCGCTGCTGGAATACCCTCTTTAATTAATTCTACAAGTTGACCTGTTGTTTCAATCGGTGCTGTTTTACGAGCCTCTTCAATTTTACGCGCTACTTGTTTGGAAAACTTTTCTTCGCCATAACGGAAAAATATACGAACTAGATCTTCGTATGCCCATTGATTAACTACCTCTGATGCTGTCAGTGTTGCAGTTTGATCCATACGCATATCAAGTGGTGCATCATGGTGATAGCTAAAGCCTCTTTCAGGTGTATCTAATTGTGGAGAAGATACGCCTAAGTCATATAAAATGCCATCAACCTGCTCAATACCATGAGCTAATAGCTCTTCCTTTAAGTAACGGAAATTCGAATGGATAAATGTAACACGCTCAATATAAGGTGCTAATCGAATTTTCGCATTTTCAATAGCCGTCATATCTTGATCAAAACAAATTAAACGGCCTTTATCTGATAATTGTTGTACTAGATATTCACTATGTCCTGCACCGCCTAATGTACAGTCCACATATACACCATCAGGATCTATGTTCAACCCATCAACAGTTTCTTTTAATAACACGGTTGTATGATCGAACATACCACTCGCTCCTCTCAGGCCTTAACCTCATTCAACTATCACGTTGTAATGCCTATAAAAGTTAAAAATCAAAGCCAATCATATTTTCTGCAATTTCATTAAAAGATTGTTCAGACTCACTAAAGTAAGCTTCCCAAGCATCCTTAGCCCAAATCTCAATTCGATTTGAAACTCCTAACACCACACATTCTTTCACTAGATGTGCATGTTGCATAAGAGTAGCTGGGATATTGATACGCCCCTGCTTGTCTATTTCTACCTCTGTTGCTCCAGAAAAGAAAAACCTTGCAAATGCTCGTGTATCCTTTTTGGTCATCGGTAAACCTTTTAATTTCTCTTCGAGTTTTCGCCATTCATTCATAGGATAGCCAAATAGACAGTTATCGAGACCTCTTGTGACAACAAACGTTTCGCCTAAAGCTTCACGAAATTTTGCCGGTACGATTAATCGCCCTTTCGCATCAACGGAGTGTTGATATTCTCCCATGAACATACTACTCACCCCACTTTATTAAATAATGTACCACATCCCCCCACTTTCCTCCACTTTTTTTAAAAAAAACTTGACATTTTATCTCTTAATGTGCAATTAGACCTTTAGGGATTTTTTTGATATAAGCTAAATGATACAAAAAAAGAGCCACCCTTAGTAGGATAGCTCTTTAAATACTATTTATCTCGACATAATTCATCAAATTCACATGATATCAAATTACCACTTAGGTATAAAGTATCTATTTATTGATTTTATAAATAAAGTAAATAGTGGTGTTTACCGATGCTATAATTTTGCTTCAGCATTTCAGCAATTAACATAGGTCCAAACTCATTGAAATATTGGTATGGATTAAAGGTTCTCTCTTGGAAACCATCATTCGGATACAATTCATTTTGCAGTGTCATAAATTTACGAATAGTCGTTTCATGCTTACTCAATACAGTTTGTTCAATTTTTTGCTGCAGGTAATCAAATTGCTTTGCATGATTTTCTTGATTTTTCTCAAGAATTTTATCTAAATGCAAATGCTGTTTCTCTAAATAGGAGGCTAACTCCTCATATTTTTCTGTTAACAACTGCTGCATAGCTTGAATTTGACGTTTGGCTTCAATGTCCTGTACATCTGCAATAAAGCGTTCTTTCATTTGCAACGCTTTTCCTTCCCATACGTCAGTAACAGTTAGTTGATGCTCACGTAATAATTGCTCTACATGACGAGTGACAATGGTGATATGAAGGCGTGGAGCAAAAATGGGCATTTGTAAGTCTAAAGCTGAAAATGCATTTTTCAGTGTTGCCCAATAAGCTAACTCTCCTGGTCCGCCAACAAACGCTAATACTGGCAATGTCATCTCCTGCATCAATGGACGAGTTACTACATTATTACTTAAACGTTCAGGATGATTAAGCGCTATTTCTAACAGCTCTTCTTGTGTAAATTTGAGGTTAGCCGCTAAATTAACAAACAGATCATTTTTTCTTTCTAAAAGATGTCTCTCCCCATCCTCTACATAAAATAAATTAGCGGCTTCATATGTTGCCAAAATAGGCTTACCATAGCCAGCACGCTCAAGCTCCTCTTCCTTTTCCGTTACGACTCTAGCAATTTCTTCATTGGATTGAATGATTTGTGCAAAATATTTGCTTTCAAATTGACGGAATTGAAAGTTGGCGGCATCGATCAATAATAAGCCTTCCTCTTTGAATAATTGATGCATTAGACAGGCAAAGAAATCCGTAAATGTTTCACTACCGTTCAACGCGTCAACTAATTGCTTAATCAGCGCTTCTGTATACTCTGTTTCCCCAATATCTCGAATAATCGTATTAATTAATTGCGTCATCGACTCTTTGTTTAAGGCTGTTGCAGAAGCCATCGTTTTACGTCTAGAGCGTTCACCATAAGTTCGCTTTTTTAGCAATTCCCCATGTACTGTATAGGTATGATTAATTTCTTCTAAGTCATGATCTTCTCCAGCTATCCAAAAAACAGGGATAACAGGCTGTTGAAGCTTTGCGCTTTGCTCTTTCGCTAATGCAATAACTGAAATAGCTTTATGAACGGAGTAAAGAGGGCCAGTTAAGATACCTGCTTGTTGTCCACCGACTATTACCATAGCTCCTTGCTCTAATTGTTCTAAATGCTCATTCGTTTTTTGGGATAACCCGAGTGGCTCCATAAATTGACGGATGATTGCTGTTAACTCTTTTTGGTCACGGGTATATTGTGCTAAATGCTCCGCTCTTTTCTCAAAAGCTTGATCATTGTAATCATACTCAAAAAATTGATGAATGGCAGTATTTGGCGACCAGTAATCTGCTAGCACATGATTTTTTATAGGTACTTGGATTGACTCCAGTTTCATTTAACATAAACTCCTCTACTCACTAAATCATTTCCTTACTCATAACGAGACATTGAATTTCATTCATACTATGCACACGTTGCTTTCAATGTCGCCTCGACTTTCAGATAGCTCGAAAAATCCGCGACATCTATTAGCGGCTTTGGGGCATCAAACACTTTTTGACGATGTTTCAGCAAGCATTTGAATACTTGTTGAAATAAGCCATCCCTCTCCCTCAAGAAGGATTTTTCTGTACCCGCTTTCGCTTTCGGTACAAAAACATGTGTTGGGTCAAGATGAATAATTCGAGACCGCCTTTGCACTTCGTCCATGTCACTGAACTATGCTTCTAGTACTAAGGTTTATGAATTCAATCAATATTCTCATTCCTATAGAATGATTTTTATAACTATTTTAATGCTATTATTTTAACGCTTAAAGCTTCAACATGAAAAGAAAATGCTTAGACAACCTGTAAATATTCCACAATGGATTGAATGACACCCACAATACAAATTACTAGATACGCTGTACTAAGTATTAAAAATAAAAAGCGCCAAATTTTCTTTAATAATGGCTTCACTTCTAATTCCTTTTTAGTCCGCCAATCAATATATGTAAAAATCATGGCCATCATTATTGCAAGTATCACCAAAAGCGCCCCTACATTTACACGCCAAAGCACACCAATAGCTAACGGAACAGAAAAAAACAAGCACAATGTCGTGACATCAGAAGCTGCTCCAAAAGCATGTGTGCCACGAATTTTAACTTTTCTGCTAACCAGATAAACAATGACAAAAAGAACAATTGGACAAAAAATAATGATACTAATAACTATATGTAAAAGGTCTTTCAACGTTATTCACCGCTCTCCTCTATTGCAAGTACTTGGTGATATAAAGTACGCAAAGTAGGTAAATTATGACCGTTTGCTAAAGCTTTATTCAGAATGACACCAACAATTGTTTCAATTTCACTTTTTCGACCCTGTAGACGATCCGCTAGCATAGATGAAGTGTTGTTGGCCGTTTTCCTACATAAGTCTATCACATCACTAAAAGATATGGTGTGTTCAATATCTCCAAAAGCTTCTGTAAGCTCTCGATAAATATTTTCCATAAGTAAAAACGCTTGTTGATTAGTTACTAACTCCCCGTTCTTCACTTGCAATACAGCCGTTAATGGATTTATTAAGCTATTAAGCACCGCTTTTTCAAAAAGCATCTGCTCTGCATTACTAGCCAATTCAATAGGAAATAGGGAATTCTGTAATTGTAATAGCTTTTGAAAGACCTGCTGCTCTCCTCGTTCTATCGCTATTTTACATTGACCTATTCCTCTATGCTGAACCGTTAATTGGTCCAACAATTGAGCACCAAAGGTCACCGAACCAAAGGCAATATTTTTTTGCGGTAAGGTTAGTGCCTCCTCAAAATGCGCTAAGCCATTTTGCATAAAAAGTAATGGCGTATCATTTGGAAATGAAGCTAATGGTTTGTATAGTTTTTGCAAATGTCCGTATTTAACAGCAATCACTAGTAAATCGTGCGTTGGTAAATTAGCCAAATCTGTAGTAGCAATAACCCTTTGCACAGTTTTAGTTCCATCAACGTTGATACGTGTTAACTTCTTGGCATTTAGTTCATTTACTTGTTCCTGCCTTCTCGCAACCAACGTCACCGACACACCAAACTCTGCTAAAAAACTTGCTGTTAATTGACCAACTGCTCCTGCACCAATTATCGCTACTTTCATTGTCTACACCCTTTCCATCTTTACTGCTCATTATTACCTCGACGTCATTACATCAAGCTTGCTTCAAGCACGCTCGAAACAAGCTGTGACATTCGCCGAATACTTTGGCGCAATACGATATTGTTCACACCATCACAGAACGTGGCGCATTTGTTGGGGTGTTTCCTATTCAACAGACTTTAAAACCCCATCTAACGCTTCAACTCTGAATAATATACATTCGCTGAATCAAGATAAAACTACAAGAATAAGGTGCCTCAGAATACATCTAAGGCACCTTCTACGCAGGTTCTTTTATTATACAGGATAGACCGATTATTGACGATATACAGAAAGGGTTTTATCTCCAGGAAAGAAAAGCAATGTCATTCATGTTCCAAAAGCCACATACTTATAACGTTAATCTTTCATTAATGAATAACCTTGTTGAAGCCATTTCACTAACTTATCATGTTCATTTTGCAATTCACGGTGCTTCATTTCAAGTGTTTGATAAGCCTCGGTTAATTCGTCAAAACTTGTCAACGCTAATTTCAAGTGACTTCGCATAGATTGTTGAGGCTGATTTCGCACAGCTAATAGTGACTGACTATATTGCCCACGCAAAGTTTTATTCCAGCGGAAACCACAAGCTTGTTTTGTACGACCTAGTTCTATGGCCGCCATTTCAAATGCCTCTAGCTGTGTTTTGCCATTCTGCACATTATGCAATACGATTTCTGCTAGTCTTTCATCATCTTCCTTCGTCCATTGATCTTTTCTTTTTTTCAATTCCATAATCTATCACCCTCGCATTTTTTACTACTATATGCAAAAGCGAGCAAAATAGAATCATCGCATGAAAAAAGACAGTGATGACGTTTTCCTCTCATCACTGTCTTTATACATTACTTATTGTTCTTCTTTGTCAAGAAATTATTAACCGCTTGATGGTGTGCTTCACTTTCCCACAACTTTGCACAGGTACGAACTTCCTCCATCACACGCTCATACATATTGCGCTCACGCCACTTTCGAAGCTCAATATCCTTATATGCTTTATGAACAGAAGGATGGATTTCTCGCATATGTTCAATAAAATCATTCAAGGCTTCTTCTTTTGAGCCTTCAAAAACACGCATAGCCCATCCTATCTCGTATAATAAGTGTGCAGGGTACGGCTTTGCATCCACTAGCATCTTCATTGCACGATCATGACGTAAACCTCGTTCAAATAAGTATGTACCGCCACCCCAACCACTTGTAATGGCTAGTGTTCCTTGAATAAAACCACATTTTGCATGGCTAGCGACTAAACGAAAATCACAAGCCGTTGCAATCTCACAACCTCCTCCAACAGCAGTACCATTTATAAGTGCTATAGTTGGTACAGGAAGCGTGGCAAGATCATATAATATTTTCCCCATCTTACTTAACATACCAAATGCCTCATCCTCTGTTTCCAATGAATGAAACTCAGATAAATCTCCTCCCGAGCAAAACGATTTATCGCCAGCACCTGTCACTACTAAAAAACGCACATCTTCATGCTCACGAATATATGTAATGACTTCTTGAAGACCATTCATCACTTCGTCATTGACAGCATTCCGCTTCTCTTCACGGTTAATGGTAAATGTCATAATGCCATCATGATTATCAATCGTATAAGACATACTTCTACCCCCTTTGTCGCAATGAATAAATTGTATCACACAATTATTTCACTATTGTAAAGAACTTCATAATCAACGAAATATTCCGTCTTTTTTAGCTAACAAAAAGGCTAGTAAAGAGCCATGGTCTCTCTACTAGCCTTTTAAGTGAGCAAACACTGTATTATTTGCTTACTACTTCTTTACCTTTGTATTGTCCGCAAGCTTTGCAAACACGGTGTGATAGTTTAGCCTCACCACAGTTAGGGCAAGTTACCATACCAGGTACAGATAATTTGAAATGCGTACGACGCTTTCTTTTTGCAGTTTTAGAAGTTCTTCTAAATGGTACAGCCATTGATGGCACCTCCTTACAGATCGTCTATTCGTCTGTTTGATCAAAATACTTAGCTAAAGAAGCTAGTCTTGGATCCACTTTTTGTTCGTCAGCTTTTTTGTGTAGCTCTACGTCTTCATCTGTTGCATAAGACCAGTTTTTACCACCATGCACTTGTCCTTCAGAATCCTCTTTGAACACTTGCATTGGTACCTCAAGTAAAACTAATTCCTCAAGAACTGGTTTCATGTCGATGACTTCACCGTCAATATAGTGAATGTCTCCGTCATCGTCTCCTCTTTTATCTTCGTCAATCCAGCTAAAAATTTCAACTGTCTCAACTTCAATTGGAAACTCAACATCCTCCCATGTGCGTGCACATGGTAGTGTTAACGTTGCTGTCACAGTTAACTGACATGTCATTTGCGATGCACCAAAAGTACATAGCCCTTTTACATGAACGGGCGAAATTGCTCGAATATCCTGGTTTCGCTCCATCACTTCGTCCAGCTGGACAAAGGCATCGATTGGCATCCCGTTTTGGCGGTATTTAGATAATTGATGAATTGACCATTTCATTCGTTTAATCACCTCGAGACAACACTGTTGATTATATAATGTGTAAAAATAGATGTCAAGATAATTTCTTGTCACCACTTTAAAACCCACCTATAATTATATACTATGAGAAGTGTATTTACTCCTAACAGATTCAAATAAAACATTAATTATAAGGGGGAAAAGCATGCAAGCAGTTGGAATTGTTGTTGAATATAATCCTTTTCACAACGGACATGCTTATCATTTAGAGCAGGCTAAAAAAGTAGCGCAGGCAGATCTTGTTATCGCTGTTATGAGCGGCACATTTTTACAACGTGGAGAACCTGCCATGGTAGATAAATGGACACGCACTAAAATGGCGCTTGCTGGTGGTGTAGATATTGTTATTGAGCTACCTTATGTCTATAGTACAGCACCTGCCACAGATTTCGCAAAAGGAGCCATTTCTTTATTAAGTGCAGTAGGCTGCGACGCTTTTGCCTTTGGAAGTGAAGACGGCTCTATTCAGCCCTTTCTGAACACGTTTGAGCTGATTGACAGCCACCGTGCAGAATATGACTTGTTCATTAAAGACAGTCTTAAAACAGGTGCAAGCTATCCAAAAAGCCTACATTATGCCTATGAACAGCTTTCTCAGAAGTTCCCTGCTCCATACATCGATCTTGCACAACCAAATAATATATTGGGCTTTCATTATCTTGAAGCTGCGAGGGCCCTTAACAGTAGCATCAAACCGCTAACAATTCCTCGCGTTGCAGCAGGATACCATGATGCATTAAAGGAAGATGCATCGATTGCAAGTGCCACTGGCATACGTAAAGCCCTTGCTTCTAAACCTTCTTTACAGAGTATAGAAAATGTTGTTCCTAAAGCTACTTTTGATTTTTTAACAGACTGGCATACAAAGTATAACCAATTTGCTAACTGGGAAACTTTTTGGCCTTTATTACAGTTCACTATTATAAGACACATCCCCTCAGAACTTACTCGTTATGCAGAAGTAACAGAGGGGATCGAAAATGCAATTGTGAAAGCAGCAAAAACGAGCTCAACCTTTAATAGCTTTATGGAAAAAATAAAATCTAAACGTTATACATGGACCCGCCTTCAGCGTATGGTAACACATATCTATACTGGGTTTACAAAAGAGCAGCTTCAAAGTTTTAAAGCGCCCTCCTTTATTCGATTGTTGGGTATGAGCTCGACGGGACAAGCTTACTTAGGTCAGCAAAAAAAGAATATAGAATTACCCTTAATCAGTCGAGTTGCGTCTACCAGTGATGCGATGTTAGCCATCGATATCCATGCAGCAGAGCTTTATAATTTAAGTATCGAGCAAGGAACAAAGAATCTGACGCTGCCGAAGGATTATCAAACACCACCTATTCGTTGCTAAAGACAACAAAAGGGATGCTAAAAACGCTCTAGCATCCCTTTATTTTATTGCTCTAGCATCCCTTTATTTTATTTTGGTTGTAGTTGCTCTAAATAATTGATAGCGTCGTCAACCGTTTTTACTGGAACGATTTTCATTTTTGTTTTAATCTCTTTTGCCGTTTTAACAGCCGTCGCATAATTCGATTCTAGCTCTGGATACTTCGCTTTCATTTCTTGAGAGATTTCATCGTCTGGTGCAAAAAAGATCTCCATACCGTCACGATCGGCGGCTATAACCTTATAATCTATCCCACCAATTCTGCCAACTGATCCGTCTATTAGCATTTCACCCGTACCAGCAATTGCATAGCCTTTTGTTAAATCTTCATCAAGAAGTTGGTCTAATATCTCAAGTGTAAACATCAGACCAGCAGAAGGTCCTCCAATATCCTCTGTTTTCATCGTCACTTTCGGATTAGTTTCAATCGATTTGCTTTCAGTATAGGAAATACCTAAACCCGCTCTATGTTCTTGCGCATTAGGAATTTCCTGTAATGTAATAGTCTCCTGATGTTGTTCTTCATTGCGTATAAATTGAATGGTTACCTTATCTCCAAGCTGCTTAGGTTTTAATAGATCCACAAGCATCTGTTGGCTAGTTATTTTTTGACCATCAACCTCGACAATTTCATCACCAGCTTTCAAGATACCATCTGAAGCTCCTCCGTCTAATACATTTAATATGAATACACCATTAAAAAGAACCTTTGTCTCTAGCCCCGCTCTTTGGAAGGCTACATATTTCGCATTAAATTGTGAATCAGACATTAACTTTAACTGTCGAATATTATATTCCTCATCATCCTCTAAAGGATTTCGTACTTGTTCAATATCCATTAGCTTTTGATATTTTTGAACTTTCGCCCACAAATACGAAAACGGCGTGGCTTGCTGCATAGCGACTGTCATTAAACTTAAAGACCCCACGCTATCTGCCTCTTTGCTATCAACAGTAACGAATTTGCTGACATCATATGCACTTCCAGGTTTCATAATATACGCGTCTAGTCGGTATAACATCATAAAACAAATCACGACTATTAACACTGCATAAATACTAATTTTTTTCTTCACTTGAAAACACCTCCTAGGACGCTTGCAAAACCATACGTTCATGTTTTTGCCTTTCTCACATATATTGATTTTAGCATTTGCCTATGTGAATGACAAAAAGTTGAAACGAGTTGATAACATGTTTGCTACAATTCAAATAGTGCTCTGCGTAATTCTAATTCTCTTACTCTTGTTATTCCCACAAACCGCTCATAGTGGTACTGATTTAGGCTTAAATCTTTTCATGGAAGCACTGTTTCCGTATTTATTGCCTTATCTTGTGTTAACACAATGGCTTCTGCGTTTAACAGCCCCTATGCGTACCAAAACAAAAAGGGCTTCTTTATACGTACAAGCCTACATTATTAGTGCCCTTGGAGGCTATCCAACGGGCGCAACCACCATTGTTTATTTGAAAAATAGTGGTCAATTACACCCGAAAGAGGCAAATTTTTTGCTAGCTGTTTGTCATGCACCAAGTCCACTTTTTGTATTAGGTTTTGTAAGCCTTGATTTACTACACAGTAATACGTTTGGATGGTTGTTTTTATGTTTACTACATACGTTTAATATTTGTTGCCTAGTAACTGGCTACTTTTTATTTCGTAAAACTGATCCACCTAATATCTCCGTACACAACACACCACTCTATAGTGCTCCATTTTCAGAAAGCATTAAAGAAACGGCTCCAACAATTCTGCTAGTTGGTACAACCATCATCTTTTTCACAACGATTCAGACCATTGTACAACAAGGCTTAGATCAGCTGATACCCAAGCTTCCCTATACGATTGAGCTTTCGATAGCAGCTGTTCTAGAGGTAACGAACGGTCTTAAAATGACGGTTACAGCATTTCCAGATCTTCCGTATATTCATTTACTCGTTGTGATTTTGTTAACGATGCAAAGTATAAGTATTCACTTACAAATTTTTGTTATCGCCAAATCTGCAAAACTTTCTGTAAGACCTTATATAAAATTCCGCCTTCTTAGCATAATCATTGTACCGACTATTTATGCTCTATTTTTTCTGAAATAACAATAGCACTAAAGATCAAAAAGAGGATGTCATCGTTCATTTGACATCCTCTGCATAACTATTGTGTAAAACCATATTTTTCTTTTAAAGCCTTCACGACACAAGTAGGGACTAGCTCGTTAACATCACTACCGTATTTCGCAACCTCTTTTACTATACTAGAACTTAGGAATGAATATTGATTTTTCGTCATGATGAAAAAAGTTTCAATCGTTTCATCTAGGAAACGGTTCATAGAGGTAATTTGCATCTCATATTCAAAATCTGAAACTGCTCGTAAGCCACGAACAATTGCCTTCGCCTTTTTTTCCTTGGCATAATCAATCAATAGACCTGAAGAACTCTCTATACGGACATTAGGTAAGGTTTTCGTCACTTCAGCCATCAAAGCCATACGTTCCTCTACAGAAAACAACGGATTCTTTGCTGAATTGTTTAATACTGCTACATATACGATATCAAACACATCCGCCGCACGTTTAATTATATCTAAGTGGCCGAATGTGACAGGGTCAAAACTTCCAGGAACTACAGCAATTTTTTCAGACAACTTATTCTCCCTCTTCCTCTGTACAGCGATAAACAGAAATAATTGTTCCGCCATATGTTTCTTGTCTTGTTAAAACAAACTCCCCAAAATTTCGAGGCAATTGTACCTCTTTTGCATGTTCACATAAAATAATACCATCTTGTTGTATTTTACGGTTATCGACCAAAATCTGTACGAGGTCATAATATTCCTGCTGATGGTAAGGTGGATCTAAAAAAACAAGTTTAAACGTAATGTCACGCTTTAATAGCGCTTTCACAGCACGCTTTGCATCTATACGAAAAAGCTCTGTATGTTCTTCATAACGGCATTTTTTTATATTTTCTTGTAGTACCTGGAATGCTTTAGGGTCTTTCTCAATAAAAATAGCACGTTCTGTCCCTCTGCTTAATGATTCAATACCCAAGCCACCGCTTCCAGCAAACAGATCTAGCGCCACACCTCCATCAAAAAACGGCCCAATTATATTAAAAATGGATTCCTTTACTTTGTCAGTTGTAGGCCTTGTCGTATTTCCTGTTATTGCTTTAAGCGGCATTCCTTTGCGCTCTCCTGCTACAACTCTCATATCAGCATCTCACCGTACTTTCGTCTATATAAAGTATTTTGCAGCGAAAGGGTGGCCCTCCGCTGCAAAAGTTATTGTTGTTCTTGTGTTAATACTTGAATACGCTCATCCTTTTTTTGTAGTTCAACGAGGAATAATCGCTGTAACCAAGCTTCTTCTACATAATAATGATCTGCAATCTTAATGATTGGTTCAGAGATAGTTGGATACCTACGTTGGTTGAATACATAGAATCCAGGCTCTTTAGGGAAACGGAATGTACGATGCTCGCTATTTACATAATAGCCATTTTTCCCTTCCTCAGCTGAGTAGCCAAGATAAGGCAATAATGTATCTGCCGTATACAACACCTGTCCTTCATATAGAATAACATGAACATCTTCCTTCAACATATCATCCACATATACATCACGTGGATCCTCAAATAAAAGCGGATAGGTTCCATTTTGCTGAGCTGCATTTAATGCAAAATAAGATGTCTTGGCATCTAATACCTGTGATAAATACTTATCCAGTGTATCCGGAGAAATCGATTCATCTCCAAGCTTTTTCAATGTTTCCTGCCAAGCTTGTTGTTGACTATCCGTCATATAATCATTTAATGTTTTGATGATTTTCTTTGTTTTTTCTCCACCAATTGGATCGTTTACTAAATAGGATGCCACAACCTCAGGCAACCATTCTGGAGAATCTACAAAATTATATTGTGATTTAATTTGTGATAAAATTACTTCCTGCTCTACAGCTTGTGCAGTAAGTGTTGGTAAAAATAACAATCTTTCGTCATGAGCTGCTACTGGACTTTTTTCTTGAATAATTGCAACATGCTCATCACTTAAAAGCTGTAAATTTTCTAATGACTTTAGAAAATCATTAGGGACTTCCTGCTGCGCATAAATAGATAACACAGGTGTCTGCTCTTGCGCTTTAAGTTCGCCAGCTTGCCAATATAAATCTTGAACAGTACCGTTTCCTCTAAACATTGTGTAATTAACAAGTACAAGTTGTTGTTGACCTACTAAAGGCAAACCTGTAACCCATTGTCCTTTCACTTTGCTGTCTGTAGAAATCGAGACAATTGAATAAGACGCTTCACCATTTATTAGTGTAGCAAAAACATTTTGAAGGAGCATCTTATTTTTCAAGCCGCCCTCAATTGGAATTATGTATGACACAGATTGTGATTTTGTCTCCCCTTTTGCAAAATAAGAGACTTCATCTGATAAACGATCACAGCTTTTTTCATTTTCAATAAAGCAACTAGCGTTTGTTGCTTTTTCAGGCCATTTAATTTTCACCTTTTGATTTGGTAGGTTTTTAAAATGTTGACGAATATCTAAGCTATTTTCACGATAGACAATTTCTATTTCCTGAGAATAATGAAAATCCCCTATGCCCGTTTCTAAATCAGATGAATAAGCATGATATTGGAAAAATATTGTTCCTGTAATGATTAGTGCTAAAATAGTAAAAAAGCTTAATGCAAATTTCATGTGCTTGACCTCCCGCAGCATGATACTATGAGTATTGGAAAGGATGTGCAATTATTATGCCACAACAATTTATAGAATTAGGAGAAGGCTATGGTGATGTTTACGAGCTACTCGAAATTATTAAAACCAACCAGGAACGTTTTCATCAAGCCTTTTTACTAACATCTACAAAAGAAGACAAGAAGGTGATTTCTTTAGCTGTCGCCCTTAAACCAGTCGGCGAAAGTAAGTTCATGCCTATTTATATTTGTCGAGAAGGCATCCCATACAATGAAGAACAGCCAACACAGCGACAAAAAATGTTTGAAGCACAAATAGAACAACTCGGTCGAAAAGCAGTAGTTGTAGAAATAAAGCACTCATATATATTTTCGGAATCAAAACTATTTTATCAATACTTAATCGGTATATTAAGACTAAATAACTATATACCTGCATTAACATGAGTTTATAGACCTACCTTATAGTCATATTCCTTTGCTTTATCTGGTTTTGCATTTTCATATTCAGTTTTTACAAATGGACGATAAGACGCCACAACGTCTTTTACAAATGGAAGGCGTTGTAGTTTTGTTGTCATCATGTCAATGTCCTCACGATCGCAGTAAAGCACTACGTATTTTTGCCTTCTAGAAATATAAAGAACATGACCATATTTCCGAAGTGACTTCGCATGTTTTAATTGATGGACGTAAACGATTAGCCCTTGTCGTTCGTTCATATTGGATTCCCTCATTTCTTACATAAAAGAATACCATAGACCAGAAAATGATAGCAACAGAGTTTAGCTGACAGAACGCTCAATTTTCCGTTATAATGGAAAAGCATACGACGTTGAACATCGTGAAGTTGAATCAGTTGTTTTAGATAAATTCAATTGTAGCATCATTACAGGAACAGATGAATGCTGAAAGATGATCATGCCTCAAAAGAACCCTTACAACACATTTGAACCTCCATAATGATTGTTTTTCAATAGGATGGCAAGAATCGGCATAAAAAAAATCATCATTCACTTATACTAGCAACTAATTTTAATAGTAGGCCCTGTACTTACTACTATTGATTAAACAATGAATTCACTATTACTTTTTTATATGAGGATAATTGTTAAGGAGGACGAATATGGGTAAGAAAACAAAAATTGCGCTTGCAATTGCAGCAGCAAGTGCAGCAGCTTGGGCAGGTAGTAAAGCTATTTCAAAACCACAGCAACGCGAAGGTAAGCAAGCATTACAATTCGAACGCCCCGTAATTCTTGCACATCGTGGCGGAGCTCTTTTAGCACCTGAACATACAATGGTTGCATTTGAAAAAGCAGCACAGCTAGGTGTTGACGGCTTTGAAATCGACATTCGCCTAACGAAAGATGAGGAAATTATTGTTTTCCATGACGACACAGTTGAACGTACAACGGATGGCTATGGACTCATTGCAGATATGACATTGGCAGAAATCAATGCCTTAAATCATGGCTACCAATTTGAAGATTTGGATGGAAACTTCCCATATCGTGAGGACAAATTAAATGTCGTGACATTACGAGAGTTGCTTGAAACCTATCCAAACATGTTAATCAACATTGATATCAAAGATGCTCCAGACACTTATGAAGGAAGTCTAATGCCTTCTAAACTTTGGCGCTTAATTGAAGAACTTCAAGCTGAACATCGTGTCGTTGTGACAAGCTTTTATGGTGAGCAAATAGATCGCTTTAATTTATATGCTCAAAATCAAGTAGCACTTGGTGCAGGTGAATCAGATGTAAGAAAAGCATTTGCTTCCTTCTCAAGTCAGTTTGGACATTTATATCATCCTAAAGTGGATGTTTTCCAAATCCCTCCGAAGTCAGGGGTTATTGCATTAGATTCTCCAAAATTTATTCAGTTTTTAAATAACCTCAATATTCCTGTCCACTATTGGACAATCAATGATATAGATACGATGAAAAAGTTACTCAATAATGGGGCAAAGGGCGTTATTACAGACCGTCCTGATATTGCTGTTGAGTTATTACAAGCTCAAGAGTCTAAATAAGATGCGGACAAAAAAGGGAAGGACACTCGTTAAGTGCGCCTTCCCTTTCTTAGTGTTGAAAAACAAAATAG
>NZ_JBHERJ010000046.1:0-34867 GCF_043359455.1 Lysinibacillus sp. PWR01 | reverse complement strand
AAACTCCCTCACACAAAGTGTAAGGGAGTTCAGCTTGTCCGTATATTAGTCTACGTAGTGGTCAGAACCGAAGAAGTTACGGAACATTTGCACTGAAGTAGCACGGTTTAATGAAGCGATTGATGTTGTTAAAGGAATCCCTTTTGGACATGCGGCAACACAGTTTTGAGAGTTACCACAGTTCGCAAGGCCACCATCGCCCATAATCGCATTTAAACGTTCGTCTTTAATCATTGCACCAGTTGGGTGAGTGTTGAAAAGACGTACTTGTGATAATGGAGCTGGTCCGATGAATGAAGCTTTTTCAGATACGTTCGGACATGCTTCCATACATACACCACAAGTCATACATTTAGATAATTCATAAGCCCATTGACGTTTACCTTCTGGCATACGTGGACCTTCACCTAAATCATACGTACCATCGATTGGTACCCATGCTTTAACTTTTTTAAGCGCGTTGAACATACGTTCACGGTCAACTTGTAGGTCACGAATAACAGGGAATGTCTTCATTGGCTCCAATTTAATTGGTTCAGTCAATTGGTCAACAAGTGTTGAACATGATTGACGTGGACGGCCATTGATCACCATTGAACATGCACCACAAACTTCTTCTAAACAGTTCATATCCCATGATACTGGCGATGTGTTTTCACCATTTTCAGTAACAGGATTTTTTTGAATTTCCATTAAAATAGAAATTACGTTCATACCATGACGGTAAGGCACTTGGAATTTTTGCCAGTAGCTATCGCCGCCCTGTGTATCTTGACGTAAGACTTCTACTTTAACCATTCTTCCAGTATTAGCTGAGATTTGCATAACTTTTAGTCTCCTTTCGCAGAGTAGTCGCGTTTACGTGGTGGGATTAAAGAAACGTCGACTTCTTGGTACGTGATGATTGGATTACCAGTAGTTGGGTCAAACTTCGCCATTGTTGTTTTCAAGAATTGCTCGTCATCACGGTTAGGGAAATCAGGTTTATAGTGTGCACCACGAGATTCATTACGTAATAGTGCACCTTTTGTCATTACTTTTGCAAGCACTAACATATTTTTTAGCTGACGTGTAAAGTGCGCGCCTTGATTGCTCCATTTTTGCGTATCATTGATGTTGATGTTGTTCCAGCGCTCAGTAAGCTCATCAAGTTTTTTCAATGTATCTTCAAGCTGATCATTGTAACGTACTACAGTCATTGTAGCAGTCATCATTTCACCAAGCTCTTTATGCAGTAAGTAAGCGTTTTCTGTGCCTTCCATTTTCATGATAGCATCCCATTTCGCTTGTTCCTCTGTTACACGAGCATCATAAATCTCTTGTGGAAGATCTTCAGCATGCTTTTTAAGATGTTTTACATAATCTACTGCGTTTGGTCCTGCAACCATACCACCGTAAATAGCAGATAATAATGAGTTTGCACCAAGACGGTTTGCACCATGTTGAGAGTAATCACATTCACCTGCTGCAAATAGACCAGGAATTTCAGTCATTTGATTGTAGTCAACCCATAAT
Source organism: Lysinibacillus sp. PWR01 (assembly GCF_043359455.1). Classification (NCBI taxonomy): domain Bacteria; kingdom Bacillati; phylum Bacillota; class Bacilli; order Caryophanales; family Bacillaceae; genus Lysinibacillus; species Lysinibacillus sp. PWR01. The sequence continues at coordinate 33,352 of NZ_JBHERJ010000046.1, read as the reverse complement.
CCACCCATTGAATAGTGAACTGCTGGGAAAATTTTCATTGGTAATTTACGTGGGTCATCCCCTACGAATTTTTCGTAGATTTCGATGATACCACCAAGTTTAACGTCTAATTCATGTGGATCTTTATGTGAAAGATCTAGGTATACCATGTTTTCGCCATTGATACCAAGTTTTTGGTTTACACAAACGTCGAAAATTTCACGTGTTGCAATATCACGTGGTACTAAGTTACCATAAGCTGGGTATTTCTCTTCTAAGAAGTACCAAGGTTTACCGTCTTTATAAGTCCAAATACGACCACCTTCACCACGAGCTGATTCTGACATTAGACGGTTTTTGTCATCTCCAGGAATCGCTGTTGGGTGAATTTGAATGAATTCACCATTCGCATATGAAGCACCTTGTTGATAAACGATAGAAGCAGCAGAACCTGTGTTAATAACAGAGTTTGTTGTTTTACCGAAGATAATACCAGGGCCACCAGTCGCCATAATAACAGCGTCTGCACGGAATGATTTAATTTCTTCTGTACGCATATCTTGCGCTACGATACCACGGCAAACGCCGTCTTCATCGATAATAACACCAAGGAATTCCCAGTGTTCATATTTATTTACTAAACCAGCTACTTCATGAGAACGAACTTGCTCATCTAGCGCATATAGTAATTGTTGACCAGTTGTTGCACCAGAGAAAGCTGTACGGTGCATTAAAGTACCACCAAAACGACGGAAATCTAAAAGTCCTTCTGGTGTACGGTTGAACATAACACCCATACGGTCCATTAAGTGGATAATGCCAGGTGCTGCGTCACACATACCTTTTACTGGTGGTTGGTTCGCTAAGAAGTCCCCACCATATACTGTATCATCAAAGTGAATCCATGGAGAATCCCCTTCACCTTTTGTATTTACCGCACCATTAATTCCGCCTTGCGCACAAACAGAGTGTGAGCGTTTTACAGGAACTAATGAGAATAAATCAACTTCAGTACCAACTTCAGCTGCTTTAATCGTTGCCATCAGACCGGCAAGACCACCGCCGACAACAATTATTTTGCTTTTCGCCATGATTATTTCTCACTCCTCTTAAAAAATTGCAATGATTGCATGTGCTCTATCGTAGCTTCTATTGAATTATACGAAAGCTAAAATAGCTGCCACACCAACTACACTTAGAATTACGAAAATAATGTTTGTTACGTAAGTAGCAATCTTTTGAGACTGAGGAGATTGTGTAATACCCCAGCTTACTAGGAATGCCCATAAACCGTTAGATAAGTGGAAAGTTGCTGATAAAATACCAACAATGTAGAATCCAAGCATGAATGGATTAGCAACGATATTCGCCATCATGTCGTAATCAACGTGTGTGCCAAGTGCTTTTTGAATACGAGTTTGGAAAATATGCCATGCGATGAATATCACTAAGAATACACCAGTAAAACGTTGTAAAGAGAACATCCAGTTACGGTACGTGCTGAAACGTCCTGTGTTTGGTGTAGCAGTGAATGCAATGTAGACACCATAGAATGCGTGGAACATTAATGGAATATAGATGACAATCCATTCAACTAGGATAAGGAATGGAATCTTTTCCATTACTGCGGTAGCATCGTTGTAACTTTCTGCCCCGCCTGTTGCTGTAAAGTTAATGAACAGGTGCATCGTTAAAAACAGACCTACTGGAATGATCCCAAGTAGAGAATGTAAGCGACGCCATAAAAACTCTCGATCTTTCGACAAGACTGTTACCCCCCTTAGTACTTAAAATAGCACAACAAAAGAAGTCATCATTTTGTAAATGATACTTCATTGACTGTGTATTTCATCATGGTACAATATTATGACATGTTTATTGTACTCTCAAGAGCTACGAGCGTCAAGGCAACTCGGAGTTTTTCATAGAGCTTATTAAAGAACTAATCTAGTACATGATGCGTCGTTTTTTCTCGAAAAATCTATCATTACTTTATTACCGTTAAATTTTAAGAAAATTCTAAGAAAGAAGGATAACAATGTTAAACACTCCATCTCCTACAATCTCATCATTTGGCTATGAGATCATTCGTGATCATATTCTATCTTCTATACTTGGTAAACATGAAGATGATGTCCTTTATTGGGCAGGTAAAGAGCTTGCTCGCAAGTTCCCATGTAAAAGTCAAGATGAACTTATCGCATTTTTCGCAGATGCCTGCTGGGGTACATTAGAGCTTATGAAGGAATCAAAGGATGGACGCATTTTCCAGTTGACAAACGACCCTGAAATTCTGCAAATTAAACAACGTAGCTTTAAACTTGAAGCAGGATTTATAGCAGAGCAAATTCAACTAGCGAAAGGCTATCTTACAGAATGCTATAATGAAAAGCGAGAAAAGCAACAATACGTCATGTTTACAGTCAAATGGGACGTCAAAGAACGTATTATGAATACCATTCCCTCAGAGTAATAAAAAGGATTGTCTCCCCCTAACGGGATGACAATCCTTCTTTTTTCTTCCTTTAATTTCGGACAATTACATAAAATGCTGTTTCTTCTATTATTATATGTAAAGTGCTTGCTCTAAATTAAACTCATCATGCAGTGCATTAGCTGCTTGGATCATATCATCCTGTGGTACAACAACAGAAACTTTTATTTCAGAAGTACTCACCATTTTCACAGGGATATTTTCACGACGCAACCGATCAAACATACGAGCAGCAACACCTGGATTAGAGGCCATGCCTGAACCAATAATGGAAACTTTCGCTAACCCTATTTCGAAGTCTGCAAAACTAAATCCGAGTGATAATTTACTATCTTCTAGAACACGTAATGCTTCTGCAAATTCCTCTTTTAAAATGGAAAACGAAACAGTTGGTTTCAGCCCATCAATAATGGCTTGAACAATAATATCTACATTAATGCGGTTCTCAGCAAGAATAGTAAATATATCTGCTAATGAAGCATTAGAGAAAGCATCATACCCTACTGTTAAACGAATAATATCTGATTCAAAGGCCACGCCACGAACAACTAAGTTTTTTTCCATTTCCACTTCCTCCTTCAATAAAGTGCCTACTGACTCTACTAAACTTGAGCGTATGATAACAGGCATTTGAAATTTCTTTGCTAACTCCACCGCACGTGGATGTATGACATGAGATCCTAAATGAGATAATTCTAACATTTCATCATAGGAAATTTCCTGTAGCTTTTGGGCATGTGTCACATAACATGGATCTGCTGTATAAACACCGTCCACATTTGTATACATATCAGCTCGCTCCGCTTCCAATGCGATGGCAAGCGCTACAGCTGCCGTTTCAGCTCCACCTTTCCCAAACATGGTGATATTGTGATCTTCGTCAACCCCTTGTTCCCCAGCAATGACTACAATTTGCCCCTGTGCAAAGTGTTCTTCGATTCGACTAACATCAATATAGTCGATACGCGCATGCTGATACATACCATCCGTATGAATACCTGCCTGCCATCCAGTCAGAGACACAGCCTCATAGCCTGCTTCCTGTAAGGCAATGGCAAATAAAGCACTAGATAATTGAGAGCCTGTAGACAAAACTGCATCTAATTCTCGTTTTGACACATCGTCAGTTAGTTGATGTACCATCATTTTCATTTCTTTGGCAGTATGTCCCATTGCTGCAACAACTACCACTACATCAAATCCTCTGTCCTTTTCAGCAATCGCTTTCCGAGCTGCCTGTTGGATTTGTTCAGTAGAAGCTAATGCAGCTCCTCCAAACTTCATCACGATTTTAGCCATTTCTTTCGTTCTCCCTTCCAGTCCATGTATTTCACCTAATTACAGGAGACAAAACAGTTTCTAGAAAAACTAAAAGGCAGCCTCCACAAAACGTGAAAGCTGCCTATAACATGTACAATAATCGTAACTTGCCCATGTGTGATAGCTCTCCGAAACGTTTAGAATCGACAGTCTTACATTTCTTAAATGCAAAACCAGTACAGCAATGGAAACAACAACGCTGGACTTCGGCAAGCTCCCCTTTCACACAATATCTCTGGACTTGTCCATCCTCCATTGTGTTACTCTTGAATCTTGCACCTCTATCATCACCTTAAAGTGAATGTATTCAATTCATTAAGCCTTAGCGTAAATAAGCTAGTCACGCCAGTTAGCTCTCCATAACATTGAAAACAATGTTATTTACAACCATAGCACATGCCTATTCCTTTGACAATGATTCTTGCTGAAAATAGCTAAAAATTTGGCTTGCTAAATTAGCGGGCATCCCTGCCTTCTGTAAAGCTAGCTCGCTCGCCTCTCGAATTTTTTTGACTGATCCGAAATATTTAAGCAACTGTTGCTTACGTTTTGGTCCTACCCCTTCAATATGATCTAATACAGATTGAATGGCATGCTTCTCATGCTGTTGACGCAAGAAGGTAATAGCAAAGCGGTGGACTTCGTCTTGAATTCGTTGTAATAAATAAAAGCCATCACTTGTACGTTTTAAGGCAATCACCTCTGGCGGATCGCCAAACAATAGCTGAGATGTATTATGCTTGTCATCCTTGGCTAAACCAGCAATCGGTATGACAAGACCAAGCTCATCTTCTAGTACTTCACGGGCTACTTCCATTTGCCCCTTTCCACCATCAATTAACACTAAATCTGGTAATGGTAGACCTTCCTTTAAAACACGTATATAACGACGACGTATAACCTCCTGCATTGCACCGTAATCATCATGCTTGGCTGCTGTACGCGTTTTATATTTTCGGTATTCCTTTTTCGCAGGCTTTCCATCAATGAAAACAACCATGGCAGATACTGCATCTGTTCCATGCATATGACTATTATCAAAAGCCTCAATTCGTAAAGGTGCACTAATACCCATTGCTTCACCAAGTGCCTCACAAGCACCAATCGTACGTTCTTCCTGACGTTCTATCAGCTGGAATTTAGCTGCCACAGCAATTTCGGCATTTTTGGTTGCTAATTCAACCAGTTCCTTCTTTTGACCTCTTTTTGGTGTGAGAACTTTGATCTCTAATAATTCCGTTAAGATGGCTGCATCAATGGCTTGTGGAATAAAAATTTCTTTTGGCTTAATATGCTCTGGCTTTTCATAAAAGCGCCCAACAAATGTTAAAAATTCTTCCTCTGCATCCTGATAGATCGGGAAAATCGAGACATCACGCTCAATCAGTTTACCTTGGCGCACAAAGAAAACCTGAACACACATCCACCCTTTTTCAACGGCATAGCCAAATACATCGCGATTTGTTGTATCACTTGATACTATTTTTTGTTTCTGCATGACCGTATCAATATGCGCAATTTGATCTCGAAATTCCTTCGCTCGTTCAAATTCTAGGTTTTCAGCGGCTGCAAGCATTTTAACTTCAAGCTCTTTTTTGACTGCCTCCACACCACCATTGAGAAACTTCGTCATATCCTCAATCATCTCTTGATAAACCTGACCATCAATTTCCTTAACACAAGGTGCTAGGCATTGACCCATGTGATAGTACAAGCAAACCTTGGAGGGTAATTGTACACATTTGCGCAACGGATACAGTCGATCCAATAGTTTTTTCGTTTCGCTCGCTGCATAGGCATTCGGATAAGGACCAAAATATTTAGCCTTATCCTTTTTTACCTTCCGTGTCGTAATCAGACGAGGATGTTTTTCATTCGTAATTTTTAAATATGGATAGGTCTTATCATCCGTTAACATGACATTATATTTTGGATCATGTAACTTGATGAGATTCAGCTCTAAAATAAGTGCTTCAATATTAGATGATGTCACGATATACTCAAAATCTTCTATTTCACCTACAAGTCTTTGAGTTTTCCCTTCATGTGTTCCAGTAAAATAGGAGCGTACACGGTTTTTCAGAACTTTTGCTTTACCGACATAAATGATTGTCCCTTGTCGATCCTTCATCAAATAGCAGCCAGGCTGATCCGGTAAAATATCCAGTTTTCGCTTTATTAAATCGTTCATTACCTACCTGCCCCCCTAAGTAAAAATTCCCCTCAATGAATCCTATTAGTTATTTTTCTTTATTATATAACGAAAAAAAGCCGAACACATCTATTGATGGCTCGGCTTTGTGAACTTCATTCATTACGCATGTTTTGCGATAAATGCTTCTAAAGCTTCTTTCGGTTGGAAGCCTACAGTTTTGTCAACTAATTCTCCATCTTTAAATAATAGTAAAGACGGGATTGACATAATTTGATACTGAGCTGCAGTACCTTGGTTATTGTCAACGTCAACTTTTACAATTTTAGCCGCACTACCTGCAGCGTCCATTTCTTCAAGAACTGGCCCAATCATTTTACATGGTCCGCACCAAGCAGCCCAAAAGTCTACTAGTACTAACCCTTCTTTAATATCGTCCTGGAACGTAGCATCTGTTGCATGTACAATTGCCATTTGAAATCCTCCTTAAACTTACTATGATTGTAGTATAGCATGGATAAATTCACTTGAGCGAACAATCTGCCTACAATGTATTTTTTATGCAAAACTGTGTTGAAAAATTAAATGACAGCCATTAATTGACTTGATAACGACCTTTCAATACATAGGTTAACGTAATAAAAAGATAGATAGATAACGTAATACTTGTCACGATAATAGATGTGGTAAAAATAATGCCAATGAGAATCGCACTTAACGCCAGTATGGCTATCCAAGTGGTATAAGGGAACCATTTTACTTCATAGGCACTTGTATTCTCTGCTTGTTTTTTACGTGATTTTAAATGAGCAATCGCAATAATTAACCAAATAAATAGCACAGTATAACCAAGTGATCCCATTAAGAAATCAAAGGTTTTGCTTCCAGCATATAAAGATAAAATGACGCCTAAATACATCGCTAATGTACACATTAAAATGGAATATACCGGTACTTTTCGTTTCGATAAATGAGCAAAGACTTTAGGCACACGTCCGTCTACAGCCTGTGTATATAGTACACGTGATGAACCATAAAGTCCTGAATTCATCGATGAAATAATGGCCAGTAAAACAACAGCGTTCATAATATGGTCTGCCCCTGGAATACCAACCATTTTAAAAACCATGACAAATGGGCTTTCAGGAACCCCATTTACTTCATTCCAAGGAATCAAGCTTACGATAATAAAGAAAGGTAGTAAATAAAAAGTAACAATACGTACTAATGTACTGCGAACAGCTTTCGGTACTACTTTTTCAGGATTTTTCGTTTCAGCTAATGTAATCCCGATGATTTCTGTACCACCATAAGAGTAGATAACTACAAGCATAGCAGCAATTAATCCCTTTGATCCATTAGGGAAAAAACCACCATGCTCCGTTAAGTTAGCAAAACCAACAGCACTATGGTTTCCAAACGTAACAAGCAATAAAATAAGTCCTGCAATGATAAAGACAATAATAACGGTAATTTTGATTAATGCTAGCCAATATTCTGTTTCTGCAAAGATTTTTACGGATAATAAATTAATGGCTGTTACTAACACTGAAACAGATAGTGCGAGTATCCAAATTGGATATTCTGGTAACCAATATTGAATAAAAATAGCAGCAACGACAGACTCTGCTGCAATATTTAAAACCCACATTTTCCAGTAGATCCAATCCAGGAAATACGCAGGGTATTTGCCTAACACTGATTGCACTAAATCTCTAAAGGTTCTTGCTTCTTTATTACGAACGGCCATTTCTGCTAAGCCTTGCATGACAAATAATAAAATAATGCCACCTATTAAATAGGCAATCAACACAGATGGCCCTGCCATATCAATGGCTGCACTACTTCCTTTAAATAATCCCGCACCAATGGCACCACCTAACGCCATCATCGTGATATGACGCGAGGTCATTGTTCTTGTTAATTGTTGCTTGTTGTTTTCCACTTTCTTACCTCCTAAAAATCAAAAAAGCATATCGTCTCTTCCTTCATCATCAAATGAAAGAAGAGACGATATGCTATAAGCAAACCGCGGTACCACTCTAATTGGTTCTTGAGAACCCAGCTTAAAAACCTTGTAACGAAGGTTAACCGTCAAACAAATAGAATAATCTGATAATTCTATTTGTGTTACCACTCCTAGGCAAGTTCAAAGTCTTATTGGTCTGCGTTGCACCAACCCGCAGCTCTCTTTACCGAATAATGAACTTTTACTACTCCTAATCTTTGCGTTTCAAATCATTATTGTATCCATCACTATAATGTCTAACGTTAATTATGTCAATATTTTATTTTGCAATAATTTTCAAATAGTGCTGCTTGTAAAGAAAACCATATAAAAAAGCAGGAAGAGTTATCCCTTCCTGCATCTGCTTTACGCGTTCACTTTTAATGCTTTAAATTCTTCAATTAGAAGCGGAATGACTTCAAATAAATCTCCAACGATACCGTAATCCGCTACTTTGAAAATATTTGCTTCTGGATCTTTATTAATGGCAACAATGACTTTTGAATTGGACATTCCAGCTAAATGTTGAATTGCGCCCGAAATACCAGCTGCAATATAAAGATCTGGTGTTACGACCTTACCTGTTTGTCCGATTTGAAGCGAATAATCACAGTATTCAGCGTCACATGCACCACGTGATGCGCCAACTGCACCGCCTAGTAAATCTGCTAGCTCTTTTAATGGCTCGAAGCCTTCTTCTGACTTCACGCCACGACCACCAGCAACAACTACTTTCGCCTCTGAAAGATCTACACCTTCTGAAGATTTACGAACAACTTCTTTAATAATTGTACGAAGGTTTGTAATCTCTGCAGTAATTGCAGACACATCACCTGTTTTACCTTCTGCTTTTTCTAAAGGTGTAATGTTATTTGGACGAATAGAAGCTAAAACAACGCCTTCTTTCACTTTCACTTTTTCAAAAGCTTTACCAGAGTAAATTGGTCGGATGAATACTACATCATCGCCTGCACCTTCAATAGCAGTGACATCAGATACTAGACCTGCTTGCAATTTGCTTGCAATTTTTGGCGATAAATCTTTCCCATTTGCTGTATGACCGAAGACAATACCAGCTGGTTGTTCTTGCTCGATAACAGCTAATAGTGCTTGACTATAACCATCAGATGTATATTGTTTTAAATGTGGGTGTTCCACTGTTACTACACGATCAGCACCATATTCAAATAATGGACCTGTTAAACTTGCTACAGCATCCCCTAAAAGTACCCCAACAACTTCGCCACCATCAGCGATTTGTTTTGCAGCTGCAATTGCTTCGAAAGAAACATTACGTAAGCTTCCTTCACGAACTTCACTTAATACTAATACTTTTTTTGACATAGCATATTCCCTCCGTTACCCTTTAAGATTCGATTGACATCAAATAATTAAACTACTTTTGCTTCTGTGTGAAGTAGATTTACCAGTTCTTTTGCTTGTGCAGAAAGGTCACCTTCTAAAATACGGCCTGCTGCTTTTTGAGCTGGTAAGAAGATGTCTACTGTTTCGATCTTCACTTCTACATCATCTTCATCGATATCTAAATCATCTAACTCAAGCTCTGCAAGCGGTTTCTTTTTCGCTTTCATAATACCTGGTAGAGATGGGTAACGTGGCTCATTTAAACCTTGCTGAGCTGTTACTAATAACGGTAAAGAAGTTTCAATTACCTCTGAATCTCCTTCGATATCGCGAACAATTTTCGCAGATGTTCCGTCAATTTCAAGTTTCGTAATCGTTGTTACATAATTCATATCCAATAAATCAGCAACACGTGGACCAACTTGCCCTGAACCACCATCAATCGCAACATTTCCTGTTAAAATTAAATCTGCATCTTTATCTTTTAAGTATTCAGCTAATAGATAAGCTGCTGCATTTTGGTCTAGCTCATCTAAATCATCTTCTGTATTAATAAGCACTGCTTCGTCAGCACCCATAGCAAGTGCTGTACGTAATTGCTTCTCTGCATCCTCGCCACCAATTGTCACTACTGTTACTTTACCACCAGCAGCATCGCGAACTTGGATTGCCTCTTCAATGGCATATTCATCGTAAGGGTTGATAATGAATTCTGCGCCGTCCTCTTGGATTTTGCCACCCGACACAACGATTTTTTCTTCTGTATCAAACGTACGTTTAATTAATGCAAAAATGTTCATATATCCATACCTCCTGGAACGTTTTATAATTCTAAGCAAACTTATAAATATTATATATTTTCAGTTTCGATAACGCCGATAACATACTTAACGTTGCTATCGACATTTGGAAAATTATTTGCCAGTAAACACAGGCTCACGCTTTTCAATGAATGCTTGAATTCCCTCTTTGGCATCTTCTGTAACAAATACTGTCCCAAAGGATTTCGCCTCTGCTTCAATGCCTTCATAGAATGATGCATGCTTTGCATATTGCAATGTTTGAATAGCCGCTTTTAAAGCGATTGGACTTTTCTTAGCAATGCTCTTAGCAATTTTTAAGGTTTCTTCTAGCAGTGTTTCGTCTGAGAATGAACGATTCGCTAAGCCCCACTGAACAGCTTCAGTACCAGAGATCGGTTCACTTGTAAACATCATTTCAGCAGCCTTTGCTACACCAACATAGCGTGGTAAGCGCTGTGTACCGCCAAAACCAGGAATAAGGCCTAATTGTAATTCAGGTAAACCTAGTTTCGCAGATTCAGTGACAAATCGCATATGACAGCTCATTGCTAACTCAAGCCCTCCGCCTAATGCCGCACCATGGATGGCTGCAATTACAGGCTTAGAAAATGATTCAACACGCTCAAAAACCTGCTGCCCGTTGCTAGCTAGCTTTGTAAATTCCTCTCCAGATTCTACCCCAATAAATTCTTTAATATCTGCCCCTGCAGAGAAGAAACGGCCTTCACCATGAAGTACAAGGACTCTTACAGCATCATCGTGTTCTACAGCATCTAGCACAGCGTTAACTTCTGCAATAATACCGCGAGATAATGCATTTGCTGGTGGACGTGCAATTGTAATAATCGCTACTCCATCTTCTACTTTCCAACTTAGAAATTCCATTTCTCCACATCCTTTTAAGCTTTAATGCCGTTCAGGATTAATGCCTGAACCTTTGGAACCTGTCCCATCAAATCATATCGATAGTCATTCATAACCCACGACGTAATAGTTTCATCAATTGTGCCAAAAACCATTTGTCGTGCCAAGCGTACATCCATCGTCTGATTGAACTCACCTGTAAGCATACCCTCGATTAAAATTTGATCGAGTAGCTGTAAATACTCACGCAATACCGAATTAATTTTTAATCGTAAGTCTTTGTTTGACTGGCGAAGCTCTAATTGTGTGACAGTTGCTAGGTATCGATCTGTCGCTAGAACATTAAAATGATTTTCAATCATTCGTGAAAGTTTGTCTTTAGACGTACTCCCATTTTCTATTATATCTTGTAATGACTCTACAAAAACAGCCATTTTTTCATTAAAGACAGAAATTAATATATCTTCTTTATTTTTAAAATATAAATAGATTGTTCCATCGGCCACCCCTGCCTGTTTGGCGATTTTCGATACTTGCGCTTGGTGATACCCATTTTCCGCAATAACGATGACAGCTGCATCAATAATTTGTTTATATTTTGGCTTATCTCGTTTCACTTATATATCACCACCTAAAAAACATGCGCACGTCTATATGATTGATATGACGTGTGAACCTAAAAAAATATGAAAATATGAATGGTCATTCATTCATATTTTCATATTATATTTTACGGCATTGCTTGTCAATACTTTCACACGTATTTATTTCGCTTCTTTATTCGCTAATTTTGTTTTTTCTTCTTCAACTAAAGTACGACGCAAAATTTTCCCTACAGCTGTTTTTGGCAGCTCTTCTCTAAATTCATAATAACGCGGAACTTTAAAAGCCGCTAGATGCTGACGGCAATATTTATTTAATTCGTCCTCAGTAATCGAATATCCTTCTTTTAAAACAATATAAGCTTTTACTGTTTCACCACGATACGGATCAGGTATGCCTGCCACTACGCACTCTTGAATCTCTTCACGTTCATACAACACTTCTTCCACTTCACGAGGATAAATATTAAAGCCGCCTGCTATGATTAAATCCTTTTTACGATCTACTACATAGAAGAAGCCTTGCTCATCCATATAACCAAGATCACCTGTTAAAAACCAACCGTCGGCAAATGTCGCTGCTGTATCCTCTGGACGGTTCCAGTAGCCTTTCATCACTTGTGGTCCTTTAACAGCGATTTCACCCACCTCACCAATTGGTAGCACTTCCGTATCCCCTGTACGTAAAATAACCGCTTCTGTATTTGGCCAAGGTAAACCAATCGAGCCAATCACCCGCTTACCCCAAATTGGCGTAGCATGTGTTACAGGTGAGGTTTCAGTTAACCCATACCCTTCTACTAGCTTCCCGCCAGTAACGGCTTCAAACTTCTCTTGCACTTCAATCGGCAATGAAGCAGAACCACTGAGGCATGCCTTAATGGATGATAAATCATAATTCGCAATGTCTGGGTGATTTAAAAGGCCGATGTATAAGGTTGGTGCACCTGGGAACAGTGTTGGTTTTTGTTTATCAATCGTTTTTAATGCCGTTTCTGCATCAAACTTCGGTAAAAGCACCATTCTATTTTGAGTGAATACAGATAAAAGCATAACAGTTGTCATACCATAGACGTGGAAGAATGGCAGAATGCCCATAATGGTTTCTTCACCATGCACACATCTATACATCCATGCATCACACATTGTCGTATTGGCAATCAAATTTTTATGGGTCAACATAACCCCTTTTGGGAAGCCTGTTGTTCCACCCGTATATTGAAGCAATGCTAGGTCCTCTTCAAAATCAAATGGAATATTGTCAATCACCTTAATCGGTGCAGAACGCATTATTTCTGAAAATAGGTGATTTTGACCGCTATGTTCAACCTTGACACTAAAGCCATACTGCTTCTTTTGAATAAATGGATAGACTAAATTTTTCGGGAATGGTAAATAGTCCTTAATAGCCGTTACAATGACATTTTCAAGTGACGTCTCTTTCATAATTTTCATGACTCTTGGATATAAAATATCCATTACGAGAATAACCTTTGCTCCTGAATCAGCCATTTGGTATTGAAGCTCTCGTTCAGTATAAAGTGGATTTGTTTGTACTACAACAGCACCTGCATACATGGCACCATAGTAAGCGATTACACTTTGTGGCGTGTTAGGCAGCATAATCGCTACTCGATCTCCTTTTTCCACACCTAGTGTTTGTAAATAGTTTGCGAACCTTAAAGCTGACTCATATAGCTCGGTGTACGTCAAATCCTTTCCCATAAAATGAATCGCTACTTTGGATGGATTCTTTTTATAAGCACGTGTCAAAAACTCTTGCACTGGAATTTCCTCAAACGTTAAAGACGATGGTACTTCTTCAGGATAATTTGCTAGCCATGGTTTTGCTGTCATACGTCCTCTCCCCTTTGTCCCAAACTTTGTCAATTCTTATATTTATTATAATGAAAAAGAAATACAGTTTCAAACAGAAAATAGAAAATAAATGCATTTTCGATTAATTATTATGCAATTCACAACATTAATATGATTGGTATTTATCGGGATTTGTTTGAGCAGACCTTATGAATACTCATTCATTCTTAAGTAACTTCCATACAAAAATGTTAGCTTATTTCTATATTATAAAAATATTTTTTCTACCCTTCAGTAGAGTGATATGGGAGAAAATTAATAGGTTTTAGTAGAAATTCACGCAGTTTAAGTAAACAAAAAAACGCATCCTCACAAAGAGAATACGTTTTTTGTTTAAACCGTTAACATATAATAGACACCTACTGCCAAAAATGCAATACAGACAACGATTAGTACTTTTGCTAATTTTTCCATGTCATGACACTCCTATGCAATACTTGCCCCAATTACAAACGAAAGACCGACTGAAATGGTAAAGGAAATGAAACCAACTGAGCGATTATCATTGGCAATCTCTTGATCAACGTTAAAACGAGGTGTCATAAATTCAAATAAAAAATAGGCTACAATCAATAATGTAAAGCCAAAAAGGCCCCAGCCGATCATTTCACTTAATGTGCTATGACGAGCAATGGAAAAGCGAAAGATATTACAAATCCCGAGTATTTTCCCACCTGTTGCAAGAGCCACAGCGACATTACCTTTTTTAATTTCTTCCCAATTTTTATATTTCGTAACGACTTCGAACAATGCCATCGAGACGACTAAACATAATACTACAACACTAAAATATCCTGCCGTTTCGATAATTGGATATCGCCAAAAGCCAGAATTCAGCATTTTTCTCCGTCCCCTTTATAGCTTATTTCAATTCAACAACTGTGACGCCTAAGCCCCCTTCACCGGCTTCACCAAAACGGAAGGATTTTACGCGCTTATGCTTTTTCAAATAGCTTTGAATACCTTGACGTAACGCCCCTGTACCAACGCCATGAATAATGGACACACGACCATAATTAGAGAGTAACGCATCATCAATATATTTCTCTGTTCTTAATATTGCATCCTCATAGCGTTCACCACGTAAATCTAATTCTAATTTCACATGACTATTTCGATTTTTCACACCAGCTGTTCGTAATATAGGCTCTTTTTCAGGTTTAATATACTCCAAATCACTATCCGAGATTTTCATTTTTAAAATCCCCATTTGGACAACCCATTCTGTATTCGACACCTTTTCTAACAAAGTACCCCGTTGACCATAGCTTAACACCTTTACCTCGTCTCCGACAACTAAGTTTTGTGCGCGAGCTTTGACTTGTGCCGCTTTTTTCAGCACTTTATTGTCTTCAAGTGGTGTTGCTTCTTCCAAGCGTTTACGTGCTTCAATCAATTCATGCTCCTTGACAACTTGATTAGCATTTTTACGCATTTCTCGAAGCTCTGCAATAATCGCTTCCGCTTCTCGTTTCGCTTCATCAACAATTTTACGTGCTTTTTCCTTCGCTTTCTTATCAAGCGCCTCTTTCCGCTCCTCGTAGGCTTGCACTTTATCTTGAAGCTCTTGACGTAATGTCTCCGATTCTAACAGTAATGTATGCGAACGTTCTGCATCATCTTCGGATTGGCGACGTGTTTCTTCCAATGAGGCTATCATGGATTCAACCTCATGTCGGTCTGTCCCAGTAAAGCCTTTAGCACGATCAATAATGGATTCAGGTAAACCAAGACGACTGGAGATTTCGAATGCATTAGAGCGCCCAGGTACTCCGATAAGTAGACGGTAGGTTGGGCTCAAAGTTTCAATATCAAACTCGACACTGGCATTAGCAACACCTGGACGATTATAGCCATATGCTTTAAGTTCAGGATAGTGAGTTGTCGCCATTACACGAGCACCTCGTCCATGTACTTCATCTAAGATTGAGATAGCTAAGGCTGCCCCTTCCTGTGGATCAGTACCTGCGCCCAACTCATCAAAAAGAACAAGTGATTCATGATCAAATTTTTGTAGGATGTCTACAATATTGACCATATGAGATGAGAACGTAGAAAGTGACTGCTCAATTGATTGCTCATCACCAATATCAGCAAACAATTGCTCAAATACTGCAAGCTCTGAGCCATCTAATGCTGGCACTGGTAATCCAGCTTGCGCCATTAATGTACACAGGCCAACCGTTTTTAATGTCACGGTTTTACCACCTGTGTTAGGACCTGTAATGACAATGGCTGTTATCTCTTTGCCAAATTCAATATCATTCGGAATAGCTGAATCCATTGGTAGCAGTGGATGACGTGCACGTACTAGTCGGATATAGCCATCCTGATTCATTTTAGGCATTGTACATTTATTCGCTTGTCCATATTTGCCCTTTGCTAAAATGACATCGATATCGCCTAAAACCTTCACTAAGTTAAATAAATCTGATGCTACTTCTTGCACCATTGCACTTAAAGCTAATAAAATACGCTCAATCTCCGCCTGCTCTTTCATTTTCAAGCGATGAATTTCATTATTCGCTTGGACGACAGAATCTGGCTCGATAAATAAGGTTTGACCAGAAGAAGATTGATCATGGACAATCCCACCATAATGGTGACGATATTCTTGCTTTACAGGAATGACAAAGCGGTCATTACGAATTGTCACAAGTGCATCAGAAAGCATTTTCGCAGCATTACTTCCACGAATTAGACTTTCCAGCTTAGAACGGACTTTCCCCTCTTCAGCACGTAAAGATTGGCGAATAGAGCGCAATGTTTGACTAGCAGAATCTAAGACAGCTCCATTATCATCAATACAGTTATTGATTTCATGTTGCAATCCTGTTAAGACAGGTATCGCTTCCTTTTTGGAGATGAAATGGGGAATTTCAATTACTTCATCAGCCTCTATATCTTCAATAAAATTGCGTAGAATTCTGCTCGCTCGAATCGTGCTCGAAATTTCCATTAGTTCTACTGCTGCTAGCATGCCTCCTATTTGAGCACGTCTGGCAGATGGGCGGACATCAAAAATCCCTCCCATTGGCACATTGCCCTTAACACGCAAAATGGATAATCCCTCATCCATTTCCTCTAATAATTGTACTACTTTATCAAAATCTGTTTGTGGCACAAGCTCCTCAATGGCAGATTTACCAATGGAAGAAGTGCAATAGGAAGCCACTTGTTGCCTAACTTTATCGTATTCTAGTGTTTTCAATGCGCGTTCTGCAATCACTGAGAACACCTCCTCAACCTATTTATTTCGTCGTATGAACGCTTCAAACTGTTCACGCGTCCATGTATTCACAATCATATCTTTCGGTAACCATGCTCTATTTGCATAGCGAACCCCAATATCCATAAAACGTAAATGTGCAATATCATGAGCATCTGTGTTGATAGCTACTGGCACACCTGCAGCAAAAGCCATTTCTAAATGTTCTACACATAAATCGAGACGATACGGATTTGCATTTAACTCTAAAATTTTACCATATTCCTTCGCCCAGGCAATTAACTGTTTCATATCTGGATTATAGCCATCACGGTCTTCAATAATTCGACCAGTTGGATGGGCAATCATATGGACATAGGGATTTTGCATAGCTGTTAGTAAACGTGCCATAATTTTATCCTGTGATTGTGTAAAGCTAGAATGAATTGAAGCAATAACAAAATCTAGCTCTTTTAGCACCTGATCTTCGAAATCAAGGGAGCCGTCTGGTAAAATATCCATCTCTGTCCCTTTAAACAAATGAAATTCTGGATGTGCCGCATTAAACGCTTCAATTTCTACACGCTGCTTTTCTAAACGCTCTGGCGTTAAACCATTTGCAACTTTTAAGAATTGTGAATGGTCTGTAATAACACTATACTGGTAGCCTCGTGCTAGTAACGCCTCGCCCATTTCTGCAACAGAGTATGCACCATCCGACCATGTCGTATGCATATGCAAATCAGCCTTAATATCTTCTAGTCGAACTAAGTTTTGAATCGTGTTTGTTTTATCAAATTCCACTGTTCCTGTCCGTAAGCTTGGTGGAATCCAAGGTAGATCAAAGTGAGCGAAAAATGCTGCCTCATCTTGGAACGTCAAAACAGTACCATCTTCCTGTTCCACACCATATTCACTTATTTTTTCACCACGTGCTTTGGCAAGTTGTCGCATACGGACATTATGATCTTTGGAACCTGTAAAATGATGCAGGGCAGTTGCATATTCATTGTCCTTCACTAATCGGAAATCAACGCTAACTGGCTCTTCTAATTCTAAAATCACTGAAATTTTAGTATCTCCTGCTGCCACTACTTCTTGAATGGCCAAGCCCTTTAACAACTTTTCGCGTACTTGCTCAACTTCTTCTGTCACGACAATAAAATCAATATCTTTACTTGTTTCTAGCGCTCGACGGAAGCTGCCAGCCACTGAAAAACGTTCTACTTCCTTCATACTACCTAGAAGCGCCTCAATTTGTAAAACCACAGGCTCTAGCTGCCAAATTGGTAGACGTTCTGAACGATTTGCTAAATTGGCTAGTTCCTTTAAAATTTTTTCCTCAGTTTTTACTGCAAATCCTGCTAATTCACGTACTTTCCCTGCTTCACAAGCTGCCTTCAAGCTTTCTGCTGAGTCAATGCCTAACGCTTGGTGAAGTTTCGCAATTTTTTTTCCTCCCAAGCCAGGCAATTTTAACAATGGCAGTAACCCTTTAGGTACAATTTCTTCTAACTCCTTTAACAAGCTCGATTCACCTGTTGCCATTAAGTCCTCTATAACAGCCGCAGTACCCTTGCCAATACCTTTGAGTTTTGTTACATCATCCATTTCGCTTAATGAACGCTCGTCCCCCTCAAGTGCTGCTGCAGCTTTTCGAAAGGCCGATACCTTGAATGGATTTTCTCCCTGTAATTCCATATATAAAGCAATTTTTTCGAGCGTGCGAATAATTGTTTTTTTATTCATTGGTAATTCCTCCTATCGTAAAAACACTTCCCTCAAGACAGAGAGAAGTGCACAGTTACTATTGCATATAAATATACCACCAGTTTTGGAACATCTTTGTAATAATCGGCGTATGCTCCAACATGAGACCACTTAACAATGACTTCGACATTAAATTTTGAATGACATCTACTGGTAATAAGGCGCACACGTATAGCAAAATAAACATAATTAAATAGTTTTCAATCATGCCAAGTAGCGCCCCAAGCCAACGATTCACTGTATTTAGCACAGGTAAATACGCAATAAAGTCAAATATCGATGCCACGATTTGCAACGTTATTTTTACTGCAAAGAAAATAACAGCAAAGGCAATCACCCGATAAAAGGTGCGGTCTAAATCTAGACTATCAATAACAACGCCAAGGCTGCCTGTATCAGTGACACCCGGATACGGAACCCAAAATACAAATTTTTGTGCTAATGGCTTATAATAAATATACGCAACAATTAGGGCTACTACAAAGCTGACAATATGCATCATTTGTACAATGAAACCTCGTTTTGCACCGACGCCAATTCCAGCTAACAGTACCACTAATATGATTAAATCTAACATTCTCTTCAACCCTTTAATTTTTTCAATTCTTCTTCTAATTGCTCCATTCGTTCTTTTAACAGTAAATAATCATGTACTGTATTTACTGCTGTCAGAACAGCAAGTTTTGTGCTATCAAGTGAGGGATTATGTACGCTCATCTCGCGCATCCGGTCATCAACAATCGAAGCAACAAGTCGCATATGGCCAATGGATTCTGAGCCGACCATTTTATATGTATGACCATATATTTCCACAGAAATTTTATTCTTTTCTTGTTTTTCCATAGTCGCACCCTCCTATAAATTCGATGCACACACGATTTTAGAGGCCTGTGAGCACCATCACACAAAAAAGCTATTTATTATCATACCATGAAAGGTATAAAATTGTGAACAATGAGGACAGAAAGGAACGATTAAATGGCAAATATTGTGCTTTCCATTTCAACAAATATTCAAAAAGAGGTGATGACTTACTATGCAACACATTTTATAGAGCGAAAGGCACCTGGTGTCATTTTTGCTGCAAAACTACCAGATACAGCCATAACTATGTATAAATCAGGAAAATTAATGTTCCAAGGGGGCGGTGCTGAACGCGAGGCGGCGCGTTGGGGAACTATTGAAAAAACAGCTACCCCGTCCGCCTCAGCTATCGGGGCAAAAGGTGATGTACTGCCTAACAATTTCGCAACCATGTCTGTCTTAGGCTCAGATGAAACAGGTACAGGTGATTATTTTGGTCCTATCACAGTAGCAGCAGTATATGTGCCTACCTCCAAAATCGAACTCATCAATGAGCTTGGCGTAAAAGACTCAAAAATGCTAACAGATGATTATATGCGAAAAATTGCACCTGATTTACGTGCAGCCTGTGTCCATAGTGTTCTCGTCTTACGCAATGAGAAATATAACAGCTTACAAGCAAAAGGCTATTCCCAAGGTAAGATGAAAGCTATGATGCATAACAAGGCCCTACAAAACACGCTATCAAAAATGGCACCTGAAAAACCTGAATTTATTTTAATTGACCAGTTTGCCGAACGTGGTGTCTATTATAATTACTTAAAAAATGAACGTGAGCTTGTACAAGAAAACGTCTACTTTTCTACCAAAGCAGAACAACTACATGTAGCTGTGGCTACAGCATCTATTTTAGCTCGTGCTGCCTTTTTAAAGGAAATGGACCGTTTGAGTGACATCGCAGGGCTTACATTAATGAAGGGCGCTTCTAACAAGGTAGACATGCAAGCAGCTCGAATCTGGCGTAATCAAGGCGAAGAATTTCTACGCTCCATAACAAAATGGCATTTCGCCAACACCGATAAAGCACGGAAGATGAAATAAATAGTATTAATGGTTGTTTAAAATGGTGTGGTAGATATGCAAGCAGCTCAAATCTGGCGTAATCAAGGCGAAGAATTTCTACGCTCCATAACAAAATGGCATTTCGCCCATATCGATAAAGCATGGAAGATGAAATAAATTGTATTATTGGTTGTTTAAAATGGCGAGGTACTTTTGTGAGAGTTAAATAAGGTGAGGGTTTTTTGGGGTTCCTGAGAAGCGTGAGTGCTTCAGATACATTTTGGAGCGGTTTTCTATTTGGGGGGAGCGCTTCGTTACCTTTTTTGAGCGGTTTCCTACTTCGGGTGAGCGCTTCGTTACCTTTTTTGAGCGCCTTTCTACTCGGGTTGAGCGCTTTGTTATTAATTTAGAGCGGTTTCCTATTTGGGTTGAGCGCTTCGTTACCTTTTTAGAGCGCCTTTCTACTTGGAGCGAGCGCTTCGTTACCTTTTTTGAGTGCCTTTCTACTTGGAGCGAGCGCTTCGTTACCTTTTTAGAGCGCCTTTCTACTTGGAGCGAGCGCTTCGTTACTAATTTAGAGCGGTTTCCTACTTAGGGTGAGCGCTTTGCTACCTTTTTAGAGCGATTTCCTACTTGAGGTGAGCGCTTCGTACCTTTTTAGAGCGCCTTTCTACTCGGGTTGAGCGCTTTGTTATTAATTTAGAGCGGTTTCCTATTTGGGTTGAGCGCTTCAGGCACCTTTCAGAGCGGGTCTCCAATTAGATAAACCGCTTCTAGCATTTTTTTTTAACGTCATAAAAAAATTTGGTAATCTCTTGATCTTTTTAATCCCGTTTTCCGAGAACAATTAGCCATTAGCATTCTTTTTATCGTATGGCGATTGTTTAACTGTAAAAAACGCTGTGCTTGTGCGTTCGTAATATTTTTATTAATGAGCATTCCATAATCTAGTAGAGCAGATAAATGTGCCTTTTTACTAGAATAAAGACAGCTGGAACAGGTCCACTTCATCTTCAACCAATGCATCTGCCCAAATTCGCATTTTGGACAGATCACACCTGTTTGAATCGCATCAACCTCTATCCCATAGTAACGACAAAGCGGGAAGCCCTCATACGGTTTGTTGTGTTGCACAAGTAATGCACTAATATATTGACAATCTATAGTTTTTGACTTCATTGGACGTTGTTGCAAAAAGCTCGTTAACTCTCTTGCCATCATCACTGGAAATAATCCATCCTCATAAGTGATTCGAGCATTATTAAAAGGAAAAACAATGATGCCCTTGATAGGTACTTCAATTTGGTGTTGCTTGAAAAATTCCTTTAAATTATATACATATTCCTCAAGTTGGACTTCAGGATGATTAAATACGCGCTGTTCACCCGTATCAAGAGTCCGAATCATTTGACGTGGTCGGTTTTTTAATTCCACGTCCCCTCGAATATTCTTACTTTCAATAATTATTACCTCATATTGCGTTATCACCACAACATCTAATTGTAATGAGAATGGATGCTGAATAGTGATATTATGTAAAACTTGAAAATTCTTCGTAAAAGATAATTTCTCCAGTTGTTTCAAAATATATTTTTCACCGTATTCGCCTGCTTCAGCCTGTAATAGCTACCTTGCCATTTGATCATATAAAGGATGTTTTGCTGTGAGTCTTCTAACTAAAGCTCGCAAACCTAATGTCATTTTCGATTCCTCATACGGTTTAATAAACATTTTATCACACCTTTTTTAAATGACTATAGCAAGGAAAATTAACCATTCCTAGACTATTTGTGAAACTATTTATTTGATCAACTTTGCTGCTCTAAATATAGTTTTTTAATAATTTTTTGTGGATATCTTTCATTCTATATTTTTAGTAGCTTCGATTCTTTTAGAATCACTATCTTTTGAGCAGTTTCCACATTTTTTGGATCACTTCTCACTTCCTTTTGAGCGGTTCCACACTTTTTGGATCACCTCTCACTCTCTTTTGAGCGGGTTCCACACTTTTTGGATCACCTCTCACTAACTTTTGAGCGGGTTCCACACTTTTTGGATCACCTCTCACTCTCTTTTGAGCGGGTTCCTCTCTTTTTGGATCACCTCTCACTTCCTTTTGAGCGGCTTCTTCACTTTTTAGATCACCTCTCACTTCCCTTTGAGCGGCTTCGACACTTTTTGGATCACTTCTCACTTCCTTTTGAGCAGTTTCCACATTTTTCGGATCACCTCTCACTTCCTTTTGAGCGGCTTCTTCACTTTTTAGATCACCTCTCACTCTCTTTTGAGCGGGTTCCACACTTTCAGGATCACCTCTCACTCTCTTTTGAGCAGACTCACCCTCTCTCAAATCACATTCACCTTCACATTCTCAAACAAAAAAAGACTGCCTCGTTAGACAGTCTTTTTTCACATCTATTAGCGTACTTCTGTACCTGCAATTGTAGCAATGGCTTTTAACACTTTGTTATGTGCGGCCACTACTTCTTCGTCCGTTAAAGTACGTTCTGGATCAAAGTATGTGAGAGAGAAGGCAACCGATTTTTTACCTGGTTCCATTTTCTCTCCTTCGTAAACATCGAATACGCGGATATCTTTTAATAATTTCACGCCCGCTGCGTCAATAGCTTCCATTACTTCGCCAGCAGTAGTTGAACGGTCCATAATAAGGGCGATATCACGAGACATAGCTGGGAAACGAGGCACTGGTGTGTAGGCAAGTGGTGCTTCTTGTGCCGTTGCATTTAACAGAGCCACTAAATTCATTTCCATTACATATGTGTCTTTTACACCCCATGCTTTTTGCTCTGCTGGGTGAAGTCCACCGATAATGCCGACTTGCTCGCCATCTAATAAAATGCTAGCCGTACGTCCTGGATGTAAGCCATCCACTTGTGATTTCACAAATGTCATGCGATTTTCTAAGCCAAGTTTGCCAATGACACCTTCGACAATACCTTTTAGCACAAAGAAATCTACGGCTTTTTTCTCGCCTTGCCAAGCATGATCTAGCCATTTGCCAGTTAGTACTGCTGCCACATGCTCTTCCTCATACGGTTGCCCCTCGTTTGATTGACCAAGGAACACTGAACCAATTTCATATATAGCCACGCCTTCAGCTTGACGTGCAACATTATACGCAGCTGCTTCGATTAAATGTGGAATAAGGCTTTGACGTAATGTAGAGCGCTCCTCACTCATTGGCATGAGTAAACGAGTTACTGGCTCTGCTTTCAAGGCAAAACGTTGTGACAATGCATCCGATGTTAATGAATATGTCACCGCTTGATATAGGCCAGCCCCTTCCATGTAATGACGAACTACACGGCGATTTGCTTGGTAAGGTGATAAGTTACCTACTTGTGTTGCACCCTCTGGCAATGTCATTGGGATTTCATCATAACCATAAAGACGAGCAATTTCCTCGACGATATCCTCTTCAATTTTAATATCTTGGCGACGTGTTGGTGCATCAATAATTAATAAACCATTTGCAGCCTCTACACCAAATTTTAGACGCTCTAAAATAGAAAGCATATCTTCTAATGCAATCTTCATACCTAAGCGCTCATTAATAAAATCTGGGGAAACGACTACTCGCGCTGGTGTTTTATCTAACTCATCTACTAAACATGTACCTTCTAACACTTCACCGCCAGCTAATTCAGCAAGTAAAGCGGCAGCACGTTCAGCTGCGGGTAAGACACGGTTCGGGTCTACCCCTTTTTCAAAACGAGCCGATGCATCTGAACGTAGGCCAAGATGACGAGATGTTTGACGCACTGTTAAACCATCAAAATAGGCTGATTCAATGACAACAGTCGTTGTAGAATCTGTTACCTCAGAATTAGCACCACCCATTACACCAGCAATCGCTACTGGTTCTTTGCCATTCGTAATCACTAAATCTGAAGCTTTTAATGTGCGTTCTTGGTCATCCAATGTTGTAATTTTTTCACCTTCTGTTGCTTTACGAACAACGATTTCACCTGTTGCTAGGCTATCATAGTCAAAAGCATGCAGTGGTTGACCATATTCCATCAATACATAGTTGGTTACATCCACCACATTATTGTGTGGGCGTACACCCGCTGCCATTAAACGATTTTGGAGCCACATTGGGGACTCACCAATTTTTACGTTTTTCACCACTTTTGCTACATACATTGGATTTGCTTGTAGATCTTCTACGTGAAGCTTTAGGTAATCCTGTGCTTTTTCACTAGCAGTTTGATAGGCAATCTCTGGATATTTGATTTCCTCTGAAAGAATGGCACCTACCTCATAGGCTACACCAAGCATCGAAAGGGCATCTGAACGGTTTGGTGTTAGTCCTAATTCCAACACTGTATCACGTAAGCCTAAAATAGCCAGTGCATCTGAGCCTACCTCTGCATCTGCTGGTAGGACGAAGATGCCTTCTGAGTATGCCTTAGGAACAAGCTTCCCTTCGATTCCAAGCTCTTGTAAGGAACAAATCATCCCGTTTGATTCATGGCCACGAAGTTTTGCTTTTTTAATTTTAATGCCACCTGGTAAATGGGCGCCTGGACGAGCAACAATGACTTTTTGGCCAGCATCGACATTTGGTGCACCACAAATAATTTGTTGTGGCTCTGCTTCTCCAACATCAACTTGACAAATATTTAACTTATCAGCCTCTGGATGTTTTTCCTTAGACACAACGTAACCAACTACAACTTTATCCATAGCGTTAGCCCGATCGATGACTGCATCTACTTCAATTCCAGAGCGTGTAATTTTTTCTGCTAATAGCTCAGGTGCTAAGTCCTGTGTATTGATATAATCTTTTAACCATTCTAATGATACTAACATGTTTTATCCCCCTTACGCTTCTGTTCGCTCGAATTGTGATAAGAAGCGAGTGTCACTTGTATAGAAATGACGAATATCGTCAACACCATATTTCAACATCGCAATACGCTCTGCACCAATACCAAATGCGAAACCAGAAACTTTCTTCGGATCATAACCAGCCATTTCTAATACGTTTGGATGCACCATACCTGCTCCTAAAATCTCAATCCAGCCTGTGCTCTTACATACGTTGCAGCCCGCACCACCACATTTGAAACAAGAAATATCCATTTCTACAGATGGCTCAGTGAATGGGAAGAAGCTCGGACGAAGTCGAATTTCGCGGTCTGCGCCAAACATTTTTTTCGCTAAAGTATCTAATGTCCCTTTTAAATCACTCATACGAATATTTTCGCCAATGACTAAACCTTCAATTTGCATAAATTGATGTGAGTGTGTTGCATCATCATTATCACGGCGGAATACTTTACCAGGACAAATAATGCGAATCGATTCACCCTTTTTGGCTTCCATTGTACGAGCCTGTACTGGTGAAGTATGCGTACGGAGCAATATTTCCTCGGAAATATAGAATGAATCTTGCATATCACGAGCTGGATGCCCTTTTGGTAAATTTAGTGCTTCGAAGTTATAGTAGTCCTTCTCAACCTCTGGGCCTTCAGCAATTTCATAGCCCATTCCGATAAATAAATCTTCTATTTCTTCAATGACACGCGTCAAAGGATGACGGTTCCCTACTTTAATTTCACGACCTGGTAATGTGACATCAATCGACTCACTTGCTAATTTTTCAGCAATGGCCGCTTCTTCTAAAACCGTTACCTTTGTTTCTAATACTGCTGTTACATTTTCACGAACATTATTCACTAAAGCTCCCATTTTTGGACGTTCTTCAGCTGATAATTTTCCCATCCCTTTTAGTAAATCCGTGATAGGTCCTTTTTTTCCTAAATATGCAACACGTACTTCATTCAATTCTTTTAAATTTGCAGCTGCTTCAATTTTAGCAAGTGCTTCTTGCTCTAATTGTTTTAATTGCTCTTCCATGTTAAAACCTCCTTAGAAAATAAATGCCTGCATTTTAGGCATAAAAAAACTCGCCCCTAAAAAAGGGACGAGGACATATTCGCGGTACCACCCTAGTTATCGCAAGGCAAGCGCCTTACAATCACTTCATTGACATAACGACTTGATAAAGCCGGCTCACCTTTACAGCATGACGCTGGTCCCGGTAGCTGCTCGCAGGTTGAATTCAAAACTGCATTGGTACGGCGTTGGCTCTCAATCTCTGGCCTACGCTCCCTGTTGTCCATTCACAATCTTTACTACTTCCTGGTCAAAGCATTTACTATTTAAACATACATTTTAGAATAGATTATACAATAATGAACTGTAGCAAATCAAGAGACAACTGCCTGTGTCCCACAAAGATCCGTCAATTACTTGGCAAAGCCATATAAAACAATCCCTGTTGCCACTGCGACGTTTAATGATTCAGCCTGTCCAAAAAGAGGAATAATCATATTTTGATCTGTCATTGCTAATATTTGAGGCTGAATGCCACTTCCTTCATTCCCCATAATAATCGCAAATGCACCTGTATGTTGAATGTCGCTATACGGCACTGCCTCCTCATCTAAAGCGGTGCCAAATACGGGTACACCTTGATCCTGTAGTAAATCTACCCATTCAGCTAAATCCCCACGGACTACCGGAATATGGAAATGCGAACCTTGGGCAGCACGTAGTGTTTTAGGATTATAAAGATCGGCACTGCCTTTTCCTAAAATTACAGCATCTAAACCTGCTGCATCTGCTGTACGAATCATTGTTCCAATGTTACCAGGATCTTGGACAGCATCAATTAATAACACTTTTCGCCAAGTGGTCATCACTTTATCTTCTAAAACTGGCTGTTTACATACAGCAAAAACACCTTGAGAAGTTTCTGTCTCAGCGAATTCCTTCGCTACCGCAGTCGATACTTCTACAATAGCTACATCATCAATTGGCCACAACATTGGTAAATCTATACCTTCACGTACAATAATTTGTAATACTTGCTCTTTATTTTTTAATGCTTCTTCAACAAGATGGAAGCCCTCTATAAGGAATTCACCTGAACGTTCACGCTCTTTTCTTGTCGTCGCTAATTTTTTCCAATATTTCACTAACGCATTTTGCGTAGATTCGATTCTCTTCATCGCTACCTCTTACCGCCTTTTTCCTATATATTGACCACTATTATACCTTAGGAAATGGCAAATTTCATAGCTAAGTGAGAAAACTGTTATTTTCTTTTGGTGGCAAGTGAAGAACCAATTAAACATGCTATAATCATACACATCTAATTAAAACAAGGAGAGAGGAAAATAGATGAAAAAAACGATACATGTAGTCGGAGCCATCATTGAAAATAAGCAACAAGAAATTTTCTGTGCTTTAAGAAATCCACAAATGGTACTAGCAAATTATTGGGAATTCCCTGGCGGTAAAATAGAGCAAGGTGAAACACCAGAACAGGCGCTTTATCGTGAAATCCTTGAGGAATTTAACTGTACGATTCAAGTAGGTGAGCTAGTTGAAATAACCCTCCATGAATACGAGCAATTTTTCGTTCACTTAGAAACATACAAAGCTTCTATTATAAAAGGCACACCCCAAATATTGGAACATGCTGAAGCAAGATGGGTTCCCCGCAAGCAGTTGCTCGACCTTCCATTTGCTCCAGCCGATCTGCCTTCCATTCAAAAATTGTTAGTCGAAATATAAAAGCTATTCACTTCATTTCATGAAAATGGGTAACTTGGTTTCGTCCATGCGCTTTCGATACATACAATGCTTCGTCTGCTTTTTTTATGAATGTCGTGTCTGTATCTTCTGACGTTACTGTGGCAATCCCCATACTGATCGTAATACAACCTGTTGGCCAATCATCCTGCTCCACGGTGTGTCTAATTTGCTCGCCGATTTCTTTTGCCACAGTTTTCTCGGTCGTGGGTAAGATGATGATAAACTCCTCACCGCCGTAACGAGCGACGGTGTCTTCTGTACGTACTTGTTGCTGTAATAGCTGCGCCAATTGAACAAGGACATCGTCTCCAACTTGATGACCGTATGTATCATTAACCTTTTTAAAATGATCGATATCTAAAATACATAACGAAAAAGGCTCTGCCGTCTCGTGAAAATAATTGAAATGTTGTTCAAGTTTTTCCTGGAAGAATCTTCTGTTTTTCAAACCAGTCAGTTTATCTGTCATCGATAATTCTACTAAAGCAGCATTCATCTCTAATAATTTCGCCTGCTGTTGTTCTATTTCTACATGAATTTGCTCCAAATTAGCTAATGCTCGATCCTTTTCTTGGTAGGCAGCCTCCAGTAGTTTTTTTGCTGATCGTAATTCCTGTTCATAATCTATGCGCTTTTTCATCTTTACTAGAATACAATCAATTCGTTCTACCCTATCCTCTGTATACAATCTAGCATTCATTAAAAATGGAACTGACATCCCGTCCTTCTGTTTGAGATGAATAAATAATTCCTCTACTTGCCCCTCTAAATTAATCGTAGGATAAAAATAAGAGTGAAAAATCATCTTATTGGGCGTAGATAGAAGAATTTCTAGATGCTTCTGTAATAATTCCTCTTGTCCATAGCCGAGCCAATCTAGCAGGGTTTGATTGATTTCTGAAATAAGCCCTTCATGTGTGATGGAAAGAAAACCACATGGTGCGTTATTGAGTCGTTTGTCCATTGTTGACAATCCTTTCATTGTTCCCTACAAAAAATCTGTAATACACTGTATTGTTTCATTCGGGTGACTAATATGTGGATAATGTCCTTTCGCTTTCATTAATTGCAACGTGCTGTTTTTGAGATGCTGATGTAAATAATCTCCAACACCAATTGGCACAATACTATCTTCCGAGCATTGGATAATCAACGAAGGAACAGTTCCCTTTGATAAATCACTTCGATGATCAGATAAAAATGTTACCTCAGCAAATTCTTTTGCGATGATAGGGTCTGCTGCTATAAAGGTTTGCTTCAGTTCCTGTGTTAATGTTGGTTGTTCAGGATTACTCATTGCAATAGGCGCCATATAGCTAGCCCAACCTGCAAAGTTCATTTCCATCATATCTAATAACTCCGCAATATCACTTCGCTCAAATCCCCCTCGATAACCATCATCATTTAAATAACACGGAGAAGGACCAATCATAATCAGCTTTTTAAAATAATTAGGATGCTGGATAGATGCGAGCAGTCCTATCATGGCACTAATGGAATGCCCTACAAAAATACTATTTTGTAATGATAGCGTTTCAATAATGTCCAATAAATCTTGTACATAGCCCTGTAATGTTTGATATTTTTCAGATGAATAGGCACCTATATCTGAGTTACCTGAGCCGACATAATCGAATAATATAATCTGATATTTGTCCATAAATGCAGGCGTAATGAAACGCCACATGTTTTGATCGCAGCCAAATCCATGTGCAAAAATAATCGGTTGGTCTCCTTGTCCGAATACTTTTACATTATTACGAACAACAATATTTTCCATTCTAATTACTCCTTTTAGAAATATATGTAATAGGTTTATTGTGACCCCTTATACAGTAATTATCAAGCTAAAACATGAAAAACAAAAAGGAGCAGTAATGTCTCTGCACTCTGCTCAATACTCAGTCTACAGCCACTTTCTAATAGGTGGGATACTCTGTGGAAATTGAAAGACATTATACGGATCATATTTTGTTTTCACTTCTCGCAGCCTTCTAAAATTGCGACCGTAATAGGCTGTCTGCCAGTCCTGAATAAATCGATCTGGAAAATTCACATAATCACCAGACGTATAAGGTGATAAAGCGCGTCGTAAGTTTTCTACCCACTTCATATTTTGTTCTTTCTCATTCGAATTTTCCCAGGAAGTATTATATTCTTGCGCTATTAACGCATTGCGATAGTAATAGGCTGTATGATTTGGAGCAATTTCACTGACCGCTCCTCTTAAAGATTGTTGCCAGATCGTTGTATTTGAATTAGGTGCATGAGCTAAAAATTCTTTCATTCGCTGAATCGCCTTAAATGGAAACGGTCTCTCCAAAAATGACCCTGATCTTTTTCGAAGGGCAGGCTGGTTGCCGCTTGGTAAATCAAAAAATTCTACTGCCTTGATATATGGCACTTCCTTTATCCAAATACTTGTTGGCAAACCTGCCTTTCTAAGAGGGCGAAGCAACTTCTTTAATTCAGCTGCTGATCCTATGAACTCACCTTGTGCAACGATTTCACCTACTTCCTTTGTTTTTAACTCAATCTGTGAAGTCAGACGCTTATCTGTATAAGGAGCCCATTTTTGCCATGCATCAAAGGCCACTTCAAAATCATTCCATCCCCATGTAATGGAGAAGAGTGATACCTCATTAATCGCATGTAACTTGAATGTCAATGAAGTGACTATACCAAAATTGCCACCACCGCCACCACGACTTGCCCAAAAAAGATCATTATTGTGTTGCTTATTTGCTCTGACTACCTGAGCACCTTCATGTCCACTAGCGACCACCGTTTCGATTTCAATGAGATTGTCACAAGTTAAACCGAATGGACGTGATAACATCCCAATACCCCCACCAAGGGTCAACCCGACCACCCCAACACTACTTTCTGTGCCAGCAGGAATGGTGACACCATGTTCCCATAATGTACGATATACTTTTCCCATATTGGCTCCAGCATCAATCCTAGCTGTCATTTCTGGAAGATTAATCGAAACCTTATTCATGTCACTTACATCAATGACAAGACCCTTATTTACTAAAGAAAAATTTTCATAGCTATGACGACCACTTCGAATTCTAAAAGTCTCATTGTTTTCTCTGGCCCATTTTAATGCATTAACCACATCTTTCGTTTCTTGACAAAACACAATGACACTCGGATATTTGGGGTTATTTAAATTATTATTCGTTCTCGCTTGTTCATAATCCGAATCTTCAGGAGTCACGATTCTACCCGTGAGCTTTGCCTTTTTCAATATCAAGCCCCTTTCTCACAATGATACTTATCCTATGCAACTCATTTAAAAAGAATTTGAAGTTTCAACTATTTTATTGGCCACACACTAAAATACTCATTTTCACAATTGAAACATATGATGCACTAATAATATTGTGTTGGAGGTGTTCTATGCTTATTCATGTAGTGAGTGCTGGCGAAACACTGTGGCAAATCGCCAATCGTTATGCTGTACCAGTTCAATCTATTAGTCAATTAAATGCATTAGCTACTCCCGATCAACTAGCCATCGGACAATCACTGGTTATCCCTTCTCCTTATACAATGTATACGGTTCAAAAGGGAGATACGTTATGGTCCATCGCACAGAAATTTAGCGTTCCCTTGCAATCTATCATATTAGAGAATCATCTAACTAATCCCGATCAATTAACACCAGGAACGAAATTAATTATTCCACCCATTGTTCATATCGTGCAGCCAGGAGAAACTTTATGGCAAATAGCACAGCGATATGGTACGACTATTCAAGCCATTGCTGTAGAAAATCAAATAAACAACCCCAATATGCTTTATGTGGGCGCTCAATTGATGATCCCAAGAGAATTACCGATGATTGAGGTCAATGCTTATTCCTACCAGCCTTCTGAAGAAGCTGTAGATTCCATTAATGCTGTTGGTCATCTACTCACTTATTTTAGTCCATTTGCTTATAAGATGAAGGAAGATGGTACATTACAGCCCATCAATGATGAAAACATGATAGCGGCAGCAAAAGCTAAACATATCATCCCTATGTTAACGCTCACTAATTTTACTTCTACAGAAGAAGGCTCTAATTTAGCACATGTCGTCTTGTCCAATGCAGAGCTCCGGAAAAAGGTCATGAATAATGTGTTACAGGTGATGCAAGATAAAGGGTACCAAGTATTAAATATTGATTTTGAAAATGTTTTGCCAGCTGATCGCGAAAATTACAATGCCTTTATTCAATTAGCTGTGGATACACTTCATCCAAAGGGCTATTTAGTGTCAACAGCGCTTGCACCTAAAACAAGTGCTTCACAAACTGGAACATTATATGAAGCGCATGATTACGAGGCACATGGGAGAATAGCTGATTTTGTGGTATTAATGACCTATGAATGGGGATATCGTCTTGGACCCCCACAAGCCATTTCCCCCATTAATGAAATGCGAAGAGTTGTGGAGTATGCTTTAACTGAAATACCAGCAGATAAAATTTTATTGGGTTTTGAGTTGTATGCGCGTGATTGGCTCTTACCTCATGTCAAAGGCCAAGAAGCCGAAACATTTAGTCCTCAGGAAGCTCTCAATAGAGCCATCAAGTACGGGGCAACAATCCAATTTGATCCAACTGCACAATCTCCTTTTTATCGATATGTTGATGAGCAAGGAAGGAATCATGAGGTATGGTTTGAGGACGCAAGAAGTGCACAAGCCAAATTTGACATGACTAAACAGTATAACCTGAGAGGCATTAGTTATTGGGCATTAGGATTCCCATTCCCTCAAAATTGGGTTTTATTAAACGATAATTTTTCTGTTAAAAAATCTTAATGCTCATTATTATTCTCAAAAAACAAAGAGCTATGCGACTTTTCCATGTGAAGTGCTATCTGTGATGACGGGATAAAAAATTCATTTCAAAGCCATATTAAATGATATCAACAGGAAAGGAGCAACTCACATGGGAAGAGACAATAAACAAGGTCAAAGCAATAATAAAGGCTCGTTACCTCAAACGCCAAAAAACCAAAAGATTGCACCAAATAAGGTGAGTGAGGAATTTTCTCAAGAGTTTATGGAGCTGATTAATACAGTCACGCAAAATAAGAATAAGCAGAAAAAATAGGGGGGCTTCAGTTGGATTTTCAGCGTGCACAAGAAATTGTCGCCTCACCGTTAGAATTTGAAGTGAGCTATAATGGCGTTTCCATCTGGATTGATCAACTTCATGATGATGAAAAAACAGCGACCGTTCACCTACGCCGTTCATTAGAAGAGCGGTCTGAAGTAGCTATATCCGAGTTAAAGGAAGAATATCTCGTTCACTAAACAGCAAGAACCTGCTTATTCAATATCAATAAGCAGGTTCTTCATATTGTTGAAAAACAAAACCACCAATAGAATTTTTGTGAAAGGTGAAAACG
>NZ_JBHERJ010000045.1:0-20768 GCF_043359455.1 Lysinibacillus sp. PWR01 | reverse complement strand
GAAGAGCTCTTATTTTCAATGTGGAGAAGTGAAGCGTGACAACACCTCTTCATAAAGAGTAGAGAACAGCTTCACTTTATTTGAAAACCTTTGCTACATTGTGGATTGGAGTGGAAGACTACTTAACTCCCGTTTTTTCAACACTATGAAAAAAACTTCTATCTGTTTGATGATACCGTCAACAGATAGAAGTTTTTTTGTCATACATTGCGTTTATAGTTTTTAGTGCCGTCATATGAATAAAGCATCGGCTTTTTATCCACATAGGTTTCTAAATGAACGGGCCGTCCCCATAGCTGATAAATATAAGGCAATACATTTTCTAAATAGCGAGGATCTAACTCCATCCCTTCGTAACCATGTACTAAATAGAGCTCACCATTACGCAAATAATCACCATTTTTCACTACAATATATGGGAAGCCCCCGTTTACACGCATGGATACAAGCTGATCTCGAACCATCTCATGATCCTTATCCGTTATACGATACTCATTACCTTTCTTTTGGAACAAATACAAATCTTCACGCTTCGCTAAATCCTTTGATAAATAGTTTCGAATAAAGGAAATATCCGATTCTATTTCTCTTACCTCAAAGATCTTTTCACGCCCCGTATTTGGCTGTACACCTAGCCGCTTCATTTCCTCTGTAGGATTATTATAGCGATTTTCAATATCCTCGAAAATTTTTATTCCAAGGTAATATGGATTAATCGATGTTTTGGATGGCTGCACAACCCCTGCATTTAATTTGGCATATTCAATTGTCTCAGCAGTGGTTAGTTTTAACTCCCGCATGATGCGTTGATGCCAGAAAGACGCCCAGCCCTCATTCATTATTTTTGTTTCTAATTGAGGCCAAAAATAAAGCATTTCCTCCCGCATCATTGTTAAAATATCTCGTTGCCAGTCCTCCAATTCACGGCTATACTCCTCCAAGAATAGCAACAAATCTTTTTCTGGCTTTGGCGGAAATTGCTTTAATCTTCGTCTAATTGGTTTATAAACTTTTTCTTTTTCTTCTATACTCCACAAATCATCATATGGTGATTTCGTTGGAGATTTTTCCTCTTCAAGATCATCGTCCTCACTCCAGGATAGCTTCGGTCGTAAAATAGATGGATCAATATGTTCCTGAATAGCTAAAACTGCATCTAAAAACTGCTCAACCTCATCCTTTCCATATTCTCTTTCATAATCAGCTATTCGCTCGGCAGTTGCGGTCATACTCTCTACCATATCTCTTCTTGTATTGGAAAAACGCACATTATTTTTAAAGAAATCACAGTGTGCTAAAACATGGGCAATGATCAATTTATTTTGGGTTAATGTATTGGTATCGAGCAAAAACGCATAGCAAGGATTTGAATTGATCACAAGCTCATAAATCTGGCTAAGTCCTAAATCATATTGAAGCTTCATTTTATGAAATTGTTTCCCGAAGCTCCAATGGGAAAAACGCGTAGGCATACCATAGGCGCCAAATGTATAAATAATATCTGCTGGACAAATTTCATAACGCATTGGATAGAAATCTAAGCCAAAGCTTGAGGCAATTTCGGTAATTTCATCTATTGCTCGTTGAAGCTCTTTTGTGTCCATTTTACGCCCCCTCCTTTGAACGTCGTACTGTGCAAACATCCATGTTATTCTTCATTTTTTTTGAAAAAGCTCTTTAAGGCATCATATACATCGCCTTTTTTTCTCAAAATATGGAATCTGAATTTAGGATCATCAATTTTTTTATACGTATACATAAGCGTTGAGAAACGGTTATGTTGATTCACCTCACCATAGCCAAACATGCTGGATACATCCATTAACTCTCCTACCAGTTTCAAGCACTTTTCATTATCCATCGAAATATTTTCACCATCTGAGAAATGGACAGGGTAGATATTGTAGCGAGACGGATGATATTTATCCTGAATTAACTCCAATGCCTTTTTATAAGCTGAAGAACAAATAGTTCCCCCACTCTCTCCCTTTGTAAAAAATTCCTCTTCAGTGACAACCTTTGCCTCTGTATGATGGGCAATAAATTCAATCTCTACGGTTTCATATTTTGATCGTAAAAACTTCGTCATCCAAAAGAAGAAGCTTCGTGCACAATATTTCTCAAAAGCTCCCATCGAGCCACTTGTATCCATCATGGCGAGTACTACGGCTTTGGATTCTGGTTTCTCCACTTCATCCCACGTTTTAAAACGTAAATCGTCATTGTGGATAGGCGTAATTTCCGCTTTCCCATGCATTGCATTGCGCTTTAATGCGTTTAAAATCGTTCGCTTTTTATCAACATTACCCATTAGCCCTTTTTTTCGAATATCATTAAACTCTATTTTTTCTGTTTTAATATCTGCCTTTTCCTTTTGCTGCAAATTAGGTAACTCAAGTTCATGGAATAAGACATTTTGGATTTCCTCAATACTGACTTCCGCTTCATAGTAATCTTGGCCAGGCTTGTCACCTGCTTCTTTTCCTTGGCCTTGAGCCTGATTGGCTTTACTGCCATCCCGGGCTACTACATCCCCGACACTACTATCCCCTTGTCCTTGCCCAACATGCTTAGAATTATCATAGTTATATCGAATTTTATATTCATCAAGTGACCGAATTGGTATTTTAATAACCTCGCGACCATTGGACATCACAATACTTTCTTCACTAACTAAATCTGGTAAATTATTTTTAATCGCATCTTTTACTTTTTCCATATGGCGTTCCTGGTCCTGGTGCCCTTTACGATGGAGGGACCAATTTTCCTGAGAAATGACAAAGCGTTTATTTTCGTGTTCAGTCATTTTTATCCTCACCCATCTATCAAATTCGCTTTTTCTATACTATGCTTGTGAGCCAAATTTTTGAACTTTTTTCATAAAATCAATTGTGCACCTATTAATTACGCCTCAGCGTAATTGCGTCCAGATTTTTTTCGAGCTTACTCGAAAAGCTCCGCTTCAATATCTATGGCATCCGCTGGGGCTTTTATCTCACCACCTATAGAGGTGGGTATTTTCTGCTGAATCAAGTTAAATCTCTCATCCTGATAGTAAAAGGAGTGCCCTAAAAATGGGACACTCCTAACTGACTTGGAACAATCAACATCAAGCTATCGATTGAGTAAACTTCCTACATATTGTAGCAACTCATTTGCCGATGTTGTATTATAGCCATGTTCATCAACAAGCCTTGCAACGACCTCATTAATTTTCTTCAGTTGCGATTTATCTGGCATTTTAGAAGAAGTTGTAATTTTCACAATATCTTTTAAATCTGCAAATAATTTCTTTTGAATAGCTTCTCGCAATCTTTCATGAGAATTATAGTCAAAACGTTTACCTTTTCGTGCATAGGCAGAAATTCGAATGAGAATCTCTTCACGGAATGCCTTTTTAGCATTTTCTGAAATGCCAATTTGCTCCTCAATCGAGCGCATTAATTTTTCGTCTGGGTTCATTTCTTCCCCAGTCAGAGGATCGTAAATTTTATTTTTATTACAAAATGCCTCTACATTATCAAGGTAGTTGTTCATTAATGTTTTTGCCGATTCTTCATATGAGTACACAAAAGCCTTCTGTACTTCATTTTTAGCAATTTCATCATATTCCTTACGAGCAACCGCAATGTAATTCATGTATTTTTCACGATCCTCTTGAGAAATCGACGCATGCTGATCCAATCCATCCTTTAATGCTCGTAAAACGTCTAATGCATTTATTGATGGTATCTCTTTGCGAATAATAGCAGAAGAAATACGGTTAATAATATAGCGTGGATCAATACCGTTCATGCCTTCATTTGGGAACTCTTTTTTCAGCTCCTCTAAGTCAACGGAATTAAATCCCTCCACATTTTCTCCGTCGTACAAGCGCATTTTTTTAATCAGATCCACACCTTGTTTTTTCGGTACTTCCAATCGAGTGAGAACCGAAAAGATTGCTGCGGCCTTTAAAGCATGCGGTGCAATATGGACATGGGCCATATCACTCTCATTTATCATCTTTTCATAAATATGCTCTTCCTGGCTAACTTTTAGGTTGTAGGGAATGGGCATAACGATAATTCGAGAATGTAATGCCTCGTTCTTTTTATTCGAAATAAATGATCGATATTCAGTTTCGTTTGTATGGGCAACAATTAACTCATCTGCACTAATTAAAGCGAACCTTCCCGCTTTAAAATTCCCTTCCTGTGTTAAAGATAATAAATTCCATAAGAATTTTTCATCAAGCTTCAGCATCTCCTGGAATTCCATCATTCCTCTATTGGCCTTATTCAGTTCCCCATCAAAGCGGTAAGCACGAGGATCAGACTCTGAACCAAATTCACCTATTGTGGAAAAATCAATACTTCCTGTTAAATCAGCGATATCCTGCGATTTAGGATCTGATGGTGTAAATGTCCCAATACCCACACGTTTGTCTTCTGAAAACGTAATACGTTCAATCATCACATTTTCAATGCGCCCATCGTATTCCTTTTCAAGACGCATTGTATTTAAAGGCGATAAACTTCCTTCAATTCTAATGCCATATTCCTCAAAAAACTCATTACGCAAATGATGTGGAATTAAATGGAGTGGATCTTCATGCATTGGACATCCCTTAATTGCGTAAACTGCACCCTCATCTGTTCGCGAATATTGTTCTAATCCACGTTTCAGTAAGGTAACGATTGTTGATTTACCACCACTAACTGGTCCCATTAATAATAAAATACGTTTTCTAACATCTAACCTGCGTGCTGCTGGATGGAAATATTCCTCCACCAGTCTTTCAATTGCTGTTTCAAGCCCAAAAATTTCTTGTCCGAAAAATTTGTACATTTTTTGCCCATCGCGTTCCTCTACACCAGAACTTTTTATCATATTGTAGACGCGTGAATGGGCTGTTTGAGCAACTTCAGGTCTTTCCCTAATGATGTTTAAATAATCTGCAAATGTTCCTTCCCACTTCAGCCTGTTTTCTTCTTCGCGATAGTTTTTCACTTTATCTAAAATGTTAATAGCCTTCCCTCCATTCAGGGCTTGATTTATAACATAGTATGAAGTTAATGGCATGATGATACCATTACTTTTTCTTTGATGAAGTTTCTTCTTATTATTTCTATTTTTTTTGGCAAAAAGATTGCGGATATATCAACTGTTTTAATACATAGAACCTTACTGAATGAAGATAAAAATTTCGGTTATTCTAACGTTAGAAAGGAGGTCCATCATTGCATCGCCATTTTACATTTCTTTTCACATTTTTATTTTTAGGGATAATGCTGTACCCTACTGCCTCTTTGGCAAAGGAGGATCTAACAGAAGAAGAAATTTTACAGCAGCGTATGTCCTATTATGTACAATTCGATGAATTACTCATTCCTTGGAACTTTTTGGCTGCTATCGATCAGTATGAAAGAAATTTACAATCTGTCCGTAAAGACATCCCTAAACGAGAAGGCTATTTGGCTATCCAATTTTCTGATGAATACTGGTCAGGCGCTTTAAATCCTGTAAAGGAAGACACTTCTCCTGAGACAATTAGCTATTTCGGAGGAATGGGCCTTGATGGTAATCACGATGGGCTCGCTAGTCCTAAGGATGATGAGGATGTCATTTTTTCGATGGCTAGTTATTTAGGGAAATTTGGAACAACTGATGAAGATTTTAAATTAGCATTATGGGAATATTATGGAAGCGAAGAAGCAGTCAATCAAATATTTACCATCTCCACATTGTACAGACATTTTAAAACAATTGAACTTGACGCACATACTTTCCCACTAAATATTCGCTCTGATTACAGTTACAAGGGCACATGGGGCGCCAATCGAGGTTGGGGTGGTCGCCGAATTCATGAGGGAACTGATATTTTTGCAAGCTATGGAACGCCAGTGTTATCTACCTCTTATGGGATTGTCGAGGTAAAAGGATGGAACCAATTTGGTGGCTGGCGTATTGGTATTCGCGACAACCATAATTCCTACCACTATTATGCCCACCTCGGTAGCTATCATAAGGAAATTGAAGTCGGTACAATTGTAAAACCTGGTACTGTTCTTGGCTATGTAGGAAGCTCTGGATACGGAAAAGAAGGTACATCTGGTAAATTCCCTCCACACCTTCATTATGGGATTTATAAATTTAACGGAAGAACCGAATGGGCTTTCGATCCTTATCCTTCCTTACTACAATGGGAGCGGCAAGCAAAAAAACAAAAACAGTAGATAATTTTTTACTTATGGCACTTGAAGCATGTTGCTTCAGGTGCATTTTCTTTCCACATAGGAAATTCTACATAAATACATGAATTTGTTATTAAACATCTATATATATTTAACTATTAATAAAAGGAAAACAATTATATCATTGTACTAAAAAACTATTTTTAAATATTTCTATCGAAAGGCTTATTAATATGCATAAATAGTTATAAAATAGTATTTGTGATTGAAAAAATTTCTCAATGAGATAGTAAAGGGATGGGAAAATGAAGGGCATTATCAAGTTTAAAACACTTAAAGCTCGAATTTTAAGTGCATTTATTCTTTTGTTAGTTTTAGTAGTTAGCTTTACAACCTACACTTACAATTCCAATACAAGTATGGAAAGACAAGCAAAAGATTTAGTAAAAGAAGATTTAGTAGTTTTAAATGCAAGTAAAAATTTAGCGCTGTCCATGAGTGTCCGTCTATCTGCAGCGTTAAATTATGTGTTGACAGGTGACGAAAAATACAAAGAATCGTTTGATGAGTATCGCAAAATGGCTGAGGAAAACAATGCTATTCTAGACAAATATGAAAAATCAGATGAACGCGAAAAACTAGTAGAAATAGCCCGTGATTGGAGTACCCTTGTTAATACAGAGGTATTTGATATCTATCAAAAAGGCAATAAGGAATTAGCTTTAGAAAATTTAATGGATACACATCAACTCGTAACGAAAGTGCGTTATGGTTATGAAAAACTGGCAGATGATCGTGCTGAAGCCATTACAGCTGTTGGTAATGATGTTGTATCAACTAGCTCAGAGAATCGAACAATTGGTATCGCTTTTAGTTTGATCCTAACAATAGCTGGTATTCTAATTGCCATTATCACAGCTAGTACCATATCAAAACCTGTTACAGTCGTAGCCAATCGAATGAAAGAATTAGCAGATGGAAATTTACAACTAGAGCCACTACCTGTAAAAACAAGAGATGAAATCGGAACGTTAATGGTAGCAGCCAATGACATGAACGAAAAATTAAAACAAACAATCCGCTCTATCTATACGGTTTCTGAAACAGTAGCAGCTAGTAGTGAAGAGCTTGCTCAATCATCGAATGAGGTACAAGCAGGTACTGAGCAAATTACAGTAACGATGCAAGAGCTTGCATCAGGTACAGAAACACAAGCCTCCACAACAGGTGATTTGGCAGAGACAATGACAGCATTTAAGCGTAGCATTCATGAAACTACACAAGAGGGCATTGAGTTAAGCAAACATTCTAGTCATGTTCAAAATTTAACGGTTTCCGGAAAAAGCTTAATGGTGCAATCTACCAAACAAATGGCTACAATAAATGAAATTGTATTAGACTCTGTGAAAAAGGTGGAAAATTTAAATGAGCAATCTGCTGAAATTTCCAAGCTTGTATCTGTTATCGATGATATTTCAAACCAAACAGATTTACTTGCACTAAATGCAGCAATTGAAGCAGCACGAGCAGGTGAGCATGGCAAGGGCTTTGCTGTTGTAGCAGATGAAGTCCGAAAGCTTGCTGAACAAGTACAGTTCTCTGTCACGGATATTGCAACAATTGTCCATCGTATTCAAGGTGAGACAGGCAATGTTACATCTGCCCTCCAAACTGGCTATGAGGAAGTAAAAAGAGGAACAACACAGCTCGATCAAACAAATGAAACATTTGAAAAAATTTCTGATGCTGTTGAGGATATGATCGATAATATTACAACCATATCAACGAATTTAAATCAGCTTGCTCAAAATTCTGAAACCATTAATGCTTCTATTGATGATATGGCCTCTATTTCGCAGGAATCTGCTGCTGGTGTTGAGCAAACAACAGCGACTGTAGAGGAAACGGCCGCTACAATGGATGAAATCGCTAGAAGTGCAAATCAGCTTGCTGGCATGGCTGAGGAATTAAATACGCAGCTACAGCAATTTAAAATTTAATCAACTACACAACAAAGGCTATCTCAAATTTCTCTATTTTGAGATAGCCTTTTCTATTATTGCCAATGACTTATCGGAACGCGTTCCAATTCATGACGTTTAATAATAACACTTATCTTTTGAAACCATTTCTCACAAAGCTCCATGGCTTCTTTATAGTCATCTTCCTCTTTCGAGATGGGCTCTTCACTATTATCCATAAACATATATTCTTGAATAGGCTCTGATAAATGATCTACTACTAGCTTTAACGATAGCTGTGAGATTGTATCTTCTTCTACCTCTTCTTCTTCTACTTCATCCGCTTCTGCAAGTAAGGACCCACTCATTAGGTGATTCTTTGTTCTAACCGTAAACACCTCATCTTCCATGATGGCCACTTCATATATTTTGTTAAACGGAATCTCTATTATTTTCAGTTCTTCGTCTAAAGCTTCTCTTCGTGCGAAAATAAGCGTGTTTGTCTGTTCATTTAACAATAAGGCATTCAACGCATCACCTGAAAGTGTACATTGTGTATGAGGAATAGCCATTATTTCCTCCTCACTAGCTTCTGTCATGGCGGCCAAAGTTTGTGCAGCAATATAACGCTCTTTTAAATAACGGATACTACCTATACCGACTAAAGCTAGCCCAATTAAAAAAAATAGCTGCTTAATAATGACTAATCCAATGGCATTTGCTAGAAAAAGATAGACAATTCCTAATAAAATGAAGAAAATATTTTTCATCCAAATCCCGCCTTTATCAAGATACTCACTAGAAAAATTCAGTTGATGTACTAGCAATAGTATTCTTGACTCTAGCTTTTCATTCTAATAAAAAACACGAATCCATTGAACTTTTCAATGAACCCGTGCTTTCATTTTTAACGACCCATTAACTCTTCTTTACTACTTACGTCGTCTAATGTTTTATCTTTTTCTATTTTGTGCATCTCAAGAACATGCTCAGATGGTGGTACTAGTAAGCTCACCACGACAATCGTGATACCCGTTATCACAACACCTGAAAATACAGGAGCCTGCCATAATTCATTTAATAGACCTATGAAGCCTTCTGATTGGATTGTCAGACTAGGTACGAATGTTAGTGATGTTACAATGTAATAAACTAAGCCAACAGAAATACTTGCCCAAACTGCCGGTGTACTCACACGTTTCCAAAATGGTCCTAAAACGATTGGCCAGAATATTGTCACGAAAATAATATCCCATGCTAAATAAGCTAAATCAATGACTTTTTGGAAGCTTACAGCTAGCACTAAACCTAATAAAGCACTAGCTAGAATAATAGATCGTGAAAATCTTAATAGCTTCTTAGGATCAGGGTTACGATTAATAAAATCTAAATAGATATTCTTTGTCACAATCCCCGAAGTCGCTACATAACATGCAGCTACTGTAGACATCCCCATGGCTGCCATGGCTGTTAAGAAAATAGCTGCTAATAAGGGCGGAAAATAACCTTGTGCAAAGGTAAGCATCAATGTTTCTGGGTTAGAGCTTTCAGGATAAATTGACTTGAAGGCTTCCCCTAGCATCCCTGGAATCCAGCTAATTGCAATGACAATAATACCAGCAATAATCATACTGCGCTGTGCCACTCGTGGACTTTTCGCTGCAGCTACCCTCTGCCCAAGATCAACTGCAGGGATATCTCCAAGTGCTAGTACAAGATATAAAGTCCAAAACTCTGCTCCTGCCTTCTCAAATAATGTACCGATATTCCACCACTCCGGATTAAATGTAACGTCTGGATAGTAAAACAAAATAAAAATGGTAATACCCAAAATACCGGCTACTGCAAGCGCACCTTGCACGATTTCAGTATAGGCAACTGCCCATAAACCACCAATAACTGAATAAATAGCCGTTAGCGATACAAATAGAAGTGCCGCAGGAATAAAATCAATTTGCAACAATTGCTGAATAATATAGGTACCACCAACTGTTAACGCCGCTGCATTAAAAACACCAAAAGCAATTGCCATAACGACTCCTGTATAGGCTCCTAGCTTTTTGCTGCCATAGCGTAAACCGTAGTAATCTGCTAAAGTCCAGCCCTTCAAACGTCGTAATGGTTTTGTCCAAATGAGTGCTCCAAGAATCATACAAGTCCCTAAACCACCCATTGTTGCCGATCCTTCAAAGCCACCGCTTGTATAACCTGAACCTACTGCTGCAAAAAAGAATGGGGCAGCTAGTAGGGCAGCGACTAAACTACCCGTTACAACGGATAAAGGCATGCTCCAGCCAGCAACAATTAAATCCTCAGCTGTGTTGACACGCTTATAGCCTTTATAGCCAATGTAATAGATAAATAATAAGTATAAGCAAAAGATAATAATATTTAACATTGTTTACTCCTTAGTTTTCCATTATCCGTTCATCACGACTCCACCATTAGGCGTTAAAACTTGACCTGTATAGAAGTCAGCATGATGAGAGGCTAAAAATAACACACTTTTCGCAATCTCTTCTGGTTGCGCTAAACGTTTTAATGGATATTTTGCTGATTCTTCCTCCACATAGTTATCGCCAAATTCTTTTAAAATGTCCGTAAATGTTCCACTAGGGGCAACTGCATTGACAAGTATCGAAGGTGCTAATTCTCTTGCTAAAGACTTGGTAAAAGCATTGATAGCACCCTTCGCAGCTGAATAATGTGAGAATTCCTCACAACCTAAGCTACCAATATCAGATGAAATATTTATGATTTTTCCTCTATTACGTTCTTTCATTCTTTTTGCTGCTTCACGACAATTGTAGAAGCAACCATATAAATGAACTTTAATCATGCGATCCCACTGCTCGTCCGTTAAATCTGTAATGCTTGAACCCTGTGCAAAGCCTGCATTATTCACAAGAATATCAATATCCCCAAACTGCTCGTCCATAAATTGATACATCGCTTTTACTTCCTGTGAATTAG
This sequence comes from Lysinibacillus sp. PWR01, assembly GCF_043359455.1. Lineage (NCBI taxonomy): Bacteria > Bacillati > Bacillota > Bacilli > Caryophanales > Bacillaceae > Lysinibacillus > Lysinibacillus sp. PWR01. The sequence goes on along the minus strand of NZ_JBHERJ010000045.1, from coordinate 9,658 downwards.
AAACATCGGCATAGAATGTTAAAGCTTTTACACCAAGCTTTTCTGCTTCTTTACGAACCGCTTCTGCCTCTTGCTCATTCCCTATATAATTGATTAAAATATTCGCTCCATGTTGCGCAAATCCTAATGCAATGGCTTTGCCGATTCCTTTACTAGAGCCTGTAATTAAAACATTTTTTCCTGTAAAATTAATGTTCATTATGATCATTCTCCAATTTGAATTTTGCCACAAGACCTTGCAGCTCTTCTGCTGTTTTGCCCAGTGACGAAGAGGCATCCTTTACTTCCTGCATGGTAGATAATTGCTCTTGTGTAGATTTCGATACATTCGAAGAGAATTCCGCTGACTGCTCTGCAGATTGTTTAATATTATTAACAGATGCCGCCACTTCCTCTGAGGATGCGGATATTTGTTGTGAGGCTGCAGAAATTTCACGTATTTGGCTAGCCACCTCTTCTGAGGAAGTAAGAATTTCTTTAAAGATTTCTCCTACTTCATTCGTGAATGCCATCCCTACCTTAACATCCTCTTTGCCCTTCTCCATGACCGTAATAGAAGCGTTTGAATCAGATTGAATAGAACTAATTAAATTGTAAATTTCTGTTGCTGATTGAGAGGATTGTTCAGCTAAGCGTCTCACCTCATCTGCAACAACGGCAAAGCCTTTACCATGCTCACCTGCCCGTGCAGCTTCAATGGCAGCATTTAATGCTAATAGATTTGTTTGATCGGCAATAGCAGTAATTAAGCTAACAATTTCACTTATTTTTTTAGTATTAACATGTAGTCCATTAATGGTTGTCCCTATTTGTTCAACAGAATCATTAATTAATTCCATTTGTGCAATAACCTGTTGTACAACTTCATTGCCTCGTTCAGAAGCCTGTGATGCTGAGATAGACGATTCCGCAGCAGTGTTTGCAGAATCAGCAATTTGCTGAATACCTGTTGCTGTTTCCTCCATAGCAGCGGCTGTTTCCTCGGTCATGGTCATCGAGGCCTCAGCATTTTGCGTAATTTGATTCATATCTAATGCAATATTTGTGGAGCTACTATAGGTTTCACCAGCATGTACAGTGAGCTGATTAGCTGCTGAAGACACATGATTGGATGTATTTCGTATGTTTAAAATAATATGTTGCAAATTAGCCACCATTGTCCGAATGGATTCAGATAATTTTCCAATTTCATCCTTTGATGTCTCTAAGTCAACATCTATTAATTCACCATTTGCCACTTGATTGGCAACATTCACCACTTTTTTCAGTGGTTTTAAAAGTCGATCTATAATTATGTAAACTAATACTAATAAAATTAAAATGCCGATAATGGCAATGACAATTTGTTTGATTACACTTGTTTTAATAATCGTATTGATATAATCAGCGGAGTAATCAATCCCTAATAGGGCAATCAGTTGTCCACTATCATCTTTAATGGGACTAAAAACAGTTCTCCAAGAGCCAAAAGGATCTTCGAAAATATCTGTTACTTCCGTACTGTTATTTTCAATAGCTAATTTTGCTGTTTCTACATGTTCATCCGCTAATTCAGTAAAAATTTCACCAGCTTCGTATACTTCATTTAGATTAGAGGTATAGCCAATGGGGTTGACACCACCCTCATCCTTTACATCCCAAATATAACTCCAGCTCATAATACCTTGCTGTTCTTGAATCATATCAAGTTGCTTTTGGATTTTTGTAAACTTTGCGTTTGTTTCCCCTTTTTCGGACAGCAAGTCTTTCACTTCATCACTGTCTAAATTCATAGCTGTTAATAAGCCAACACTTTTTAATTCCTGCTCCAAATCCACATTCATCCGATTATTCAATTCACTAATACTTTGCGTTGTAATAATGGCGATAAGCAGTAAAACAACGATAGAGACTGTTAGTAAAAGCTTGTTTTTTAATGATGTGTTTTTTAACAACTTCATTACCCCTTTTCCCCTTTTGAATTTTTCTTACAAAAAAAATAGCCTATTTCAAAAGAAATAGGCATAAAAGAACAAAAACTAGAATTGGAATGATACAACTAGCACTCTTTTGCAACCCAGCCGTCATAGCATTTATTGCCTTAGACCTGTAGCTTTGCGTCTCTACTTTTCAGTAAATTTGCCTATATTTCCATACCAAAATTAACACAATAGGTAAAAGTAGTCAATGCTCGCCATTTAAAATATACATATTTTATACTATCTTATCCATCAATAACAATTATTTTTGTGTTTGAAAATACATCATTAAGAAGTTTTTATTCATCTTATTGAACAAAATAAAAACAGCTACAACCTCAATTAACGTTGTAACTGTCTATTTTCATTTCACTTACCCCTAAGTGTTTGAATAAATTATACATTTTGTGTGACAAGTAATACGGATGGTATAAAGGATAATGCAAACATAGCGATATACCATACTGAAGTACGACGTAATGAAAAGCGTACTTTTTTTCGCTCCGCATAAAAAATATCTAACATAACTGCAACAATAAAAGGCATTGTAATACATGCAATAGCTACTAATAAGATGTCAAAATAAATCATACAAGCACCCCTTTGTTTGTGAACATTTTTCATCTTTTTTGTGAACATTTTGTGATAATTTTATTGTACACAATTTCGTCACAAAATGTCAACGAGTTTCAAAGAAAAAAATGGCACTTTATGATTGATATCCTTCGTGCGTTACGCTCTATATTTATATGTTAAGCCTCTTAAAAAATTTCGTACGAATGAATCGCCGCACTCTTTATAATTACGATGACTTGGATTTCTTAAAATAGCACCTAATTCACCTTTTGTAACTTTTATTCCGCCATCGTATAAAAGCTCAAGCATCTCCTCAGTTGTTAAAGCTAAAGCAATTTTCACTTTCTTTAATAGCATATTATTTGGGCTTTCTTTACCAGACACAGGTAGCGGCCCCTCTGTCTGTCCTTCCTTTGGTTTTTGAGGCCCACGTTTAAAAGTAATTAATCCATTTAAAAAAGCCTCTAACATTTTGTTATTACATTTGATGTATTCTTCCGGCGCTTCTTCCTCATCATTAATCTTAATCAGCATATTTAATACTTCTTCCTTTGTATAATCCATGCCACCTAGTTTGAAAATTTCTACCATATCTACATTTTTTATATCGAACGCATAGCGTAAACGAATTAAGATATCGTTATTCGTCATTATGTTATTCCTCCTTTAATTAACCTTATATAGTAAAGAGCCAGGCTTAATTATAACAGAGAGTTTGCTGATTATTACTAGCTTTCCACAAGTTGTTGTTGTTAGCAATTAGCGTGTGCATTTCCTACTTTTTAAATGTATGAAAAGTTTAATCACAACCATTCTAAGGTCAAGGAGGTGAGAACAATGGCTAATAATAACCGCAGTTCAAATAAACTTCTAGTACCGGGTGTACATGAAGCTGTCAATCAAATGAAATATGAAATTGCACAAGAGTTTGGCGTTCAGCTTGGGCCAGAAGCATCTTCTCGCGCAAATGGTTCCGTTGGAGGAGAGATTACAAAACGCCTTGTTGAAATCGCTGAGAAACGTTCAAAGGGTTTATTATAATTAAATACTAATAAAAAAAGAACGAATCCCATTTGAAGAAATGGAATTCGTTCTTTCGTGCTCTAAAAAATTATGCTGTTTGCAATTCCTTACCTGAGCTCTTAAGCGTTAGCATGATGATAAAGGAAATACAATACAGTGCTGCTAAGTAAATCATAACGACAGTCATATCGTAGCTTTGTAAAATATAGCCGACAAAGATTGGTGAAAACCCACCTATAGCTCGACCAAAGTTAAAAATGGTGTTTTTTGCTGTACTGCGAATTTGTACTGGATAGAAGCTACTAATTAATGCACCATATCCTGCAAACATGCCATTAGAGAAGAATCCTACCACCGCACCGCCTACTAATATCGCTACTGCACCTGTTGCAAATGAGTAAAGGAATACAGCACATGCAGAGGCTAATAAAAAGATACCGAATGTTCGCTTTGCACCAAAACGATCCATAAATCTACCAAACGTCAGCATTCCAATGATCATGCCGACTGCGGTACTAATTGTCCACAATGCTGAGCTTGAGACCGATAAACCCTGCGATTTCTGTAGCATCGATGGTAGCCAAATCATCAGACCATTATAGCCTGCAATTTGAACAGTAGCCATTAGAATCAGAGAGAGTGTTGTCATGGTGATACGTGGTGAAGCAAATAACTGTGTCAATTTCCCGTTCTCTTGCTTATTTTTTTGTTTTTTCTGCGCTGCTAACCATTCTGGTGATTCATCAATATTTTTACGTACGATAAAGGCGAAAATGACTGGTAGTAATCCTACAAAGAATAATGCTCGCCATCCTAATGTTGGTAAAATAATAGCACTTAACAAAGCTGCTAAAATTACTCCATATTGTGCACCTACACTGACGTAGGAGGATGCTCTGCCTTGTTTATTTTTTGGCCAAGCCTCTGCCACAAGCGCCATACCAATACCGTATTCCCCACCTGCACCTAAGCCAGCAATAAATCTATACACATAAACTTGTTCAATACTTGTTGCTACTCCTGTTAAGGCCGTTCCGATGGCAAATAAAATAATCGTATACGTAAACACTTTTACTCGACCATATTTATCTGCTAACACTCCGAAAACAATACCACCCAGTAGCATCCCAATATTCGTGATGGATGAAATCAATCCACCTGTTGCAAGGTCAATATTAAATTCTGCAATAATCATTGTCATAGCAAAAGAAATAAACATAATGTCCATTCCTTCTAGCGTTAACCCAGCCACTGAAGCGACCACGGTTTTTTTACGATAATCCATTCTTTCTAGCCTCCAATTTTCTAGTTGTCGATCTCTTTTAGTGAATGGATTATAGCTGTCTTGTCCATTCTCTTTTGAAGCCTCACGGGACTTCCTTTAAAAGAGGGGTATGGAACAAAATAAAGCCCTTCCGTCAAAGAGGACAAAAGGGCATGACAAAGCAAAGATATTAGCTTAAAAATATCACATAGCCCTTTTCAGCCTCTCTGGACCGTATTAAAGGATTTTTATATCGTTCATTTATACCGTTCTACATTCTATAAGATTTCGAATGAAAAAGCAATGGTTGAATAGTGGAAATTTAAGTCGCTATTTCTATAAAGTTTTGAGCAAACTGATAAATTAAATAGGCAGGTACAGCCAAATTAAGGTTTTGACCATCATCGAAGCCTGCTGTAATCAATCCGACCAATCGACCATGCATATCCAATAAAGCACCACCCGAACTGCCGTTTGAAATAGCAGCCGTAAATTGAATCATAGACATTTGTCGTATATCACGAAAGCCGGAAACAATCCCATCAGAAACCGAATTAAACAATCCTAAAGGACTGCCAATCGCCACAATTTTTTGCCCTCGAACTAATTGTCCATCCATTTTAACAGGTAAAGGATGGCTTATTCTGTCTACCTTTAAAATAGCCAAATCATGCATATCATGATATTTCACAAATTGATGGGTAATATACTCGTTGGTATCATTTTCATATAGCACAGAATAATATTTTCCACCACCCACAACATGCAAGTTCGTCAATATATAACCCGCTTGATGGAGAACGACACCAGAGCCAAAGCATAAAACCTTGTCATCCTCTCCGAATGTCTTAATCATCACAACAGATGTGGCTAAGGAAGCTAATTGCTCATAGCTCCACTCCTCTGTCGTATTCGTATTTTGAGCCGGAATGTTCAATTGTCTTGTAGTACTTTTAGTAGGCAATGGTATTTCTTTTTCATAGAAATGACGACACATATGTAAGGTAGATGACGTTTCTATAATAGGGTACAAATTGGCCATATCTCCTTTAGGATTCATGTAACAAATATCGCACCCCAGTGTCGATAAGAAATATAAAAACAATAATTCATGCTGCGTGATGTCACCTATAAAAACAATTTTTTGGGACGTTTGATTTTCCTCAGAAAAAATTTGTGGTAAATAATAATCCATCCAGTATAAAAATTTAACTGCAAAATTTTTTAACAACGTTTCATTAGGATAAGGCTGATTTTCTTTAAATAGTTGAATCATCTGTTTAAAGCTTAGCTTTTTTGTCCATTCAAGTTGATCGCTCGCTAATTTACTGCACATAGGTAGCTTATACAGTAATTGCGTGTTGTCAGCAGCGGTCTGCCACGTTCTCCAACTTTCCGACAATCTATCTACATCTTCCTTATTGCGGATGATCTCAAGCTTATATAGTCGTAAATAAAATACGTTTTGCTTGGAGAAATACTCCTCCATTTTTAGAATATCTTCTTTATAAAAATCTACAGAATCAGGTATACCAATATATCGTAGAAAAACAACTTCCTTCGTAAGGGAATGTTTGTTGTGATTAATTTGCATAAACTCCTGAAAAGTATTTACTGATTTTTTATATTTAATTTTTAACGGTCTAGTTGTCACAATCATCTTCATACAACTCCTATAAGCACGTCATTACATATAATGGTACTTATATACAATTCTCTGATGTTTCTCTAAATCCTCTATTCGTTGCAAACAAAAAAGCCCAACTCTATAAAGAATTGGACGTAGCTTTGGAATAAAGATTGATTATAAGAATGAGATTTTTGAAAAAAAGTTTGGTCATTTACCAGCTATGTTGTTCAACAAACGCGCCCGATTATTGAAGAAAAGGGCGAGTATCATTGTTTTCTAAAATTAAATTTATCATTTGACACATCTAACGTATGACCGTTTATTACCACTGTATTATTGTCTATCCAAATAATTTTTTCAGTTCCTTCACGATTGTTCCAGTTTTTTATATTTCTTTTATGATTAAATACCAACCCACAAATAGAATACGAAGTTGTAGCCCCCTTACAGGACTTATAAGAAAGGTAAATTAACTTGGCAGTATTAGTCATCCAATGGAACTTTGTAAAAACTAGGGATTGTAGAAAATGCCCCAAATTTTTTGTCGAGGATGAACGAGTTATATTTCGCATGTTTTAAAATCAATCAGCTTGTGCTTTTACTGGTGAAATAACTGACGAAAAAAATAAGGTGATTGGAATCATGAAGGGAAAAGGTATTATTAGAAGAACTAAATCACTTATAAGATACCTCAATCTTTCTCACCTTTTTAACAAGGGTATTAACATAAATTCTCAACAAAAATCTAAAAAAACGCTCAGATTTAACTCTGGGCGTTTTTAGATAAAATTATTTTAATTTTGTTGATTATCCAATTAAAAGTAAATTGATATATAACAAATAGAAATGTTAATTCAAGGCCATATAATATCGAACTAATAGGATTAAAGCTTGATATAAAATACGAGTATATTGATCCGCTTATTATTCCTATGAGAACATAAGAAATAACATATGATGGAAATATAAACGTTTTTTTATTTTTAACCTTCATTATAATTAATCCATCAATCAGTATAGACAAAGGAAAAATGATGATGAAAAGAAATGTTAGATTAATAATCAACGTTATTGTAAATTCATATCCAAAATTAGAATAAAATTCATTGGTTCTTCCTTCACCTGCTGAAAAGTATTTAAATACTCCCAAAAATATTGGTATTGTGATAGCTGTGAAAATTGCAGAAAGGAATTTAATATAAGGTCTATGAAATGATGACTGCAGTGTTTTGTTTTTCATATTTACTCCAATTCTACTTAATAATATTTAAGTAATTTTATGATATTTTTCCAATAAATTTATTATATCATAAAATTTAATTATTAAAAAATCAAGTTTTTCTATTTTATATATGATAGTATATATTTGAGTTTAAAAATTTATTAAAAGGAGAAATTGCATGAAATTACCATTAACTCTTACTTTGTTACTAACTTTTGTAATGTTTTTTAGCTTTTCAGATATAATGGAAGCAAGTGCGTCCGATAAAACCATTCCATCAGTTAGTGTAACACCAGATTTCAACTCTATAGACGTACAATGGAATTTTAAAGGGGATTTATTTAAAATTATCGATAATAAAGGTGATATTATTTATAACGGAGACCAGAATAGTTATAAATTAGTTGATTTAGAGTCGAATAGTTTAGTTAGTTTTTATATAGTTGCTTATAATGACGGCAACATCACCAACAGCCAACATATTATTACAACTACTCTTAAAAATACAAATAAACTAAATATGAGAACTCTAGCATCCTCAACCGAAATTGATACTTCTATTACCAGCATTGCATCAAGTGAAGGGGTTAATCTAGACTGGAATGATATCCCTGGAGTTGAAGAATACCGTGTTTTCAGGAATCAAGAATTAATAGCTACTATAAGTGATAGTAATTATACAGACGTAAACATAGTTAAGAATTCTACATACACATATGAAATTGAATTCTCAATTCCTCTTTCCGATAGTGAAAAGGTAGAAACAAAGAATTTTCTATCAGACAATGAGCTTCTTGATCTTAGTGATAAAGAAATTGAACAAATGAGTCAAAGCAGACCAGTTAGCATAATTAGAATTGTAGATACAACTCCTCCTTCATTGCCAATTCAACCGCTAGCAACACCTACTACAAGTTTCTCATGGGTTTATAAAACATTCCTTCCAATGGATTATATTGAAGATCCTATTCCGTTAAATGGAATTGCATTCTTCGGAGGAGATAATAGGACTTTCAGTTTTGATTCGGAAAAATACCGAACAAAAATGTGGGGCAAAACAGTTTTCTCTTATGATTCAACGCATGATTTTAGTAAGAATGTAGGTAAGACAACTGCGTATGACGATAACAAAAAACTTATTTCTTCAAAAACAGCATCAGATGAATTAATGTATGGAGTAAAAAATACACATACTTATACAAAAGCTGACTATACTTATTATCATAAAGTCGGAAATCCCTATATACCAATATCCGGACATGAGATAGATATTCTCATGAGAGTTGTTACTAATAGTAATGGTACTTATAGCTTTGAAGGTAAGCATGACAGAGCTCCATCACATGAGCTTTATCTAACATTAAATAATGGGGTAAGTAATCGCCAGATTTTTGCTCATCCTAACGAAGGTCTTGGTTATTTAGGAGGACCAAGTACTTTAGCTAGAAGTTTTTCAATTACTGGGAGTTTGTAATGATTTATTGTTAATCGCAAACGCTATATAATATATTTCAAATCGCTTTATAAGCTTTAAAAGAGGCTGGGACAGAACTCGATTATATTGAAAAACAATAAAAATGGATATTAGCTTTTTTACTTTAAGAAGTTAAATATGCCTTCCTAAATCAAAAAAATGTTAGACCAATTATATCTTGGTCTAACATTTTTTCTTTTTGTCCCAGCCTCTTTAGTGTATTTTAGCTTTATTGAACTTATATATTCTACTAGGATAATTTCAGTTTCAAGTTACTTTTTATTAAGTACCTCCTACCTAATTAAATCTGATTAATATCTAAAGAGTTTCATACTTGAAGATCATTTCGCTCCATTTGTAGAAACGTAGTAACTATTAAGCTCAGAAAGATGTATAAATTTAAAAGCTTTTTAGTAAATTCATATAGTGAGGATTAAATTATTTTTTATCTTATTGTTACGTAGATTGGAGGGGGAAGTTATTTACTGCTGATATTCAACAATATGGCCCG
>NZ_JBHERJ010000044.1:0-48004 GCF_043359455.1 Lysinibacillus sp. PWR01 | reverse complement strand
CTCCCCTTGCAAAGTTGCTTTTTCTGCCGTTGACATCATCTTTTTTCAACAACATGAAGGAATCATCATAGATGATTCCTTTGTTAGAACTATTCCATTTGTTTTTCAGTGGGTATCTTCATCGATTTCTTCCCAGGGTCTTCCGAGGAAGTTACACCTAGAATATCAAGCAGGAACATAAATAGTGGAATACCTATGATTAGTCCCCATACCCCAAGGAAATGCTCAGAGAAGAGAATGACCATAAACGTATAGAAAATCGGTAAATCTGTTTTTGCGGACATAAGCTTTGGATTTAAGAAGTATGCTTCAATAGCATGCAATACCATAACAATGACTAAAATGTAGACGATGTACATCAAGCCACCAATGCTATAGGCGATAATACTTAATGGTATTAACGAAATGATAACTCCTGCGACTGGAACTAAGCCTAAAATAAAGAGCATAATTCCAAGGGCAATCAGATGTGGGAAGCCCATAATAGAAAGAGCAATTACTGATAACACACAGTTGACTGCAGCAATAATAAATTGTGCCTCAATTACTTTTCCAAATGAGCGGATGAATATTCTTGAGAAATAATGAAGTTCATCGTAAAGCGCACCAATTTTACTATCCTTAAACTTGGCTGTAAATTCAATAATACGATTCTTTTCTAACAAGATGAATAAACTTAATATTAGAGAAATCAAAATTTGCATAATGATTTTACCAATATTCGTAATATTTTTAAGAGTTAAATCCACACCTTGCTCTAAATATTTCCCCAGCTCTATTTTCTCAAAAGTTGGTGCTAAGTATCTCGCAATCTCATTGTCATCTGGATCGAGATTAAAGCTTGCAATGAGGTCGAAAAGCTGCGTGATTTGCTGGGTCACAATCGGTAAATATTTGTAAATGACTGCTACAATACCCGCAACAAGTAAAAGGTATAACGTTACCGTCACAGCTTTTTCATTCATCGGCGTATATTTCCTTATGCTTTTCGTAGTCTTCGTAGTAAGCTGGTTCATCAAATAAGTAATAATAAACGTAAGTAAAATTAGATTGATCATACTACGCATTAAATATAATGCAAGAGCAATCCCAACTAGAATAATAAAACGCTTAAATCCATTACTCCGAAAGAAATTATTCATTTATTCACTCCTTCTACAAAACGGCCTCGCTGCCTCTGCTACCTAGGGCTACACTATAAAATTGATTTATAACAATACGCATCATTCTTATGTAAAAAATTCCCTCTCATTTAATGAGTATAGCCATCTACCTTCAAAATAAGACGAAATTTATGTTTCTTTTAGAAGTGTCTGTATAAAACCTTAGGCGGGGGTGAAGTGAATTGTATGTCTTGTCAAATTAAAAAGTCGATACTTTTATCCTTTGTGAAAGCTTTACCAGCGTATTAGCCTAAATTCTATAAATCTATTATAACCCTTTAAACCCGCATATCCAATTTGTATGTTCTTTTATAATGGTATTTGTATAGAACTTTTATCAACTGTTACTTTATGCTATTTTGATTAGAGATATAAATTAAACAGAGAGAAGGACTGATTCTATGAAAATTGCGAGAAACCCTCAGAACATTCATCCACCCGTTGCTCCTTATGTTCATCAAATTGAAGTGACTGACCCACAGCGATGGTTAACATTATCTGGACAAATCGGCATGTTGTCAGATGGAACTATACCTGAAGATGCAACAGCTCAATTGAAGGTGGCACTAGAAAATATTAAAAAAAATCTAGATAGTGCCGATATGGAGGTTCAAGACATCACAAAGCTCGTATTTTATTTAGTGGGAGATATGGATGCTAATCAACGAAAGGAAATGATCAGTGACTTTTTCGGGGAACATCTTCCATGCACAACATTAATGTATGTCGTTGCACTCGCTACGCCTGCTTTAAAGGTTGAGATTGATGCATGGGCTTGTAAGGAATTATAAGCTCATATTATGTTGAATGTTATAGAAATATGTGAATTGTTTATAGAAAACACCCCTTTAGATGGCTCCAAAGGGGTCGCATTTTATTATTACTTTTTATCAGTAGAGCTTATTTTAGCATGTTTATAGCCATACAATAAGTAAACAACTAAACCTATGAACAGCCAAATGAAAAAGCGTAGAATTGTAAATAGTGGAAGACTAAAGATTAGCGCTAATGAACCCCCAACCCCAACGATTCCTACAAGCCAGATTGCTGGAACTTTAAACGCACGTGGTTGTTCTGGTCGTGTGTAACGAAGAACAATTACGCTAACTGTCGTTAAAGCAAATGCTGTTAGACCCCCAATGTTAGCAAATTCCGCTAATTCACCGATAGATAAAAATCCTGATAATAAAATACCTGTCAATACAACAATGACAATTGATAATACAGGTACACCAGTCTTTTTATTAGTTTGTGCAATTCGCTCAGGGAGAAGTCCATCACGGCTCATCGCAAATAGAACACGTGTAGCACTCGTTGTATTAGCAATCATTGTTGCAAGTAACCCAAAGATAACTGCTACGGCAATAATTGCACCTCCCCACTGAATTCCAACAGATTGTAAGGCAAACACAGTTGGGTTTGGAACATCTAAATCTGGGAATGGTACAATCCCTGTCAAAATTGCTGCTACAAGAGCATAAATAAGTGTTAAAACACTTAGTCCCCCAATTAATGCTTTTGGTATTGTCTTTTGTGGATTTTTCACCTCTTCAAGTACTGTTGTCACCCCATCAAAACCTGTAAAGGCAAAGAATACTAATGCTGCTCCTGCCATGACACCCGACCAACCAAATGGTGTAAATGGCGTCCAGTTTACAGGATTCACATGGAAAGTTCCTATAGCAAGGAACAAGATAATCGCTCCAACCTTCGCAATTGTAAATAATGTATTTGAACGACCAACATTTTTAATACCGCTTAACGCAATCCAAGCTACGATCAACCACCCAATGACTGCTGGTAGATTGACTATTCCGCCATGTGCAATATCTTTTGTTAGAACTGCTGGTAAATGGATACCGATCGATTGTAAAAATGAATCTACATAACCGCTCCAGCCAACAGCCACTGTACTAGCAATTACGGTAAATTCCAATAATAAATCCCATCCGATCATCCATGCAATAATTTCACCTAATGCAATATAAGAATAGGTGTAAGCGCTTCCGGCGACGGGGGCCATTGCTGCAAATTCAACATAAGCTAGTCCAACAGCAATTGTCACTAGTCCACCAATGAGGAAAGAAACAATTACCCCTGGACCCGCATGTAAAGCAGCAGTCGTTCCAGGCAATACAAATATCCCTGCCCCTATTGTAGCCCCTAAAACATATAGCATTAACTGCCATGATCCCAGTTCTCGCTTAAGTTTAAAGCGTTCTACTTCAGTTATCTTATTGGCCTGCTCGATTGACTTTGTTCGTAGAAAATTCGCCATAATAACCACTCCACTTTCACTAAAAGATAGTTTCTATCATTTTTATACATTTTTAATAATAATTAGTATATTATATAATTTTCTAAATATAGTCAATGATTAGATTATTATAATAATTCATTTTTATTAGAATAATTTGTGTGCCATCATAAATCAATCTGTTTTATTAAATTTTTTCTTTCCTCATGAAAATGAATCGCAAAAAACCCTTTAAAATATTATTATAAAGGGTTACAGAAACTACTTAATTTTATACTTTTAATAGTTTTATCCATTCATTTAAGCAATGTCAGCGTCGTTGCAATGGCATTATCAACAAATGAACGTTGTGGCTGGGATTTCAGCATAACTGTTAAACCTATTAACGCAACAATTAATGCCTGCGCTAAAGATTTTGCATCCGTGTCTTCCTCTAACTCTCCTGATTGAATTCCTCGTTCAATTGTCTCCTGAAAAATTACTGATAGATAGAGTTGATGCTCTCTCGTCAAGATTTCGAACTTCTCGTCATGTGGCGCTAATTCAACCATTGTATTGATACAAAAGCAGCCATTACTAAGATCTTTCGTATATTCAGCAGTAATTACTTCTTCAAAAAATATAGAAAATGCCTGTTTTACTGAGGTATAACTTTGAAGTTTAGTGCGTATTTCGGACGCCCGTGATGTCGTATATCTACGAAGTGCCGCTTCAAATAGCTCCTTTTTATCACCAAAGGTTGAATAAATACTAGGACGCTGAATCCCCATTCTAGCTGTAAGATCACTTAAAGAAGTTGCTTCATATCCCTTCTCCCAAAATAACTGCATTGCTGCCTCTAACACTTTTGCCTCATCAAATTCACGAGTTCTTGCCATTATTGATACACCCCCATTAGAAAGAAATAGTAAGTTAATCACTATATTTTACAATACCAAACAGTATGTAATTATTTTATATGCGGCTCTTTTTATTGTCAATTTCATTTCATCAATCGATTTAAACAAAAAATAAATCCCAAATAAATATTGACAAAACAAATATAGTTAAGATATATTTACCAATAATTATTTTGTACCGAACGGTATGTTATAATTACAATTCTATTAGGAAGGAAGGTTACAGTGTGGACAAAGCAAATGATGCACTTAATATAAATCAACCGTCTTCTATGCCCCGAGCTGTAACATTATTATTCGCTACAGCCTGCGGAATGTCTGTCGCCAATATTTATTTTGCTCAGCCGTTGCTAGATGAATTATCTAATGATTTTGCTATTGATCAATCGATTATTGGTTTGATTATTACCATCACGCAAATTTTTTATGGTCTAGGCTTACTACTTCTAGTACCACTTGGAGATTTACTAAACCAACGACGCTTGATTATTGGACAAATGCTATTATCCACCGTGGCTTTGTTTATAGTCGCTACTGCCTCCTATGTTGTAGTGCTATTCGTGGGTATGGCCTTAGTTGGTCTACTTGCAGTCGTGACTCAAACCCTTGTGGCGTTCGCTGCAACTATAGCTTCCTCTACAGAACGAGGTCGTGTCGTAGGCATTGTTACAAGTGGCATTGTCATCGGCATACTACTTGCTCGTACCTTTGCTGGGTTAGTAACAGACCTTGCAGGGTGGCGCTCTGTCTATCTAGTCTCCGCCGCTCTGATGCTTCTAATGGTTGGGATGTTTATAAAAGTGTTACCAAGGGGCGAGCGTGAAGTAAAATCACTATCCTATCTTCAGCTAATTCAATCCGTGTTCACGCTGTTTATTCAAGAACGAACATTACGTATCCGCTCTATTCTAGCTATGCTGATTTTTGCCGATTTCAGTATTTTATGGACGTCACTGGTGCTGCCACTTAGTGCACCACCATTAGCTCTATCACACACTGTAATTGGCGCTTTTGGTCTTGTTGGAGTGGCTGGTGCATTAGCTGCCGCACAGGCGGGGAAATTTGCTGACCAAGGCTATGGTCAACGAACGACAGGTATTGCTTTAACGCTTTTACCTATCTCCTGGATATTTATTAATTATTTAGAAAAGTCGTTCTTGGCATTAATTATTGGGATTGTGTTGCTTGACTTGGCAGTGCAGGCGGTACATGTCACCAATCAGACAATGATTCTCCCATTGCGTACAGAAGCACGAAGTCGACTGACCGCAGGCTATATGGTGTTCTATTCGATTGGCAGTGCTAGCGGTTCAATCGCTTCAACTCAAATGTATGCGCATTTTGATTGGGGAGGAGTTTGCTTACTTGGCGCCTCGATTAGTACAATTGCTCTTCTTTTTTGGGCAACTACAAAACGATTTACAAATTCAATTGATTCGGAGAGATGACAAATGGAAATAGGAATTACTTCTTTCGTAGAAACAAAACCAGACGTTCACAGTGGTGAAGTAATTAGTCATGCACAGCGTTTACGTGAAGTTGTAGAAGAAATCATACTTGCAGATCAAGTAGGATTGGATGTCTTTGGCATAGGCGAGCATCATCGAGAAGATTATGCCGCATCCTCTCCCGCAATGGTACTATCTGCCGCTGCTTCGCAAACGAAAAACATTCGACTCACAAGTGCAGTAACTGTCCTTTCTTCGGCTGATCCTGTACGTGTCTTTCAGGATTTTGCCACATTGGATGGACTATCAAATGGACGTGCAGAGATCATGGCAGGTCGTGGTTCCTTTATCGAATCCTTCCCCTTATTTGGCTACGATTTACATGATTATGATGAATTATTTGAGGAACATTTAGACTTACTACTCAAAATTCGTCAGTCTGAGAAAGTAGTTTGGGAAGGTAGACATCGACCAGCAATCAAACATTTAGGTGTGTATCCTAGACCGGTTCAAGAGTCTCTCCCAATCTGGGTGGCTAGTGGAGGAAATCAACAATCTGCTATGCGTGCTGGCCTTTTAGGATTACCCCTTATGCTAGCAATTATTGGTGGCAGCCCCATGCAATTTGCACCGATTGTACAGTTATATAAAAAGGCAGCGCTTCATGCAGGTCATGATTTATCAAAACTTCAGATAGGTTCTCATTCAATAGGTTTTGTTGGACTGAATACGAAATGGGCAGCAAACACATTTTTCCCATCAACAATGGCTGGTATGAATAAATTAGGCAAGGAAAGAGGCTGGCCTTATTATGACCGTTCTAGTTATGATGCTGCAAGAAGCTTTGAAGGAGCATTATATGTTGGTGATCCAAATACAGTTGCTGAAAAAATTATTCATCTTCGTAAACATGTAGGAATTACACGGTTTATGCTATACGTGCCTTTAAGTACCATGCCACATGATCAAGTCATACAAGCTATAGAACTACTTGGAACAGAAGTTGCTCCTCGTGTACGTGAGGAAGTCGCCAAATGGGAAGCTGAAATGGCTCTAGAAGGAAAGCCATTTCTTTAAGATTTCATTATTCAACAGGAGGAATTCATATGACCATTATTAACCGAGTCTTACCAGAATTAAGGCAGGCTTACTCAGAATTTCCTGGCTTTCGATTGGAGGAGGATTTAACTTGGAGTCGAAGTCTCTTGTCCAATCCATCTTCGAAAAAATCAGAACATGTAATTACGACCAACCGTATGATTCCTAGAGGTGACGGGAATGAAATGCTGGTTAAAATCTATGAGCCAGCTAAACGGAAACAGGATAAACTTCCAGCTATGCTTTGGATTCACGGAGGTGGCTTTGTCATGGGACACCCTGATATGGATGATATTTTATGTGAACGCTTTGTTGAGACAGCTAACTGCGTTGTCGTATCCATCGATTACCGACTAGCGCCTGAACATCCCTACCCAGCGGCTATTGAAGATTGTTATGCTGGATTAGTTTGGATGACTAATGAGGACCAATCACTTGGTATCGATGTCAAACGGGTGGCAATTGCTGGTGCAAGCGGTGGTGGAGGATTAACAGCAGCACTTGCATTAATGGCTCGTGATAAAGGAGGACCATCAATTATATTCCAGATGCCACTGTATCCGATGCTTGATAACCGAAATATAACACCTTCCAGCTATGAGATTATTGATGATCATGCAACATGGAGTAGAACAAATAATTTGACTGCTTGGCGTTGGTACTTAGGAGAAGAAAAGGACATCAATGCCCTTTCCCCGTATGCGGTCCCTGCAAGAGCTGAAAACTTAGCAGGATTACCGCCAACCTATATAGGTATTGGCCAACTTGATTTATTTCGTGATGAAACCATTGATTATGTAACACGCCTTGCACAGGCAGGAGTCGATGTTGAATTCCACCTCTACCCTGGCAGTTACCATTGTTTTGAGGTCTTTGTGCCTGAAGCAAAAGTAAGTCAGCAGGCTATTCAGAATTATTTAGATGCCATGGCACGCGCACTCAATTTTTGATTAGCACTTCGGCTTCTAATAAAAAGATAAAAAATGCGAAAATGTTAGCTATCAACATTTTCGCATTAATTGTATATCTATTGTGGACGTTCTATCTCAAAATCCCGCCAACTTTAGCTTAGTTTGATCCCGCAAGCCTGCTTATTCAAGCTCACGTACTTTAATCGGGATTAATGTTCTTTCTAGTTGTTCACGATGCTGCTCGTACTGAGGTGGCAACATTAATTGGCTACCCATTGTCTCTGGTGTCTCGTCATGAGCAAATCCAGGAGGATCTGTAGCGATTTCAAATAAAATTTCGCCAGGTTCACGGAAATAAATTGCATTAAAATAATGACGATCCTTTACTTCCGTTACATGTTGTCCTTGATTCATCACATACTCTTGCCATTCTAAATGATCTGTATTATCTTGAGCTCTCCACGCAATATGGTGAACCGTCCCTACACCCATTTGACCACGTTGACCTGCAATCGTTTTTAAATCCACTGTATTGCCGATTTCTGCACTAGATGTAAAACGCGTATAGTCACCTTCTGTCGCTACTTTTTCAAGACCCATTACCTCTGTTAAAACTTTTGCAGTTTCTTCTGGATGACTTGAGTATAGTGTAGCTCCACCAAAACCTTTAATAGCAACCTCTGGTGTCACTTCACCAAATGTCCATTCGTTAAGCTCGCCTTCCGCACGTGCCACGAGTTCAATATGCAGACCATGTGGATCATCGAATTGAATGACTTGCTCACCAAAACGTTCAGCTTTTTGGAAAGGAACCGAGAATTTCGCTAAGCGATTAACCCAAAATGGCAGTGCCCCTTCTGGTACAACATATGTTGTAACGCCAACCTGACCATCACCAATACGTCCTTGATAAGCATTAGCCCAAGGAAAGAAGGTAATGATTGTTCCTGGTTTCCCACCTTTGTCACCGAAATATAAATGATATGTGCCAGGATCATCGAAGTTTACTGTTTGCTTTACTAAACGTAAGCCTAATACGCCTGCATAAAAATCAATATTCTCTTGCGGATGTCCTACGATCGCTGTGATATGGTGAATACCTGCTGTATGTTTCTTCATGTTAACAAGCCCTTTCATGACTATTTTTCTCACCTATACTGTGCTCAATTAATATCTACCTCAATCTGTAAATCTTAGCGAATTGTATATAACGCCTTAGACCATGGGATTAATTGATCTAACATTTGATTCACTGAATCCGTTTGAACATCTTTTGGTTTAAAGTCTGTTCCATTCTCAAAATCTGTGAATAAAGATAAGGCTGGGTGAACACGTACGTCTGCGATTAAAAGCTCTCCCATAATCCCACGTAGATGTTCCGCTGCACGAGCACCACCTACAGAGCCATAAGAAACGATTCCTGCAGCTTTGTTATTCCATTCAACACGTAAATAGTCTAGTGCATTTTTTAATGCCCCTGTAATGGAGTGGTTGTATTCTTGTACGATGAACACAAAACCATCTTGTTTAGCAATAATTTCTGACCAAGCTTGTGCGCCCGAAGCATCCTGCCCTGGCTCACCTAATAATGGCAATTTATAATCAGCAATATCAACCACTGTATAGTTTGCGTCACCGCGTTGATCTGCGATTTCCTTTACCCATTGTGCTACTTGAGGGCTTACACGACCCTCACGAGTTGATCCAATAATAATACCGATATTTAATTCTGCCATTGTTTGTTCCTCCTCTTTTTTTGAGCTAAAAAATTTATTAAAAAACCCCATTATTATACCTCCTGACGAAGCTAAAGGTTCGAATTCATTTATCTTGAATTTATATATCTTGAATTCGAGATAATAATAACACGATATTTTTATAAACGTCAACAACTTTGTTTTTAAATTTAAAAAGGCAGAGAAAACTAATTCTCTGCCTTCCCTAAAAGCTTATAAACATGTGATGTTAAATAACGATATTGACTATCATTGGTATCTTGAAAAGCCTCTACTCTATTTGATTCAATGTCTTGGTAGTCGATTCGATATGGAGAAATCCTTTCTTTCTCCATTCATGACATTAGAAAAGTGCCAGCCCTCCTCGAGAAATGTCTTTCTAATTTTCTCCGCCAAGAATATCCTGCACAACTAATGAAGTGATGCTACATTGTCCTTTTGCAGGGTTGTCCACACACCATTTAGAACTCGATTGAATGGACCATGATTTTCTTAAAGCAGTTAATACGTCTTTTCCATGCTAAAATTCCTCTCAAACACTTTAAAATGGGACTTCATCCATTTTTATTGGCGTTGATTTCCCTACTACCCAATCATCTTTAATGGCACCATAGACAATACTATCTGTCACGGTACCATCTTCATTTTCCCAAGCATTTCTTAAATACCCTTCCTTCACAAAGCCAGCTTTACTAAAGCATTTTCGCATTCCGATATTATCAACTCTTGTATAGCCTTCAATGCGAATCTTCTCTCTTTCGCCAAACAGGTATTCTTGTAGCCAAAGAAGCACTTTGACACCGTATCCTTTGCCTCGAACATTTGCATCTAAGCGCAGATCAAAAAGAGGGATCGTATCGTTTATATCATGAATAAAGATCACGCCAACTTTTTCTCCATCTTCAAGTATCCAATGTGTTTCACGATTGTTCTGATAGTATCCTTCTGCGTATGCGGCTCGAACAGCCTCTTCTTTTATGTATGGATTGGTGTGATACAACCATTTATTTTGCGTTAATAAATGAACTAAATCATCAATTTCCTCTTTAAATAATTTGATTTCCATAACTATCTCCTTCCTTTATATGTCTTCACATATATCTGAAAAAATAAAGTTAGTTTTTGTATGCGCATATGGCTGTAATGCATCAATAAACTGCTCTACATCAGGAAAAGATTGAAAATGCCCCTTTAATAAAAAACATGACTCACCTGAAATGCGATAACAGAAGTCTATATTTGTATAAACCTTCAGATGTTCTTTAAAGTCTGCATAGCGGTTATTTTTGATTGTCGCTTCAACAATAGCGTCAATTGGATAACCCAATGCTTTTTTATTAATATCCAATGTATACCTCTTAATGACGTTCTGTTCCTCTAATTGCCGTATTCTTTCGCGAACTGCTGGTGCAGATAAGTGAACCCTTCTCCCTAGCTCGCTCATAGAAATTCGACTATCTTCTTTTAATTCTTTAAGTATCATTTCGTTAATGAAATCCATTTTGTAAATACCCCTTCTTTTTGAAGGAAAACAATCATATTTCCCTTCGAATTGATATGTTAACTTCGTTATGAACATTTTACACTAATTAATAGAAGGAGGAATGATTGATGACACTTATTCAATTATATGACAAGGGCTTAACACCCTTTCAACAATTATTAGGCTACAACAAGGGAATTCAGCTGCACTGGCAGCAGTTAGGAGACGTACTAGAAAAAGACGGGCATCTATCCGCTTCATTAAAAGAAGAGGTTCGAAAAACTTTAGCTCAAAAAAATGGCTGTCAGTATTGTCAGGCAAAAGGCAAGCCTGATCCCCAGAACTATGATGAGAAAACGGCGGTATGCACAGGTTTTGCGGAAGCATTCTTAGCTGCTAAGGGGCACACCGCCCCCAATGTCACGGCTGTCTTAAAGGATTATTTAACAGAAGCTGAGATTAGCGAGCTACTAGCATTTATTTGCTTCACGACAGCACAGCAATATTTTGGTGCTCTTATGCAATTAAAATAATAAGGAGCTAGGGGAGAAACCCTAGTTCCGATTCACTCAATTCAATATGCTATCCTTTTAAATCGATTTTATTAGCTATATCTATTATAAATTTCTTACTAAGCTCTTCTTTCATATTATTCTCAGCATCTACCATCACTTGCTCAATGAGACAGCCTTGATGATGGAAGGAATCTTCGTGATCAGAGGAACAACTAAATAATGAGGTTTGTCCTTCAATCGCATATATCACCTCTAAAAACGAAATTTCTTGGGGGCGCTTAGAAATACGGTAACCACCGTTAACACCTGGATTCGACTCAATTAAACCTGCCTTCACTAGCTTTGTTAATATTTTCGATAGATAGGTTGGAGATAATTTTTGTATTTCTGCTAAAGACTCTACACTCATTGATTTCCCTTTAGGATTGCGTGTTAAAAACACCATTGTATGTAAAGCATAGTTTGTTGCTTTTGAATACTTCATCATTCATCACCCTTCATTCAGGACCTTTACTATCTGCAATTAAAACACATTCTACCATAATTAAAGGAAAAAGATGATGTCAACGGCAGAAAAAGCAACTTTGCAAGGTGAGGGGTTGATTTCCGTTCCGCCAGCGTCCTTTCCAGGGGGCGTCCGATGAGCCGCTTCACTCACTTCCGTTCGCTCCAGGGCTCCTCTGTGACGCTGGCTCCACTCCAATCAACCATTCTGCAAAGTGTCTTTACTTTTTTTCATAATCAAATCGCCTATTATCTGTATTCTTAGAGGGGATAAGCTCTTATTTTCAGTGTGGAGAAGTGATGCGTGACAACACCTCTTCATAAAGAGTAGTGAGCACCTTCACTTTATTTGAAAACCTTTGCTAAAAAGTTAGTGGGTTGAAGTAGAAGGCTACTTGACTCCCGTGGGATAGCGAGACAGGCGAAACCCTGCGGAGCGGTAGCGGAGTAAGCGATTCGGCGCTCGCCCACAGGAAAGCAAGTAGCCTGTAACGGAAATCCATTTCTACCTTTCAATTGACTGTTTTGTTTTTCAACACTAAGAAAGCATGTTTTTGTATGAAAACATGCTTTCTTTTAGGATCTATTATTCATGCTGTCCATAGCCCGTTTCTTCAGCCATAGCGTCAGCCTTTGTCACATGCACAGTCCCAAATGGATGGTTTGGTGGCGCATAAATCGTGTAAAGCTTTAGTGGTTTATCCCCTGTGTTCGTAAAATTATGCCATGTTCCTGCAGGCACCATGATAGCCGTATCTTCTGTGACATGTCTCTGATAGTTTAAATAATCTCTAGTTGGCCCCATTTGAGTTAATCCATGCCCCTCCTCAATACAAATGAATTGGTCGACGTGAGGGTGTACTTCTAAGCCAATATCTTCCCCAACATTGAGACTCATCACCGTTACTTGTAAGTTTGACCCTGTCCACAGTGCTGTACGATAATTTTTATTGCGCTTTGTAGCCTCTTCAATGTCGACAACGAATGGTCCTGGTCCAAAATCATTCTGGATATTACTTCTTGGCGTTCGTTCTACCTGATTTGGATAGGCCCAATAAACAGGTTGATAACCGTAATTATACGATTGATAATTACCGTAATAAGGGTGATACATTTATCTCAATCCTCTCATGCATGATAACGCTATAGTATGCAGTTGATTGAAAGAAGGTACTCATATGTAGTTTGCACTTTGAATTCTTAATTGAGTAATATTTAAATATAGACTGGAGGTAGTTGGCATGTATGCTAGATTAGCAGAAAAACTCGCAAGCACTACTGCGATTAAATGGTTTCCTGGACACGGTGCTGAAGATGATTGGATAGTAGAAGTTGAAGCAGAGTTAGGATTCAACTTACCACCATCCTATCGCTGGTGGTTAAAAAATTATGGTAATGGGCAGCTGAATGGTGGATCTATTCTCTCGATCGGTCAACCAGCATACAGAGACATCAATGATCACGATATTCTCTATATCCATCGTCTTAACTTGGCTGATGAAGATTGGTGTAAACAATATCCGAATAGATTAGATTTATTTGTTCCAGACGCTGACGAATTGTACTTCTTTGATCGATCGTCTAAAGATGAACTCAGCGAATTTCCTGTTATGTGCTATGACTTAATGAATGACATGATCTATGAATATGCCTCTTCCTTCTCAGAATTTCTTGAAAAATTGATTGATGAACGTAGTTAATAGCATGAGTTGCCTTATTTATGGAGGCAACTCACAACTCGGAAAATTCCTTTTTTAAACGCTTACGAAATTTATCATCTGTAAGAAATTTTAACTGAAAACTATTCATACTATTTGAGAGTTTAATCTGCTCTAATGTATTTAAGTTATTAGCGAAAAAGGCTATTTCTGTTTTATTTCTATCTTTATCTTCTGCATAGGCTGCTAGTGTTAACACAAATGCAGTCGATCCTCCCTTTTGACCAGCATGTTTTAGCCATGTTTGATTTCTAGGATTCTGCATTAATTGCTCCAACACGGGATCTAAATATTTATGTACCTCTGGACTAAAGAAATTTTTATTATTCAATTTTTCTAAAATAGAGATGTAATCATTTGTTGTGGCCCTTATTAAACGGTCTGACCATATCCTTTGAAAATCCATATTGAGCATTTTTTGTGCTTTTGCTTTCTCCTCAATTGTCAAAGGATGCTCTATCCAATTCGCATGAATAGCCATTGCCCGCTCACGATATTCAGCCATATCCATTTCTCGCATAGCCGTTAATGTTGCTTTTTTCGTTAAATTTTTTTCCGCCATCAAGTGAATGGGAATATGGAGTGCACTTACAATTGGATACAAAGGTTCATGATCCTCTACATTTAACTGAGTAAGCACATCATTAATTGTTTGAAAACCTAGTACGTGCATTAAATATTCCGTATTTGCGTTAGAGCTATAGGCAATCATGCCATTTGCGACTTGACTTAAAGGCACACGATCCGCCCCCTTAAGGTTTAACTGCGCTAACCATGCTTCATGTGCGCCGCCATCCGTTTTAGGGATATAAAATGCCTCTAACTCCTTTAGTGGGACCTGCTCTTGAGGATTAATACGGCCATCTGCTGCTTGTTGAGCATAGGCGATGGCAACGATCATTTTAACCGTACTTGCTAATGGTAGCTGTTCCTTGGTGTTTAGCTCCACCCAATGTTGTTGATTATATTGAATGACAACGGAAATATTTTTATCCTCTTTATGTTCCTTCATAAATTGCACAATATATTCAGGATCGTCCTTCTTGATTTCTTTTTGAAACTTCCAAAAAATAATGCTACATACAAATCCTATACAAACCAAAATACTGCCAATCACCCAATACAGCTTTTTCATATTCATCCCTCCATCACTCGGCTGCTTCCAACAACCATTGCTGTAGTGCTGTAGACAACTTGTGATTTAATCGTAATGCTATTTCGGTGTTTATTTCTTCTGGTGGCATCACTTCTACAAGTATGCATACGGAATCCCTTGTTTGATTCAAGGCGAATAGTCCTTCTTCATCAAGCTTTTTCATGGCTAGTTCCATTGCTGCTAGCCGTAATGCCAGTTCTTGCTGCCATGCTTCCCCTTCAAGAGTATAGATGTAAGGGCGCTTATTAAAGCACTGCCGAACATTCGAAAAATTTTCTTCTCCATAGCAATAATAGGGAGAATCTGCATAAGACCATTTGATAAGGGATGCTCTTTCAGATATGTTACTGTTAGTTTGTTTAGCAGCTTGTCGTTCCAGCGCTTCCCATGACCAAGCTGAAACGCTCGGGGCATGCCCTTCTCCAGTAGTGCATAACGTGCAGTAATAATAACTTTCACCATTTTTAAAAAGATCCAGAAATGTTTTTCTCGCAGCACAAACTATTACATCTGCCAATTGCTCCATGCTATCGATCTCTGACATATCTTACCTTTTTAATGAATTAGAGAAGCTCTTAAATTGCTAATCCCATTTTCTAAATATCCTTTGAGGCACGTTAATGTATAGACCCAACCCTCTTTTTGGCCCATCATTTTTGCCACGATTTCTGGGTCATGTACATTTAACCCTGATTCTACTACAGTAATAATTGTTTCACTTTGTGATTCTTCAAATGTGATGGTAACCATCGTCACTTCACCATGCTCTTCTCCCCATACAAACACAATTTTTTTATTCGTCTCCATTTCAAGAACGGTGATCACACCCTCTGCACGATACTCAGCATATTTAAGTGTGATTCTTTTACCCTCTCCCCATCTTTCAGAGCTGCTAGAAAACCAATAATTCCCGATTTCAGTAGGAGATATAATGGCTTCAAATACTTTATGGGCTGGCTGATTGATTTTTAATTTCGTCGTCACATCCGTATTTATCATCGTTCATCATCCTTTTCATATTGTCTATCTACACCTTCGCCAAAATTCTCCCTTAACCTTCCTTCCTAATAAAAATTCACTAAAAAAGGTGCGATTCTCCTAATGGAATCGCACCTTCTCACTTAATATATCTTTTTATTATCATCAGAGCGGTTCTTTAAAAATTGCAGCACTGTTTCCTCTCCAGTAAACTATTAGCTCATCTAATGGAAATAACCTATTTTAGCCTTTGGAGAAATGGCTATTCCCTCACCATTATTGGCTATATGTTGTAGTAATGTACTTTTACCACTACCATTGTTACCCGTAAGCGCAATTTTTTACTAATGGGGTTTGGAAGCTGACCTCGAGTAATAGTACCTTCTCTTGAACATGTAAAGTGAAGCTATAATATGTCACGTTTCAAAAATTCTCTCTAAAGACATATTAATTACTGTCGATATATCACAAATGAACATCCAAAAAGTATACCATTTGGTGAAAACCTGATATAGTATGGAATTTAAGAAAAAATAAAATTTGAATTGGTGGTGTTATGTGAATGAAGAAATACGTTATCGATATTTTAATGATTATGCTTGGATCACTGCTTTTTGCCCTAGCAGTTAACTTATTTGTTATTCCAAATGATTTAGGTGAGGGGGGCGTAACAGGCTTAACGATTATTGCTTATTATCTGTTCGGATGGTCGCCAAGTATTGTCAGCTTTGTTATGAATGCAGCTTTACTTATTGTTGGTTATAAATTTTTAAATAGACAAACAACAATCTACACAATCATTGCGGTCTCATTCCATTCTTTATTTTTACATTTAACAGAAACTTGGTCTATTTCCTCAGATGAAATTATCATCAATACGATTTTTGGTGGCGTATTTGCTGGAGTTGGTATTGGCTTAATTATAAGAGTTGGTGGTACAACAGCAGGTTCTACGATTTTAGCTAGAATCACTAACAAATATCTTGGCTGGAGTATTAGCTATGGACTTTTATTCTTCGATTTAATTGTTGCTTTTTCGTCTTATTTTATCATTGGTGCGGAGGCATTAATGCTAACGATCGTCATGCTATATGTTGGTACAAAGGTAATGGAGTTTGTTATTGAAGGGGTTAACCCTAAAAAGGCCGTTACCATTATCTCTAAGAAACCTGAAGACATTGCTGGACAAGTAACTGCTTATATGAACCGTGGAGTTACTGTTCTTTCAGGTCATGGCTATTATACAAAGGAACAAAAGGAAATTTTGTATATCGTCATTAGTAAGCAAGAAGTTGTAAAGCTCAAAAAAATTGTCAAAGAAGTCGACAAGGACGCCTTTATTGCCATTCATGATGTAAGGGACGTTTTCGGAGAAGGCTTTATTGAACTAGCAAAATCATAAGGCAGTCTAAAACACCTTTTGTCATTACTTACAAAAGGTGTTTTATGTTGTTGAAAAAGATGATGTCACTGGCAGAAAAAGACCTTTTGGCAAGGCTAGGGGTTGATTTCCGTTCCGCCAACGTCCTATCCAGGGAGCGTCCGATGAGCCGCTTCACTCACTTCCGTTCGCTCCAGGGTCTCCTCTGTGACGCTGGCTCCACTCCAATCAACCATTCTGCAAAAGTTCTTTTCCTTTTCTTTCATACTAACAGTAGTGAACACCTTCACTTTATTTGAAAACCTTGCTAAAAAGTTAATATTTTTATGGGTTGGAGTGGAAGGCTACTTGACTCCCGTGGGATCGCGAGACAGGCGAGTCCCCTGCCACGGAGATCCATTTTCACCTTTCGCAAAAATGCTATTAATGGTTTTGTTTTTCTATCTACCTATTTCTATCAATCTGTAAGGAGCTTTCGATAATGCTGTCCAATAGTGCTGAATAGCTGATTCCAGCAGCAAGGGCACTTTTTGGTAGGAGGCTATTTTGTGTCATGCCAGGCAATGTATTAACCTCCAGCACATAAGGAACCCCATCCTTAATCAACATATCTACTCTAGCATAGACACTGCATCTTAAAGTCTTGTAACTGATCATCGCAGCTTTTGCCACACGATCATGAATCGCAAGTGGGAGTTCTACAGGTTCCTCTATTGTAGAAGCATCATCATATTTTGCCTGGTAGTCAAAAAACACTGCCGTATGTTTGATTGAAAGGACTGGCAATAGCTGCTCATTGAGGATTGGACATGTAATTTCGTCACCAATCAAATACTGCTCAATAATAATTTCGTTATCCCACTTAAATACCTCTGCAATAGCAGTCAATAAGGCACTCCGATCATGGACAATGTGGACACCTACACTAGAGCCACCAGCATTTGGTTTAACGACAAGCGGATAACCAATAAGCTCTATATCCTGTAAGGGCAGCTCCTCTCCCTTTACGAGATGTATCCAATCTGGTGTTGCAACACCTTCATATCGAAGTATTTTTTTAGCCATATTTTTATCCATGCACAAACTACTTGCTAGAAGACCGCTTCCTGTATAAGGAATAACCAATGTTTCTAGCACCCCTTGAATCGTACCATCCTCTCCAAACTTACCATGAAGTGCTAACAAAGCCACATCAATGTCACGCACCTTGTCAATTATCTCTTTGTTATCATCTAATGTAATGGCAACAACTTCGTATTTTTGCTTATCTAATTGAGTGACCATTTCCTTACCTGTCATGATGGAAACCTGCTTTTCAGAGGAAGTACCACCCATAATTACGCCAACCTTCATTTTCTCAACTCCTCATATCGGTTTTCAATGTATCACCAATGATTTGAATACCACGAACAATATCGTCATCTGCTAAACGAGAGAAACCTAAACGAAATGTATTACTGCCTCTCCCGTTTGTATAAAATACATCTCCTGGATAAAACACCACGCCCTTGTCATAGCACTTCTCCAGCAGTAAACGTGCATCTACTTCCTCTTTTAGCTCTATAAAGAGGTGGAGTCCTCCATCCCCTGTTATCCTGCTAAAGGGAATGTATTGCATACAGGCTTGTCGAGCAAGCTCATATTTTTTCTTGTAAACAAATCGTGCTTTCTTCAGATATTTTTCAAAATAACCATCCTGTAAATATTGGTATAACACTGCCTGATCCAGTGTCGATGTATGAATCGTTCGAGCTCTTTTCATGCTTTCTAAGCTATCAATTAACGCCTTATCTGCTAAAATCCAACCAACACGTAAGCCAGGGAAAAGAATTTTAGAAAAGCTGCCAATATAGACAACGTTATTACCTATACCACTAAAAGCGATCAGTGGTGCCAAATGAGAGCTTGAATACCTCAATTCCTCATTAAAACCATCTTCTACAATGGGTATTTGATATTTGGAAAAAAGTTGAAAAATAGCATTCCTTTTCTCCGAGGAAGTGACTATTCCTGTTGGATTATGATAGGACGGGATGAGATAGGCAAAATCAAAGTCCTTATCTGCTAACGTTTTTTCCACCTGATCCATATCAATCCCGTCATCTTTCATATCGACGCCATGTATGTCTAGCCCATGTAAACGGAAAAGCTTCAATGCTGCGTGATGTGTAGGATTTTCACATAGTACACGCCCTGATTTTTTAGCTAAAGAGGACAATAAAATATCTAGCCCCTCTGTAAAACCATTTGTAATTAAAATATCTTTATTAGAAATGTCTACACCTTTCATCTCCATATAGCTAAGAAGATAGTCAATTAAAGGCTTATACCCCTTGGCATAGCCATAGTTCAAGACAATATCTCCTTCAATGGACATTCTTGTGAGAAACGCCCTTTTGAAATTTTCAACATCAAAAAGCTTTTCTTCTGGAGCAATACTAGTAAACGAAATCATGCCTTTTTGCCAGTGTATATCTTGCCGTATTAAATCAATTTCATCTGCTAATAAAGTTGCTTCATTTAGCCTTTGCTTCCAATCTATTTCAATAGAAGAGGCTTTCAATGTAGTAACCTTTCCGATAAAATGCCCTTTTCCCTTCACTGCATAGATGATGCCATCTAGCTCTAATTCGGCATATGCGTTCAGCACTGTATTCCTACTGACCGCTAATAACTTACTAAGTTCACGGGTAGATGGAAGCTTTTGATGTTCCAACAGATGCCCTTTGACAATCATGTCTTGAACATAATCCTTCAATTGTACATAAACTGGTCGTTCATCCATAAGCTTAAAATCACTAAACACTTCCTAACCCCCTTGCTTCATTTTTGCATAAACCATGATGACCAAAAAGGTCCACACATTATGTAATTTCCTGTTAGAGTGGTTGCTCTTCCTTCTATCATATTTCAATATGGTCATAAGCATAAAAAGAAAACTCCTCTTTTGAGAAATGCATCTTCAAAAGAGGAGTTTTTTATTATTTTAAAATACTTTTTAGACCGTATTTCCTTTTTCATCAGGATATACTAAAGACACGACTACTCCAACAATTAAGCAAATAAAGAATGTCGCTGCCTTGGCTGACACGACGGCCTCCATAGGTGACAGAGACCATGCAATCGCACTAATAAAGCCTACAATAATTGTGGCAATGACCCCAATGCCTGAAACACGTTTCCAGAAAAATATTAGAAGGATAACAACAGAAAATGTATTGCCAATCCCTGCCCACGCAAAGGATACTAAGCTATAAATCACTGAACCCGATTTGAGTGAAATGATAATACCCACAATCCCACTAATAACAGCCACTAGACGCGAAAGGTGAACTAATTTTTTGCTGGAAATATTCCAACGCAATGTTTTATGAATGATGTCCTCACTTATCGATGTTGTGATTACTAACAATTGAGACGAAGCCGTTGACATAATAGCTGCTAAAATACCAGCCACAATAATTCCTGCAATCCAAGGCGGTAAAATTTCAAATACCATATGTGGCAAGATCATTTCAGGGTCCTCAATAGAGCCTTGTTTATACAAAGTGGACGCAAAAATGGCAGATAAAAAGGCACCCACATAGACAATTAGTGTCCAAATAATCGCCATATTACGGCCAGTAATTCGCTCTTTTTCAGTCGTAATAGCCATAAAACGAGAGCTCAATTGAGGTTGTCCTCCAAGCCAGCCAAAGAACCATGATAAATTTGTAAATAACATCGCCCCTAAGGCAAGTCCATTTAAGCCTCCAATCCAACTATCTGCGCCATTGCCCATTTGTGCAAGCTCTGTTGAAATGCTTAAACCTTGATGTTGAATTTCCATATAAGCTGCAATGGGTACAATAACGAACGAGATCAGCATTAAAAAACTTTGGATGGTATCTGTCCAAACAACAGACATAAATCCTCCCATACATGAATAGGCAATTATTATTGCTCCAATAATAATTGTTCCCCACGTAATGTTAAGTCCTGAGAATGAATAAATGGTTTTACCCATCCCGGAAAATTGAGCTGCTAAATAACAAACAAAGAATAACACCATTACTACAGAAGCTAACCAACGAATTATATCTGCGTGCTTTGGAAATTTAACCGCAATATAATCTGTTAGGCTATTCACCTTATATTTTTGTTGCTCTGTCATAAAGCGTTTTGATAAAAATAGCCATGATGCAACAACGCCTAAAAGCATGCCAGATAAAATCCAAATTCCAGACAGCCCAGCCACATAAATAAAGCCAATAGCCCCTAAAAACATATAGGCGGATTCACCAGTTGCACGTTCAGAAAAGGCTAACGCCCAGCCAGGTAGTTTATTTCCCCCTAGAAAGTAATCATTATGTGATAAATCTTTTTTACTGAAGTATATACCCACTCCTAGCATAGCGAGTAAATAGATAAATATTTCAACATAAACAATTGTATGCATATACCCAAAGTCCTCCATCTGATTAATCTAAACAATCCCAATTGGTTTTATCAGATAATAGTTCGGGTTTTTTTAATTGTCAATAACTAATTTTGTAAAAAGGATGCAAAGTATTTCGATATTTCTACAAACTTTAAAGCCCCCGGAGAAAGATGAATACTGTGTTTGTGTGCAATTCCAACCTGTCTAATATATGCTTGATAAAATTTTTTTCTAATCAGCTTACTTGGTGCATGTAGTAAAAGGGAATTCGGCACAATGGAAATGCCTAAATTTTCATTGACCATTGTTAAAATAACTTGGTCAACCGATAGTTCATATACCACATTGGGATGGATTTTATGTTTAGCCAAAATCTTTGATACATCCCGATCAATCGTACGTTTAGGCATAATCCAGCGTTCATCCTGCAATTGCTCTAGATAAAGCGTCTCTTCATTCGCCAATGGATGCTCCTGTGCCATAATGCAAACAAGCTCATCATCAAAAATTGCATCAAATACAAGATGTTTAGAATTTGGCTGTACTAAAAAGCCAATATCTACTATGCCATTATGAAGCCAATCCTCGATTTGGTCATAGTCTCCCTCCATCAAACGAATTTGTAGGTCTGGATGATACTCTTCGAAGTACGCTAAAACCTTTGGTAATAATACCAATGAAACACTTGGTAGAATACCAACCGATAACGTACCCCCAATGAGATTTTTTAAATTTGCCACGGAGGTTTCAAGTTGCTGCTGTTGCTGCAATATTTTTGATATGTGTTCGTAAACTATTCTCCCCTCACTCGTTAAAACAATATTATTGCGGTTTCGAATAATTAGAGAAAGTCCTAATTCTGCCTCTAAATTACTAATCGTATGACTGATTGAAGACTGTGTGAGATTGAGCTTTAAGCCTGTTTCTGTAAAATTCCCTGTATCGATAAGTGTATGGAAAGCAATATATTGTGCTAATGTAGCCATGCTATTCTGCCCCTTTTATGATTTTTTTTCATATTTGATTGTGTAAATATTCATTTGATTTAAATTACTAGCCACCTCTATAATAAAAATAAAATCCAAGTAAATCAATATGATTTGTGATGAGGGGGCTCATAAAATGGCAGAGGAAAAATTAATGATGAAGGCTTTATCTATGGACATAATTACCGCAAAAATGTTTACAGAATTACATCTCTCCATTACAGAGCAATACGGAGAGCATGGTCGGGGTTTAGTACAAAAAGGCTTGGAGGCCTTTGGTTTAAAAGACGCTGAAGCAATGGCAAAAAAAGCAACAGCAGAAGGCGAAAATCATACTTTCTTTGAATATTTACCATCAAGTGTCGAGGGTGAAGAGAAATTTGCGGATTTAACAACGTTCGCCCGTTTTTCCAAAATGTTTGCACAAATTGCCAAGCCAATTGTAGATGAATATGGAGAAGCTGGTGAACAAGTGATTATGCGGGCAGTAGAACGTTTTGGCCATAAACGAGGCCAAGGTATTGCTCAACGTGCACGCACAAACGGCTTAGAAAATTCAGTAGAGCATTATTTAACAAACTATGATATGGGTCGTAGTGATTTATTTGAAATAGAAACCGTCTATAAAGAAAATGAGGTAGAACAAACGTTTACTCATTGCCCACTAGGTCAACAATGGGCAGATGATGATATGGGTAAATACGGCATTTTATATTGCAAAGTCATCGACCCCTCTATTGCCAAAGGGTACAATAAAAATCTAGAGGTGGTACATGATCAATTTGTTTTACGTGAAGGACAGTGCCACTTCCAATTCCAAATGAAAGAGTGATGTCATGATTAATGGAGTTAGGCTCGTACAGCATCTTCAAGACTTAAGTCAAATTGGTCGCAATGAAAAGACAGGTGGCATTAACCGCTTCTCGTTCACACCAGAAGAAAAGCAGGCCATTGAGTTAGTCACAACTTATATGGAACAAGCAGGAATGAATGTCACAATCGATGCAGTTGGAAACCTTATTGGTACATATGGTGAAGGAAATGAAACCATTATGCTGGGTTCTCACATCGATACAGTACCAGAGGGCGGCAAATATGATGGAGCATTAGGGGTGCTAGCAGCAATTGAAGTGGTACATTCTATGCATGAGCAACAGTTGCTACCCTCTAAAAAAATTCAAGTTGTCGCTTTTAAGGATGAGGAAGGAACGAGATTTGGCTTCGGGCTCCTTGGCAGTAGTGCAATGGCTGGTCTTTTAACGGAGGAGCAGTTACAGCATTCAGATGAAGCTGGCATTTCCATTGAAGAAGCCATGAAGGATTTCGATTTATCACCTTACCCTTTAGTAAAAGTGCAGCGTAATGATATTAAAGCTTATTTAGAAATGCATATCGAGCAAGGAAAAGTGTTAGAAAATGAAGACCTACCAGTCGGTGTTGTCACAGGTATTGCAGCCCCATTATGGCTAGAGGTAACCGTAACGGGTGTCAGTGAACATGCTGGTGCCACACCTATGCCGATTCGTCAGGATGCTCTAACTGCAGCAAGCGAAATGATTTTAGCTATTGAGCAACTATTAAACAATACAACAGATTCCGTTGCAACGGTTGGTAAGCTAACGGTCTCTCCAAATGGGACAAACGTTATACCAGGTAAAGTCACGTTCTCGATTGATCTTCGTGATATTGACGAAAATAAAGTAAGCGCACTAGAACAAGAAATTATGCAACAGCTGCAACAAATTGCTGAACGAAGACATGTCTCATTGGCATCAAAAGTATTGCAGCGCATTAAGCCTGCAAAAACCGACGCCTTACTACAAAAGCAACTCACTACAAGTATTGAAAAGCAAGGTATACGACCTTATTCTCTCATAAGTGGTGCTGGGCATGACGCAATGAATCTTGCTGAAATTGCCCCGATTGGGATGCTATTCGTTCGCTCAAAGGACGGCATTAGTCATAATCCATTAGAATACAGTTCAGATGAAGATATTGTTGTAGCAACTAATATTTTTTATGATACCGTTGTCGAACTTGCTAGATAGACTACTATATTATAGAAGAAAGCCATTCTCTATATTGTTGAGAATGGCTTTTATAGAAAGTCATTATTCTTCGCCTTAGCAATAATTTTTTGAATGAACGGTTCCTTTTTCTTGGTATAGGTTTGGCGATCATACTGAAAGTGATCAGCAAGCTGTTCTTTTAAGGTTTCATATTCATCCGCCGCTTGAGCATTTAATCGAAGATAATCTCGGAACAGGCATTTGTCAATCCATTCACTACTGTTATATTCACATATGTGTAAATGACATGTTCCTTGGCCCCATAGCCCTTTTCTAAAAAATCTTCTTTCCATTAGCTCCGGTTTAGGAACATATTCATACCCAATAATTTTTAACGCCTCTATTAGTTCCGAGACTACTTCTATACTTGGGACGCCTAGAAGGATATCGATAATAGGCTTAGCCTTTAAACCTTTGATAGATGTGCTACCGATGTGCTCAATCCCTAATATTGCATGGCCAATAACTTCTTGAATACTTCTTTTCTCATATAAAAATTGTTCTTCCCAATTCACATCATACTCTGACAATACCACTTCAATTTTTTTCAAGTGGTGCTCACCTCACTTTTTGGAATAAACCAACTATAAATAATGCGTATTTACCTTAAAATAATAAATCTATTTCGTTTTTCAATCTCCTTTTAATATAACAAAATTTCTCTATTTTTGATTTAACTGGTTTCATTTCAGGAAAAAGAATATCCTCTCTTTTAATATGATATAGTGTAATTATGGTTAAATTTTCTAAATAATTGAAAGGGGCTATAAAATGGAAGAAATTTTAACGATTACAAATTTAACGAAGAGTTATGGAAACAAGGAAATCTTGAAGGGGATTGACCTTCATGCAGCTAGAGGTGAAATCATCGGTTATATTGGCCCCAATGGCGCTGGTAAAAGTACAACTGTAAAACTTATTCTAGGCCTAGAAGGTGATTATGGCGGCGAAATTAAGCTCTTTGGGAAAAGCATAAGGCAAGACCAAATTGATTATAAACGGCGAATTGGTTACGTTCCTGAAATCGCTGATGTTTATGATAACTTAACAGGCTATGAATATTTAACCTTCATCGGGCAGCTATATGGATTAGAGCTAGAGGAGGCGGCTGACAAATCCAAATCGCTAATGGAACTGTTTGGAGTTGGTGAAGCGTACCATTCTAGAATTTCTTCCTATTCTAAGGGCATGCGTCAAAAACTACTAATTATTGCAAGCCTTATACATAATCCAGACCTGCTATTTTTAGATGAACCAATCAATGGCCTAGACGCAAACAGTGTCATGATTTTTAAAGAAATCCTAACGCAACTAGCTGCCAACGGAAAGACTATATTTTACTCATCTCACATTATGGATGTAGTTGAAAAAATCAGTAGCCGTATCATTCTGCTGTATGATGGAAAAATTGCAGCGGACGGAACATTTGCCCAATTACAAGCAGATAATACCGAAGGAACATTAGAAAGAATTTTTAACCAGTTAACAGGATTTCATGAACATCAGGAAATCGGAGAAAAATTTGTGTCCGTCGTTCGAGGAGGACGATTATGACAGATTTCAAAACGCTACAATTGCTTGATAAATTCCGATGGCTTTTTGTAAAAATGGGTATTGATTATGACATGATGAGAAGAATCCTCCATATAAAATTAACGATGGATGAACGGAAAGTACCAACCCTATTTAATCAGAACAAAAAGAAAGACAATCAAAAGTACGGTTATATTAAGTCTCTATGGATTTATGTGTTATTCGGTCTTATACTCATCCCGCTTATGGGATTTGGTCAAAATTTTCTATTTCAAATGAGCATTGCCTTTGCAATGATTATATTTTTGATTATGACTTCATTGATTTCTGATTTTTCTTCTGTGCTTTTAGATGTACGAGATAAAAGCATACTTTCAACTAAGCCGATTTCAGCTAAAACAATCAATGCAGCAAAATTTATGCATATTTTTATTTATTTATCCTATTTAACATTGGCCCTAACAGCCATCCCACTAATAGTCAGCCTTTTTACTCAAGGAATTGTGTTTTTTATTTTAACAGGTCTTGAGATTCTATTAATGAATTTATTTATAGTTGCCATCACAGCCATTTTATATATTGCCATTTTACGATTCTTCGATGGCGAAAAGCTGAAGGATATGATTAATTATGTACAAATCGCTTTATCTCTAATGCTGATGATTGGCTATCAAGTTCTTATTCGATCCTTTGAATTCGTCAATTTAGATATGGTAGTGTCGTTTCATTGGTGGAGCCTCTTCTTAATTCCGATGTGGTTCGCTGCTCCTTATGAACTCATACTGCATGGTGACACATCCTTATTGACAGTCATTTATACCCTCTTAGCAGTGATTGTACCTATTATTTCGATTTGGATATATATCAAGCTCATACCAACCTTTGAACGCAATCTCCAAAAATTGCTAAGTACAAGTAAATCAAAAAAAGAAAAGAACAATCGATTAAAGTCGTTTTTATTAACCATTGTGTGCAGAACACACGAAGAACGAGCTTTCTATCGCTTCGCCACTCTGATGATGAAGCAAGAACGAGAGTTTAAGTTGAAGGTCTATCCATCTTTAGGTTTTTCATTTATTATCCCCTTTATTTTCATATTTACTTTTAGCAGGGGGGAAGAAGTCGATTATGCTAGTAGTATGGGCTATTTAAATATCTACTTTAGTATGATGATTATACCATCCGCTGTCCTTATGCTTGGTCACTCTGCTAAATATAAGGCTGCTTGGATTTATAAAACGCTCCCGATTAAAGACTATATAGATTTACAAAAAGGTAGCTTAAAGGCATTTTTAATCAATTTGTATATTCCGTTATTTTTAGTACTAAGTACAGTCTTTAGCTATATTTACGGTATTCGAATTATCCCTGATTTACTAGCTGTTTTGGTAACAAGCTGTTTGTATACCATCCTTTGTTTCGTCATGATGACAAACAAATTACCTTTTACCAAACCCTATGATGAAGTTAATGATGCGCAAGGCTGGAAGATTCTTTTGTTATTGCTCCCTTTAGGTTTACTTGTAGGGCTGCACTATATAATAGCTAGTCAGATAACATACGGCTCTACTATATATTTCATTGTGTTTTTCTTCATCAACATCTTGATTTGGAAACTGGTTTTTAAATTGGAAAAATAACTAAAAAACGGCTCAAATCCTATTATAGAGTGGGATCAGCCGTTTTTTCCATGCTATGGCGTTTAAAAGGTAAATGCAACGATTTCTTCCTCACCACTTTTCATATCTTTTATTTTATACATATTTTGACTGACCTCGTTTTCTCCTAATACAATGACCTTTGGTGTGTTTTCACGATTGGCTTTTTCCATTGCCTTCTTCACTTTTTTCCCACTTAACTCAACTTCTATTTTATATTTTTCTCGCCGTAATACAGTTGCCAGCTTTAGTGCCTCCTTTTCTGTTCCCAGAGGAATAATATAAATATCCACACTAGGAGCGTTTTGATCTATTTTTCCTGAAAGCGCCAAAGCTGTATAGATGACATCTAACCCAAATGAAATACCAACAGTTGCATAGGTTTGATTTGTCTCTAAAAGGCCACCAATTGCATTGTCATAGCGTCCCCCGCTACCAATACTTGATCGGATTGTTCCATCAGCTAAAAAGATTTCATAAATTGTTCCTGTGTAAATTTCAAGTCCTCTCGCTAAAAATGGATTGAAAATACATTGCCCACTTATTCCAAGTGCCTCTATATAAGCTGTTAATTCCGTTAATTCCTGTAAACCTTGTTGTAAAAAGTTGTTTTCGGTCGCATAGCCTTCAAAATACGCCATACTTATTTGAGGACGTTCATCTAAAAAACGCTTTATTTTATTAATGCTATTATCTAATAACCCCAATGCCTGCAATTCTGCGAGCATTGTTTTCTCGTCTATTTTTTCAATCTTATCTAAAATTAAAATAACTCGATTCATTTGATCCTGTTCAACCTCAAATAATTGCAGCAAACCAACTAAAAGCTTGCGATTATTATATTGGAGATTAATTTTAAGTTTAAGCTGATCAAAGGCATCTATCGCCATCATCATTAGCTCCGCCTCAGCAGCCTGTGATTCTACCCCAACAATATCTACATCACATTGTGTAAATTCGCGAAAACGACCAGCCTGAATGGGGCCATCTCGAAATACTTTGCCAATCTCATATCGTTTAAATGGCATAGCAATCGCTGGATTCATAGCTACAACCTTTGCAAATGGAATCGTTAAATCATAGCGTAACGCTAAATCCCGCTCGCCTCGATCTGTTAATGTATACATCTCCTGTAAAATCTCAGCACCACCAGCATATTTAGAAGCCATCAACTCTGTATAGTTAAGAATAGGTGTTTCTAACGGCTTGCAGCCATAGGATATAAATGTATCTTCTAACGTACGGCGTATCGCACGACGAGTAGCCTCCTGCTCTGGTAAATAATCTTGTGTTCCTCGAACATTCTGATAGTCCATTTTTTTCATCATAATCTCCTCCTCATTTTTTGAGCAATAAAAAAACCGTATAACGATAAAGCTTCAAATCAGCTTTATTTATACGATTACATGAGAAATAGTCTTCCTATTCAATATTAATAAGATAATAAAGATAGCAAGACTAGTGATGATGATGATGTTTTGTTGTGAATGATTGGACAAGAGTAATGACCATGTTTATTCCCCCTTTAATATTAAGGGTTACTATAAGACACACCAGATTAAATGTCAAACTTTTCCTAAAATTCATACAGTATTTTTTTCATTTTTTCTAGAGTAGCTAACATTTCAGCTAATTCTTCAGATGATAAATTAGCATGGTACTTTTCTGTAATCTGTTGATTAAAGGCTTCGATTTCCTGTTTATATAGTTGCCCCTTCTCACCCAATTCAACAGAAAATGCACGCTTATCCTCTTCATGCTGCCTTTTCATTATATAACCATCCTGTTCAAGCTTAGCTAATTGCTGACTCACTGCACTTTTCGTAATAGCCATTTTATCTGCTAGTTCTGAAGGTGAACAGGACGGATGACGAATCACTAATGTTAAAAGAACATATTGCTGATTATTTAAGGAGTAATTAGTATAAGCCCTTTCCATTTTCTCAAGCATGATCCAAATATCTTCAATGGTTTGATTAATTTGCTCCGCTACCTTGTTATTCTTCATTTTTTTGAGTGTCACCTTTTTCTCGCCATTTTTTAGGATTTAGATAGCTTTTAAATTTGTTAGCTACCTCTTTTCCAACAAGTAAAGCACCAAGCCAAAATAAGATTTCAGCTACAATAATACTTCCTGGTATAATCCCAGCCTTTACTTTTGTAGGTATCGGTGTGAAAGGTGTAATGATTGGGATTAACCATAGTGAAAGAGAAAAGATAATAATGCCTAATCCAAGCTTATAAGCAAATGATTTTTGTGTTTTTTCGTTAGAGGTCATGTATCTTCTCCTGCGCATTAATTTATTTAAGTTAACTAAACTATATTATACATTTCTTTTTATGTAAAGCACTTTAATCTTTATAAGAAAACAAAAATCCCCATCTATTTGAATAGTGAAGAGTCAAATAGATGGGGTTATTAATGCTGTTATTTTCCAAATGTAAGGGGTATACGTAGCTCATCATTGGGCTTGTTAGTTAAATATTTAAAAATGAGAATTTCTAGCTCCTTCTTGTCAAAATTCTCATAAACATCCATTCTTTTATTATTTTCAAGAATGCCCATATATTCAGGCGTTCCATAGATTTTTTCTTTACCCTCTAAATAATAGGTTTGATTGACTCCAGCAAACCCTGGATCAGGGCTTAATGATTCCACATAAAGGTTATTGTCCTTCATATAATAAGTCCATGAAATTGAGTACCCTGCTATATTAGATGTTACACTTTGAGGCTTTGCTGATATGTTCGTTAATTGGATTGAATTGTCGTCTCCGTATAAACCTTCAACATGGTTCTTAGCAACGAAAGCTACAGGTTGATTTTCCAAAGAGGCTCCATTTAGTCCAGTTATTTCAAAGCGCAGCTCTGTTTCATTAGGATCTCCAACTTCACTCGAAATATACCCAGTCAATAAAGTTCCACCTACATCCAGTTGATAATCCATATAAGGAAAAGTTTCGTATTTTTCTTGAGTAAGAATCAATCGAACTTGGGTCGGTGTAACCGACATTTCATGAATTTTAGTTCCACCAGGCACGTTGTCAATTGGAATATCTAGTACTTTCTTAAATGACGTATTTTCCAGTTGTGTTTTAGAGAGATTTAGTTGCATATTCCAAGTGCTTTCTTTTGTTTCTAGTATGCGGTTATAAGAAATTTGGAATTTAGTCCCCTCCTCTTGTAAGGCTTCAGACTCGAATAGTTGCTGACTAAAATATTCTCCTTTCGCTCCCTGTCTTCCCATGAAAGATCTTTTCCCTGTTTCAATTGAATGATTCGTATTATTAATCGCCTCAATGAATATCCCTGTATTTCGGACTTTTAAATCTGTAAGTGTAACTGCCGTTTTAAGCAATATTTTACCTTCATCTTGTTCAAAAGATTGAATAGACACTGTGTCAACTCCATCCTTTTGAATAGGGAACACTTGCGTAGTCAAGTCATTTGGATTATAGTCGATAGAATATTTCTCATCGCTGATGAACTGAATATTCTCCATCACAAGCTCCACTTCTGTCATCTGTCCTTCAGCCACCCAATCCGTTTCAAAATAACCCTGAAAGGTCCCAAGCTCCTCATTCCAAGAATGTGTATAATTCCCTTCAATAAAGTTACCCTTGGAATCTTTAAGTCCGGTAAGTTCAAAGCCAATATTCTCTCCATCCCAAGAGGCATCAGGTTTCAAACTATATAAAAGAAAGGTTC
Source organism: Lysinibacillus sp. PWR01 (assembly GCF_043359455.1). Classification (NCBI taxonomy): domain Bacteria; kingdom Bacillati; phylum Bacillota; class Bacilli; order Caryophanales; family Bacillaceae; genus Lysinibacillus; species Lysinibacillus sp. PWR01. Next base: position 16,383 of record NZ_JBHERJ010000044.1, on the reverse strand, counting down.
TGTTATCATCGATAAACGCCGTATGTACAGTGAGCGTAAATCCATCCTTCGTAACAGATTGTTCAATCGTCTGCCCTAAACCCTGATCTAATGCAGACTGAATACCAGCTCTATAAGAAAGAATAGTTGACCAATCATAATTCAATGCTGCATAGACAGGGGTAGCCATTAGAGCGACAGCTAATCCTGCAACCAATACAAATCTCTTTCTTTTACGCGGTCGAAGTTCGATCGGTTCATCCACGATTTTTAGTTCATCCTGTTGGATACTGCTCCACATTTGTTCAAAATCAGGATACTTCATGTTATGGTCTGCCTTCATCTCTTTTTTCAATTTCTTTTCAATGCGTTCCAAATTGATTCTCTCCCTTCAACCATAGATTTTGATTTTGTTCTAGTTTTTTGCGCATAATTTTCAATGCCTTATGGAGTCTCGATTTCACTGTTCCCACCGGAATCTTTAGTGTTTCCGCAATTTCCACTAATGATAGCTCACCGATGTAGCGAAGGGTGACAACAGCCATTAACTTTTCTGGTAGCTGTCTGAGTAGTGCATCCCACTCCTCCTCTGCTGCCTTCTCCAATACAATGGTGTCTACAGATTTAACTGTTGCCGTAGTTTGCTCCTGCAGCAACTGTACCTGACTCACTTTTTTTAACTGAGCCTGCTTTCTTTTAAGCAAATTTAAGCATTGATTCATCGCAATTCGTAAAATCCAAGCACGTGTATGCTCTACACTTCTCCAATCCTGACGAAAGACGGTGACAAATACATCATGGCAGAGATCTTCCGCATCTTGGGCGTTCCGTAGCATGTAATAACAGGTACGGTATACATCTTTGTTGTATGAATCGAATAATTCACGTTCTGTCAATTCAAGGCACTCCTTTCTAATTGTTCTACGTTATAAACAAATGACTACTAGAAAAGGTTCATTTTTTCAGAATTTCATGTACATACTTTTTAATCTAGTGATTATGTAAAAAAATCCAGTAAACATATTCAAAATAAAAACAGATGGCAATATAGAGGTCCATTATGGACCATCTAATCCATCTGTTTTTGTCTAGTGGAAAATAGTAAACAAATACTCAAGACACTATTGTTACATGCAGATTTTTTCGGTTTCCTTTAAAAGATCTCTTTTGGCTAAATTCCGAATCACAATTGATTCTTCTAAAAATCCAATTTTAAACTTCACCTTTTTTTCGTGCTGCCATTTCATCTTTCATTTCCTCTTTTAATGCTTCAATTGACTGTTTACGTCGCTTATTTTTTTCTTTTAGCCTGTTACTTTCTAGAGGATCTGCAAATTCCATACTAATTTCTGCTTCCTGAACTTTCTCTTCAGTATTTTTAACAATGTCACGCATGCGTTCAACATTATTGGATCGATCATCTGGTTTTCGGTGTCTTGAATTAGCCATGTTAACCTCCTCAAATTTTGACATAAGGTTATTTTGGAATCATTTTGTCATTATATGAGTGCTAACTTTTTCTAAAAAACATCTTTTAATAGCGGTCTATCCAATAATTCTAACTTTAATTAGAAACAATTAAGTTTCCCCATATAATAACCTGACATTGTATTCAAACAATCTCTTCCCTCAGACCTGCATAGGCCGATTTTGAATGCATAAATACAGATAAAACTAGGGCGATGAAAATAGCTATGACTCCAAATGCAATACATACCATTTGTAGTGAGAGCCATTCCGCTAGCAATCCTAAAGCTAACGTAAAGACAATCTGTAGCACGTTGATGACCATTGTGGAAATACTACCAAAACGGCCCATAATTTCTGTCGGTACACTTATTTGATAAAAGGTGCTGTATCCCGCATTACAAAATGACATACATATTCCTAATGCAATAAAGCTAATAATCGCCATTGTCACATTCGGTGAAGAGTAAAATAATGTGTAGGAAATTGTCGTCAAAAGCAGACCATAGACAATATATTGTCTAGTTGAAAACCTTTTAGCATAACGAGCAGCCATTGCTCCACCAATGATCGCCCCAATCCCAGCGATACTAACAATGATACCGTATAGACTATCTGAAGCTTGTAGCCTTTGTTTAATAAATGTAGCTTCTTGTGAGTCTAATGCAAAGGCAATCATCAATGCACCTTGAAAATATAGAAATACTTTGGCAAAGACTTGCTCTTTTTTAATATAAGCGTAGACAATACCATAATCCTCTTTTAGCATATTCCAAGTAATGGGTTTTCGCTGCATTTCCTGATGATCTTCTATTGCTGGAAGCTTAAAAATCGAGAGCGCACAGATAAAGAACGTCAAGGCATTAAACCAAAATGCTACAGATACATTTGAAATGGCAATGATAAACCCAGCCAATGCTGGCCCAATTAAAAATGAGCCTGAGCTAAACATTCCTAATATTGCATTAAAGGATTGTTTATCTTCGTCTGGAATATATTTCGAAATATAATAGGTACTACTCGGCCCAAAAAAGCTACTTGCAATATTAGATAAAAATAATACGCAATAGATGAGCCAAATAGAAGATGTAAATGGTAACAATAAAATCAATATGCCACGAATGATATCACTATAGATCATTAATTTTTGTTTATTCGAGCGATCAATAATGGAGCCTGCAAAAAAGCTTGTTAAAATTCGAGCAATCGGTCCTACAATAAATATACTAGCCATAGCAGTAGGCGATTCTGTTAAATGCCAAACTAATAAATTCAGTGCTACTAGATTTACCCAATTTCCTAAATACGAGAAACCAAAGCCAAACAGAATGAGACGATACTTCCTAATAATGCGCATAAGTCTCCTTTCTATCACCTAAGAATGAATTATTGGTCTTTTTTTACATAAAAGTATTCTTTTAGATAATCATATCTATCGATGAATATTGGTGCAACTAAAAATAGCAACCCTTAGCTAAGATCATAGCTTTGGGTTGCCTTTTTAATTAGTTGAATCTCGCTGAATTAATATTGGTTTAAAGCGATATAATTTTTGTTCATCAGCAAGATGTTCTTTTTTGATTTTTGCTAGGAGCAATGATGCCGCTTTCTGAGCCATTGGTAAAATGGGTTGTTGCAATGTTGTAATGGAAGGTGTTAAAAAATTTGCATATGGTACATCATCCACAGCGATTACTTGTACATCATTAGGCACATGTAAATTTCTTTTTTTAATATAAAGCATTAATTCTTCAAAAATACGATCATTTGCCGCAATGATTCCCTTTGGTGGTTGTTCCAATGTAAATAATTGATTGAATATCTCTGCCATCTCAGCTGGTTCACCATTTATTATATAGCGCTCATCAATGAACAGATTCCTGTTTCTGAGCGCTTGACGAAACCCTTCTAAGCGTTCGACACGAGGAGTAATCGGTAAGGCTAAAGAGGTAGTGATAATGGCTAATGGTTGTTTGCGGAACGTCTCTACTGCCGTATTCATGGCAGAAAAATTATCAAGCAACACAGCTGGAATATCTACTCCCTCAATAAAACGGTCAATAAAAACGATTGGCATTGCTTGTTGATGAAGCCTTATATAGAGATTTTTATTTTCTCCCGTTGGAAAAACGATTAAGCCATCTACCTGTTTTTCTAGTAAAGTTTCAATATGCTTTTTCTCTTTTTTAGGGTTATCCGCCGAGTTACATACAATCATATGGAAGCCCTCTTTATCGAACTCTGCTTCCAGTGCATTTATAATTTTCGTTGAAAAGTCATGGATAATATTCGCCACAATAATACCAATTGTAAAGGTAGATTTCTGTTTTAAGCTACGAGCCATTAAATTTGGACGATATTGCAATGCTTCAACAGCTTCTTCAATTTTCTTACGAGTGTCTGCACTCATATATTCATATCGCTTATTCAAATATTGCGATACTGTACTATTCGAAACATTTGCATATTGTGCAACATCGGCAATTGTTGTTTTTTTCACTAAAATCAATCTCCTACCTATAAATATGAAAACTCTCCTTGGTATTATGTAGCATAGCATACTTTACTGGTTAAATTAACTATTCAAATAGTTATACACTTGTTCAGGTAAATCAATGCCCTTATCCATTGTTTCTGCACTACGATTCTGTTCAATCTCACCAGGCACCAGTACTTGATCAAAATTGGGTGCTGTTGGCGCATCATGTAATTCATTAATCATTTGTGAAATATTTTCTTTGAATAGCTCGACGTCACCAAAAATAGTTGGATCTAATACATATAAATATTGTCCAAGATTACGTTTCTGTTCATAATCACCATACATTTTTGAAATATGTGGACCAAAAGCTGCACTTGCTAAAATTCCAGAAAGAACATCTACTACAAGTGCCATCCCATATCCTTTTGGTCCTGCAAACGGTGTTAAAGATTTGACTTGGTGAGGATCTGTAGTTGGCGCACCTTGTGCATCAACTCCCCACGAATTTGGGATTGTCTCGCCTTTTTCGCGTGCATATAAAATTTTTCCGAGTGCTACATTGCTTGTTGCCATGTCCAAAATGATCGGTTTATCGTTGGTTGGAAAACCGTAAGCTATTGGATTCGTACCAAAGTAAGGCTCTTTTCCCCCAAAAGGAACGACTGCTGAGTCGGTTTGAGAGCACATAATAGCAATTAAATTTTCGCTCGTTGCTTGTTCAAGGAAATAGCCAAGCGCCCCACAATGGCTACTTTCTTGAATAATCGTTGTACATGAGCCATGTTCCTTAGCTATTTTAATCGTTTCATCCATCGCTTCCTTACAAATGACATGCCCAAAACCATTATCCCCTTTAAAAAGAAGGTGATTTGTGCCTCTTTTTTCTAATGAAAAATGGGGGTTTTTCGTTATGCCACCTGCCTTTAAACGTGTTATATAATGCTCCACACGCATAACACCGTGAGAACTGACACCACGTAAATCTGCATAAATCAAAACATCTGCTACTTGCGCTGCTGTTTCAGCGTCAACACCCTCAGCTGTGAATTTTCGAACAACGATTTCTTTTAATGCTGGTACAGAAATATTCATTGAAAACCCTCCCCATTACTTAAAATAGATTTGTGCTTTATTCGTGTTGTATTGTTTTGCCTCAAAGTAAGAAATCGCTTCATCGAATGCAATATTTTTCGTGACATAGCCTTGCTTTATAGCTCCTGACTGCATGTAGCTCATAACCGTCTCAAAGTCTTCTAACGTCGCATTGCGGCTGCTTTTCAACGTTAATTCCTTGGAATGAAATTCAGGATCATTAAATGTAATGGTCTTCTTCATTAAGCCAATAAACACTAATGTGCCACTATTTTCTACATACTGGAATGAAGATTCCATTGATTGTTGATTGCCTGTTGCATCAAAGACAACTGTAGGTAGTTCGCCATTAAATTTATCATGTAACTGGGCCTTTACGTCATGACTACCAACAATCACGCCATCCGCTTCCGTCCATGCCTGTCCTTCTTTTAAACGTTCTTCGTTTAAGTCCATTAACACTGTTTTTGCGCCACGTAATTTAGCAAAACGAGCCGCTCCTAATCCAATTGGCCCTGCACCGATAACAAGTACCGTATCATTTGCTGTTAGTTCTGAACGACGTACTGCATGGGCACCAATAGCTAATGGTTCCACAATGGCTAATTGGTCACCTGACACAGCATTATCAGTAATCACGATACTGTCATCAACTACGATATATTCGCCCATACCTCCATCCATATGTACACCTAATACTTTCAAGGATTTACAGCAGTTCGTTTGACCTCGACGGCATGCAACACACTCTCCACAATGGATGTATGGAATAACTGTTGCACGATCACCTACTTGAATGTCCTTCACTGCTTCACCGACTTCTTCTACGATAGCAGCTAGTTCATGACCTAACACACGTGGATAACTAAAGAATGGCTGTTCACCTGCAAAAGCATGTGTGTCTGTTCCACACACGCCAATATGTGTGATTTTTAATAAAACATCATGACTTCCTTCAATACTCGGCTTGTCTACTTCACGTTCTACCATTTGAAATGGTTCATTAATTATTAATTGTCGCATGCTATTTCCTCCAATAAACTATTAATTGTGGATAATTGCTGAATAACCTTGGTTGCATCACACTGGAAATGTTGTTCGATGAATTGTTGCATTGGCTCTGTCTGACCTTGTTCAAAATGGTTATGGATTTCAGTTAGTTTTTCAATAACTTGATCCGATTCACGCATGGAAAAGCGTGTTGGATTCATTGCATACATCCCTAATGCTAAAGCTTGATAGTAAATTTCTGTTTCAGCATATGGAGCAATACGTGTTTGCCACTTGGATAACTCATTTAATTGAATATCATATAGCTGATGCTCAATAAATGGGTTTAAAAAACGTTCAAAGACATCTTGCTGATAGTGTTCATCCACTTGGAATCGTTGAGTAAAATCGTTTGTTACTTTTTCAATAAAGGCTCGAACGCCTGCATGAGAAAATACCTCTCTTACAGTTGTGTAGTTAAAAATCTTGCCGAATGCTGAAAGCAAAATATGACTACCATTTAAAATGGCGACTTTGCGTTTCCGATACATGTCTAAATCATCAAAGACAAAAGGGAAATCAAGACTTGTTGGCCAATGTTTAAATGGCTCTTTTTGATCAATTACAAATAAGAAGTACGGTTCACAAACTGTGTAAAGGGCATCCTCCCCCTGATAATCTTGTGGATAACCTGTTACAATACGGTCTACAAGTGTATTACAAAAAGCTAAAGTAGCCAGCCATTCATTAAATGCTGTAGGCAAATTCCAGTCTTTAGCATGCTGTAGACAAATCGTTTTTAATGTAGAGCCATTCTGTTCTATTAATTCCAAAGGCACAATTGCCAATTGTTTTTCACCTTGAAAATGATTGTAATATTGTTCTAGAAAGACGGTTAACTTTGCTGCATAGCTTGTTGGACAGGCAGTAGGATAAGGAATATTTTCGTAATAAATTCCTGCCTCTGTTGTATTAGACACAATCATTTCTAATGTTTCTGACTGGGCATATTGTAAAAATGTATGCCAGTTCTCATACGGATGAATCGTATCTTGAATAATCTTAACAGTGGTTTCTTCTTCTACAACCTCACCATTTTTTAACCCACGTTCCATCACAGTGAATTGTAACTGTTGTTCTTCTAGCTGTTTGACTGTTTTTCCTCTTGCTGTTGCTGCAACTGAAACGATACTGCAAGGGACTTGTAGTTGTTCAACTGCTAGGTCAAAAAAGCCTCTAATAAAATTCCCATCACCTATTTGCATTATTTTAATAGGATGTTTCATGTCATTTCTCTCCTACATCGTCACGCCATCTTTAAAAATGGCGATTTCTTTGAATCCATATTTCTCATTATTTGTTTGTACTTCTCCTGAAGCTAGCGCTACTATATAATCCATAAATTCATCGACTAATACATCCATCGGCTTACCTTCCACTAACTGCCCTGCGTTAAAGTCAATCCAATTTTTTTTACGTTCATAAAGGGGTGTATTTGTTGAAATTTTGACTGTAGGTGTAGGTCCTCCAAACGGTGTTCCCCTACCTGTTGAGAAAAGGACAATTTGGCAGCCTGTTGAGGCAAGTGCTGTTGTTGATACAAGATCATTTCCTGGACCATTTAGTAAATGTAGCCCCTTTGTGGACATACGGTCGCCATAATCAAGCACCTCTTTTACCTCTTGGAATCCCCCTTTTTGAATACAGCCAAGTGACTTTTCTTCCAATGTTGTTATTCCACCCGCTTTGTTTCCTGGGGAGGGATTTTCATAGACAGGTTGATTATATTTAATAAAATACTGTTTAAAATTATTTACTAAATGCACAATATCCTCAAAAACAGAGGCATCTTTTGCACGTTCCATTAAAATCTGTTCAGCCCCAAACATTTCTGGAACTTCCGTTAACACCGTTGCACCACCTGCTGAGATCAATTGGTCAGAAAATACGCCAATCATCGGATTAGCTGTAATGCCAGAGAAACCATCACTACCGCCACATTTCAAACCGATTTTCAGTTCTGAAATAGGTAATGCTTGTCTTTCAAATGTCGTCACATAGTCAAAGGCTTTTTCAAGTAATAGTTGACCCTCTTCCATTTCATCTGCAGATTCTTGAACATTTAAAAAGGCTACGCGTTGTTCATCATAATGACCGATTGTTTTCTTAAACAGCTCAATATAATTGTTCTCACACCCTAGCCCTAATACAATCACTGCCCCTGCATTTGGGTGGTGAATTAAATTAGCTAATATTTTTTGTGTATACGTTAAATCATCACCGAGTTGTGAACAACCATATGGATGGGCGAAATGCTGTACACCATCAAAATTGTCAGCCTTCAATAATTGATTGCCCAACTTCGCCAGATTTTCAGCTACTTTGTTAATACATCCAACCGTATTAATAATCCAGATTTCATTTCGCACTCCAACCTGACCATCTTTTCTACGATAGCCCTTAAACGTGCGCTGTGCATGACGAGGTTCGGCTACAGGATGTGTTTTTGGATTAAATTCATAGCTTAATTCACCCGATAAATTGGTTTTCATGTTATGTGAGTGAACCCAGCTACCTGCTGAGATTTCTTCTGTCGCATGACCAATTGGAAAACCATATTTCATGATATGTGTATCTTTAGAAAGAGTTGTGATGGCAATCTTATGCCCACGTAGTACTTGTTGCTGTAAAGTTATTTCTGTCCCATCCAATGGAAGTAAAAAGCCTTGAGGAAGATCACTCAAGGCTATGGCTACATTGTCCATTGGATGAATTTTAATAACTGACTGATTGTTCATTTGAATCCATCCTTTCTATTTCTAAGCTATTTCTTTATGAACAATTGGTGTAACAAATTTAATAACTGCTAATGAAGCGATGACCGCTAAACCACCTGCAAGTAGGAAAGCCGCAGAGAACGTTCCTGTTCTGTCTACCAGGAAACCTGTTAAAGTTGGTCCAATAATACCTGCCGTGTTTGCAAGGAAGTGCATAAAGCCACCAACAGATCCAACATATTTAGATTCCACCACGTCATTGATGATTGCCCAGTAAATAGCACCTGTTAAATATAAGAAGAAAACAGAGGTAGCAACAAGCGCAACAGCACTAACTGTTGTTGTTACAATACCTGCACAGCCAATTGATACAGCGGCTAAGAATAAACATGTAACTAGAACGACTTTACGAGAGAATAAAACTCCCTTACGCATAAAACGTTTATAAATGAAATCCGATACAATTCCACTCATTGCTAAACCTAAGAACCCTAAAATCCATGGAATAACCGTCACAATACTCATATCTTTAACAGCCATTCCACGAGCTTCTACTAGATAGCTTGGGAACCAAGTTAAGAAAAAGAATAGGATATAGTTATAGGCAAAGAACGAAAAGGCTGTAAATAATACAGTTGGTTGTTTTAAATAGTAAGATAGACCACGACTATGATTGATATCTTCTGCTGCAATCTCTAAGTTTGCCATTGATTCTACACTGTCTTCTTTGTTCGGCTTTTCTTTTACCACTTTAAACCATACAATTGCCCAAATAAATCCAAGGATCATAATCGCAATAAATGAATATTTCCAGCCATATGCTAATGCAATATAACCGACAATTGGACCTGCAATCGCACCACCAAGTGGTGTACCACTATTGGCTAGCCCTACTACAGAAGCACGTTTATCTGCAGGGAACCAGTTGTTCACCATTTTATTTATGGTTGATGACAATGGTCCTTCCGCCATACCAAATACAATTCGAACAATAATTAATGAAGCAAATCCAACGACTAATACCATTGCTCCACTGAATAAAGACCATACAATCATCGCTACAAATAGCGTTAACTTGGCACCAAATTTATCGGAAGCCATGCCACCTAAAAAGTTGAAAATGGCATACCCAACAGAGAAACTACTAAAGATAATCCCTAATTGTGTTGACGTTAGATGAATATCTTCTTGAATAAATGGTGCTGCAATTGATAATGCTGAACGGTCTAAATAGTTAATGACACCCGCTAAAAATAGCATGACAATAACAACCGTTTTGCCATCTCCAAAAATACCTTGTTGTTTCATATCATTCACCCCTAAATTTGAAATAGATCCCCTTTGTTAAACGCCTGAGTATGCCATAAATCCACCATCAACAGGAATCGTTACGCCAGTGACAAATGCTGAGTATGTATCATCAGCTAAAAATAATAATGTCCCTAATAAATCTTGTGGTTTTCCAAAGCGTTTTTGTGGTGTAGCTGTAATGATTTTTTCTGAACGTGCTGTTAGTGAGCCGTCTTCTGTCAGCAATAGATTACGGTTTTGTTCGGTAATAAAAAATCCAGGTGCAATGGCATTGACACGTAAGCCTGCTTCTGCAAAATGCACAGCCATCCATTGCGTAAAGTTATTAATCGCTGCCTTTGCCGCGCTATATGCAGGCACTTTTGTCATAGGAGCATAGGAGCTCATGGATGAAATATTAATTATCGTCCCCTTCGTTTTCAGCAATGCTTCGCCAAAAACTTGGGCAGCTAAAAATGTTCCTGTAAAATTATTCGAGAATACGCTTTCAAAACCGTTTGGCGTTAATTCAAAGAAATTTGGTGTAGTTGATTGTTCTTTATATACTTCATCAGCAGTAATGGCATCTGGATGATTGCCACCCGCTCCATTAATCAGTACATCAATTTGACCATATTGCTGTAATATTGCTTGTCTCGCTGCTATTAATGACTCTTTATTTAAAACATCCACAGAAAAATTAATTGCTTCTCCGCCATTTTCTTTAATCGATTGGACGACTGCCTCGCCTTTTTGCGCCGTACGATTTAAAATAGCAACTCGCATACCTTGCCTAGCCAATTCCTTCGCCATCTCTGAGCAAAGAACACCACTACCACCTGTTACAACAGCCACTTTATTTTGTAATGCTTGATGCACCTTACTCACCTACTTTTAAAATAACTTTACGTACTTCATTTGGGTTTTTTTCTATAAATTCAAAGGCTGCTTTTGCTTCATGTAATGAGAAAGTATGTGTAATTAATCCTTGATGCTGTAGCTTTCCAGCATCAACAAGCTTCACTACGTTTTCAAATTGGAATGTCTGTAAACGTGATCCTTTGATCGATAATTCCTTTTTTGTGATTGGTAGAGGGGCAAGCTCAATGGCTTCCTCTCCAAAGCTAAGGACTACCACTCTTCCAGCAACTGAAACAGCATCAATAGATTGCTTAAATGTTAGTGGAATACAGACCGCATCAATAGATACATTGACACCTACTCCATCTGTCCATTGATTAACAGCCTCTAATAAATCTTGTTCTTTTACATTGACAACTTCATCCGCACCAAGTTCTTTTGCGAATGAGAGCTTAGCTGGATCCAAATCAGAAATCATCACGCGTGCATCCATTAATTTAGCCATCTTTAAAATACAAATGCCAATCGGCCCTGCTCCTTGAATCAATAGTGTCTCACCCGCCTGTAATTCACCACGATATACTGCTTGTGCGCCAATTGTATAAGGTTCGATTAAGACTGCTTCTTCTAAAGGTGTGTGGTCTGCTACTTTATGTAATTGCTTTTCAGCAACAACAAAGCGCTCACGCATACCGCCATCTTCATGAACACCAAAAACGGAAAGCTGTTCGCAGACATTTGGTTGTCCTTTACGGCAAGCATAGCACTCACCACAATAACGAATCGGTTCGACAACAACTTTGTCACCAGCTTTTAATCCTTGTACCTCTTGGCCAACCTCTAACACACGTCCAACAACTTCATGCCCAGGTACACGAGGCAATGTCGCTAATGGATTCGAGCCATGATAAATATGCATGTCTGAGCCACAAATACCAACATATTCTGTTTGAACTAGGACATCTGTTGACTCTGTTATCACTGGTTCTGCTACGTCAATTAAAGTCATTTCAAAAGGTTTGATTACTTGTAGTGCCTTCATACATGTCACCTATTTCTTTAGATTTTCATAAGCATCCCAAAGACCATTTAAATACATAATGCCAAGTGCTCGATCATATAAGCCGTAGCCTGGACGACATTGTTCTCCCCAAATATGACGACCATGATCTGGACGTACATAGCCTTCATAGTTTTGGTCATTTAATGTGCGTACAATATTTTTAATATCGATTGAACCATCCGAAGTAAAATGCGATGTTTCAAAGAAACTGCCATTTTCCATAATCTTGACATTGCGGATATGGGCAAACGGAGCACGATATGCATATTTTTCAGCGATGGCTACCATATCATTTTGTAGGTCTGCTCCCATTGAACCTGAGCAGAACGTAAAACCATTCGCCATGGAATCAGAGATTTTAATTAATTTTTCATAGCTTTCTGCTCCTGTAATAATGCGCGGTAAGCCAAAGATAGAATACGGTGGATCATCTGGATGAATCGCCATTTGAATACCTGCTTCTTCTGCAACTGGTAAAATGGCTTGTAAGAAGTAAGCTAAGTTGTCCCAAAGTTTGGCTTCATCTACTTCTTTGTACTGCTCAAATAATTCTGAAAGTCGGGCTAATCGTTCTGGTTCCCACCCTGGGAGTGTTAAATCCGAAGAAGCGCTTACTTCATTCACCAGTTCTTGTGGATCTAAATTCATGACCTTTTCCTTATCAAAATAGAGAGCCGTTGAGCCATCTTCTAATGGATGGAATAAGTCTGTACGTGTCCAATCAAATACCGGCATGAAGTTATAGCAAATGACTTTGACACCCACTTCGCCTAGGTTGCGAATAGATTGTTTATAGTTTTCAATATATTGATCACGTGTCGGCAATCCTAATTTAATATCTTCATGGACATTGACGCTTTCTACAACATCTGTATGGAATCCAAAAGACTGTATATAATCAACTTCATCTTGAATGGCCTCTTTAGTCCATACTTCTCCTGCTGGTAGATGATGAAGTGCCCAAACAATTCCTTTTACATTCGGTATTTGTTTCACATCTTCTAATTTCACTGTATCATTGCCACGACCATACCATCTAAACGTCATATTCATACTTCATTACCTCCTAGTTTGATAGATTTTCAATATACGCTTTGGCACGTTCAACTACACCTGCGTATCCATCTTTTGCAAATGCTTTATTTAAATCACTACCAATCCCAACTGCAACTGCGCCTGCTTCTAACCACTCGTTCATATTAGCCAAGCCAACACCGCCTGTAGGCATAATTGTGATATGTGGCAGAGGCCCTTTAACGGTTTTAATAAAGTTTGGTTCAAATTGATTTCCTGGGAATAATTTAATAATGTCACTTCCACCTTCAAGTGCTGTCACCATCTCTGTAATCGTCATACAGCCTGGTAAATATGGTATGCTATAGCGATTGCAAAGCTTTGCAATTGCAGCGTTGTAGCTCGGACTAACAACAAATTTTGCACCATTTAAAATCGCGTGGCGTGCAGTTTCAACATCCAATACTGTCCCAGCTCCAATTATTGCATCACTATGACGTAATGCTTTAAAGGTTTCTTCAACAAAAGGTGTTGTATACGTTATTTCAATTGCTCGAATGCCACCTGTAATTGCCCCTTTTGAAATTTCTGTCGCTTCTTCAGGTGAACTTCCGCGAATGACCGCTACAACTTTTGCATCTGACAACGCTTTCAAAATTTCGATTTTTTGCATTCCTGACAACTCCTAACGCTCAATTAGTTTTTCATCGCCGATAAATTGCCTTAATTCTTGCAAGGATGGGAGCCCTTCATTATCTCCTTTAATCGTGGCTACCAATGCACCTGCCCCATTGGCCAAACGGAGGCGTTCTACGATATCATCACCATTTAAATAGCTATAGACATAGGCTGCATCAAATGCATCCCCTGCTCCAACTGTATCAATGGCACGAATGGAAAAGGCTTCTCGTTCATACTGTTCATTAGCTGTATAAACCGTGGCGCCTTGTTCGCCTTTTTTCACAATAATTTCATCTATTTTATAACTCTCTTGAACGTCTTTAACTGTACGCCCTTCAAATAAAAGTTCAAATTCATCCTGTCCTGTTAAAAGAAGATTGATAGATGGGTACACTTTTTCGTATACCGCTCGGGCATCTTCTATAGACCATAGTTTTAAACGTAAATTTGGATCAAAGGATATAGGAATATTTTTTGCTTTGGCTAAAGCAATCAATTTCATTGCAACTTGAATATTATGTTCACATACCGCTAAATACACACCGCTAATATGTAATAAGTCCACATCATCAAGTACTGACTCATCTATACGGTCTTCTGTTAGCTCAAGTAATGGTGATGGGTTGCGGTAATAAAACGATTTACCTGCACCGTCTTCCCGAATTTCCTTGAAGTAGATAGACGTTGGAATATGTGGTGTTCGTAAGACATGTGATACATCGATTCCTTCACCACGCGCAAAGTTATAAATTAACTTGCCAAATTCATCGTCTCCAATACAACTAATCCATTTTGCTTCCATATCTAAACGTGTAACACCTATCGCAAAATTTAATTCTGCACCACCCACAGCTCGCTCAAAGGAAGGAACGAAACGTAGAGGACCTGTCTTAGATGGATTAAAAACGACCATTGCATCCCCAATCGTTGCAATTCGTTTATTTCTCAATATTTTCATCCCCTTCACAAGTAAAACGATTTAGTAAAACGTTTTACTAATACTAACATGATTTTTTTTTCGTTGCAACAATAATCCGATTATTTAGATTGTTAGCGTCAAATGATCATTATTGTCTTACATGCATAAAAAAACCTCGTAAAAGATAGAATTTAATCTATCCTTTTACGAGGGAAATTCATTATTATTGATAAAATGGCTTTACCTTGTAGCCGTTTTTCTCCAAATGATAGCGAATATTTTTATCGATTAGGAAGTGACCTGAACCAACAACAACAAAGTACTTACCTTCTTTTTCTTCCAATACATTCATGATTTTCTTTGCCATTTGTTCATCACGTAGACCAAATAGCATTTCATTAAATTCAGACGATGTACCTTCCATTGCTTGGAAGCTTTTTGCAAACTCTTCAACATTTCCTTGCTTCCAGCTTGTAAACCACTCTTGAAGAACTGCGGATTGATTCTCTTCAGATGGATTAATGATACTATCCAACACAGCGACTAATGACTGCTCCTGTGCCTCTGGTGATAATGCTTCAAACATATCAACCTGTGCTCTCGTACCTTCTAATTCAATCACTGGCTTTTGCTGCAACTGTGCATTCAATAAAAAGTATATATCGATACCGTGCATTGCCATCTCTTGTGGTGTCATACCAAAGGAGTCGTCCATTGCAAGCATTGATAATGCACTAGAAAGCATCCACGGCTTTTGCACTGTCAGCTGGTCCATAGGAAGATCATAAAGCTTTGCCACTTGTTCAAGCTTCGCATATGTTTCTGGTGCAACAGCATCTTTCAATGTTGAGCCATCTGTATACATTGCTTTTTCTGAATAGTATTCAAGTGCTTCCGTATCCAAGATATTCGCCTCTACTAACAGCGCATCCGATTCATCGAACGCCGTTACTAGTTTTTTATCGAATGGATATAAGTCTGGTGTTCCTAGATGAATAGAACCTAATAAGTAGACAAGTGTATCCTCATCCTCTACTATCCAGGCTACCCCCTTAGATCCTTGCTCTGCAAGTGCATATGTACTCTGAATAAAACGGACAGCTAGTAATACAGCCTGTTGAGTCGTTGCCTTTTTCTCTAACTGCAGTCCATTTGGAGAGCCTTGTAATATGTTATGCTCTTTCATAAATTGAACAGCATCTGTACCAACAGGTAAATCGTAGCGCGCGACGATATTATACAAGCGCTTCACAATATCACCACGTGTGTTATCGTTTTTCACACTCACTGGTTTATATTGTTTATTTTCAGCTAACCCTAGAGAAGCAACTTTCTTTTCCGTTAAAGCTAGAAGTTCATTTACTTTATCCACTGAAATTTCTTGAAGGAAGCCATCAAAGTACCATTCAGTTGAGTAAATTCCGTATTTTTCGCCCTCATTTAATGTTTCTATCGCCCATTCGCTAATCGATGGTACTAGGGGTGGTGTTTGCTCTTCTGCATGAATCACAGGTACAACTGTCGTCAGCATCAATGAGGCACCAAGCAACGCCGCACTCGTTCGTTTCATCATCTTTTTCATCAAATTCTTTTCTCTCCCTTTTCCTATTATATGTATCAGTATCGTTTGAAATTATACCATATAAAATCCAACTATTTTATACTTGAAAGTGAAAATATTGACAAATATGTATTGGCATTAACCTATCTTGAAATAGTTATGAAGAGGTTAAATTTAATAAAACGATGACAAATTATGATGTCATCG